>CP090851.1:313574-627148 GCA_041879415.1 Vibrio chagasii | reverse complement strand
CATGTCATTGCAGGGAAGCTTATCGACATTACCGATGAGATTGTTGGCTTAAAAACCAAGTCACGAGACTTTCATTAATAACTCAAGCCGCTGTTTTATTTAGGTAAAGAGAGAAACGAAAAAGGGAAGCATCTGCCTCCCTTTATTTCAAATTGTTGAGTTATACCTCAACGTCAGCTTCCGTACGTCTTTTCTTAAATTCCCTATATAGTAATAAGCTTAAAGTCATTACAACTTTAGACGTTAACCATATCATTAAGAGGAACTACCTTAGATTGTGCGTGAAAAGTTACGTTAGTAGTAATGCATATTTCGTGACGATTAATATGCTGCGTCAATAATAGCAAACGTTTTCTATAAGGTCACTCAAAACAAACCGACTGACGGTATAATTTACAAAATCTGACGCATACGCTCTTGAGTTACCTCAACCAACAAGTCAGGTTGGAACTTAGAAATGAAGCGGTTACACCCTACTTTTTCCACCATCGCCTCATTAAAACTTCCGCTTAATGAAGTATTTAGCGTAATAAACAGGTCGTGCATTCTCGGGTCAGAGCGCACTTCGTGAGTCAGTTTGTAGCCATCCATCTCAGGCATTTCAGCATCAGTGATCATCAACAGTATTTCTTGGTTGATGTCTTTACCTTCGTCACACCAACCTTTGAGTAGGTTCAATGCTTCTAAACCGTCACAACATTCAATAATGTTCAAACCTAATTGCGACAAGGTGCCTTTGATTTGGTTACGCGCGGTTGAAGAGTCATCAACGATAAGTACATTGCGCCCTATCATCTCTTGAGCTAACTGCTCATCTAACACACCTTCAGAGATCGAGACATCGTAATCGATGATCTCTGCTAACACTTTCTCAACGTCGATGATCTCAACGATTTTGTGCTGATCTTCTTCTTGAATATGCGTGATAGCGGTTAGGTAGTTGGCGCGACCCGTTGTCTTTGGTGGCGGCTGAATTTCTGTCCACATTGTATTGACGATATTACGAACCTGCCCAACCAAAAAGCCTTGTACCGTTCGGTTGTACTCCGTAATGATCAAGTTACTCTCTTGCGATTCAGCACGCGATGGTGGAAAACCAATGGCACTGCGCAGATCAATCACAGGCACAGATTCGCCTCGCAAAGAAGCTACACCCGTAATGTGATGATGAGATCCAGGTAAACGAGTAAGTACCGGCACTTTTAGCACTTCTTTAACTTTAAATACGTTAATCGCAAATAATTGACGACTATTTAAGCTGAATAACAAGAGCTCCAGACGGTTTTCACCAACCAGTTTCGTTCTCTGATCAACCGAATTTAAAACGCCAGACATACAACACCTTAGTGACAAATAATAACTGTGGCTACAATAGCCTACTTCAATAGGTTAAAGCAAAGCGCTAATGCACAGAATGCTTAAACTAAGTACAACAAATGCTGTTATACAAAGCTTAAGTACATGGAAAGGTTCGGGGGAAGGCTAAAAGAAGAGAAAAAGAGTTAGCCTTCAATAACTTTCATTAACAACTGACCATCGTAAAGGGCTTGCTTGATAAGCGCAGCACCAGGCATCGTTGCTTGTTTGTAGAATCGAGACTCCACCAGCTCTAAATCTTGGTGGTAAACCGACAAGCTCTGCTCTTCGATACATTTTTGAATCGCAGGGTACAGAACGCTCTTAGCTTGGTTGATAACACCACCGACTAAGATTTTCTCTGGGTTGAACAGGTTAATCACAATCGCAATCGCTGAGCCTAGGTAGCGACCTAACTGCTCAATCACTTCGACCGCTAGTGGATCACCATCAGCCGCAGCAGCACAGATTTGTTCAATCGTGACATCTTCAAAAGCAGTCAGCGTGGATTCCTCACCATTGGCTAGACGCTCTTTCACTTGCTCACGAATCGCTTGTGAACTCGCAACCGTCTCTAAGCAGCCTCGGTTACCACAATGACACAGCTTGCCTTCCTTATCGATCTGGATATGCCCCAGCTCACCGATGTTGCCATGACGACCTTGTAAAACGCGGCCATCAAGAATAATCCCGGCACCTAAGCCGTGGTGAATGGAGATTAAGACAGAGTTATCATTATCTTGAGAGTTACCAAACAGCTTCTCAGCCAGTGCCCAAGCGCGAGTATCATTGGCAATAAAAACCGGCAAGCCCGTTTCTTTGTAGATCTCAGGACCCAAAGCTAAATTTTCGACATTGTAATGCGGCATTTGCAACACAATACCCTGCTCTGAGTTCACAAGACCAGGGAGCGTGATCGCAATACTGGTTACCCTATCGAGCTGCTCAGCATAAGTTTGGAAGAATTCGTCGATTTCGTGAAGAAGACGCGCAAGCACATCATCTTGGTCGCGTTCGTGAATGTCGATCTTAGTATCGATAAGTACATCGCCGCCCAACTCATGAAGCGCGATTGTGAGATACCCGCGTCCAAGACGCATCGACAAGAACTGCCAACCTTCGTTATTAGTTTGCAAGCCCACAGCAGGACGTCCACGAGTTGTGGCTTCTTGAACCGTCGTTTCGTGGATAAGGTGAGCTTCCATGAGTTCACGGGTAATTTTTGTAATACTCGCCGGAGCCAACTCACTTTGTTTGGACAGATCGATACGAGAAATAGGACCTTTAAGGTCAATTAGTTTATATACACGACCAGCATTGACCTGTTTGATATGATCAATATGGCCCGGTTGAGCCATGTACATTTTACGCTCCAGAAATCATCAACGGGATAATTTTTTTACTTTGCGAAGTAATTGTGAAGTCACTTGGTATATCGCCGTGACCAGTATCACGTATATACATGAATCTTTGTGTATCTAGTCAAATAGTTTAAGAAAAGTTAACACCCACATCGATAAATTGAGACTTAATTTTCATAAAAAAACATCGCGCCTGAGCACCAAGTTCAATAAATAACAGTAAATACAGAAATATCCTCCTAGCTCCCAATAAATTATCAATTAATGCATATACTTAATTCAGTCTTTTAAAAAGATTACTGGCCTCACTCTAGGAGTATTCATGACAGCTGAACTAAGAAAAACGAAAATCGTCACAACGCTAGGCCCCTCTACCGATAAAGGCAACGTGCTTGAAGAGATCATCAAAGCCGGTGCCAATATTGTTCGTATGAACTTCTCCCACGGCAGCAGCGACGACCATATACAACGTGCAGAAAAAGTCAGAGCAATCGCAAAAAAACTGGGGACACAGATCGCTATCCTCGGCGACCTTCAAGGTCCCAAGATTCGTGTGTCGACATTCAGAGATGGAAAAATTCAACTGGCTGTTGGTGATGAATTCACTCTCGACAGCAGCCTAGGCTTGGGTGAAGGCGACCAGCAAGCCGTTGGCCTCGACTATAAAGAGCTGCCGAATGATGTTTCCGCCGGCGACATTTTGTTGCTTGATGATGGACGTGTGCAACTCAAAGTCACCAAGGTTGAAGGTTGCCGCGTTCATACCGAAGTCATCATTGGTGGCCCGCTATCTAACAACAAAGGCATCAACAAAAAAGGCGGTGGGCTTTCTGCAGAAGCGCTAACCGACAAAGACAAGCGAGACATCGTCACCGCCGCCCAAATCCAAGTCGATTACCTCGCCGTCTCTTTCCCACGCAATGGCGAAGACATGCACTACGCTCGACAACTTGCGCGTGAAGCAGGCTTAGAAGCTCACCTCGTTGCCAAAGTCGAACGAGCAGAGACGGTATCGACCGTTGAGAACATGGATGACATCATAATGGCTTCAGATGTGGTCATGGTGGCTCGTGGTGACCTCGGAGTAGAAATTGGCGACCCTGAGTTGGTCGGTGTACAGAAACAGCTTATACGCCGTGCTAGGGCCCTTAATCGCACTATCATCACTGCAACTCAGATGATGGAATCAATGATCTCAGCTCCAATGCCTACCCGTGCTGAGGTAATGGATGTAGCGAACGCAGTGCTTGATGGTACTGATGCGGTAATGCTGTCTGGCGAAACCGCTGCCGGACAATATCCAGTAGAGACCGTAAAATCGATGGCTGAAGTGTGTGTGGGAGCTGAGAAAATGGCGAACGTCAATCAGTCCAACTACCGAATTGACCGCACTTTCGTGACAGCAGAAGAAACAGTATCAATGGCAACCATCTACTCTGCTAACCACATGGAAGGCATTAAAGGCGTAGTCACGCTGACTGAATCTGGACGCACTGCTTTGATGATGTCTCGTTTAAGTGCTGATATGCCTATCTACGCTTTGTCTCGTAACGAAGGAACACTAAACCGTTGCACCTTGTATCGAGGCGTAACCCCTATCTATTTTGAGACAGAAGCCAAAGACAGCTTTGACATTGCACTATCAACACTTGCTTGCCTAAAAGAGAAAGGACACCTCAAGTTTGGTGATCTCGTGATCATTACTCAAGGCGATATCATGGACGTGGCTGGCTCAACTAACTGTATGAGAATCCTACCTGTCACCTAGCTAAAAGCAGTTGAAGCCAATAAATAGCTACAACATGAGATAAAAGTAAAAGGGTTATCGAACTAAGTTCAATAACCCTTTTTTCATTTTAGTATGTTGTCTCAACAAGACTAGCTATAGCTATGCGCCCGCATTATTTATCAATAACAATACTTGCCAGTTGCGGCATATGCGAACTGCGAGCGTTTTCCGTTGTGGTATAAGTTTCAACGAACCGGTAGCCGGCCTCTAAACCCAATTCGTAATCATGGAGCAAATCTTCTTTGTCACTCATTAAAGAGCTCGATTTTAACGGTTTACTTGGCGCGATCTGCACCACAAAGGCATCGTCTGGAGGAGAATGCAAAAAGTCTTGAGTCAACGAGTAGGTTTGATAGTGCACCATCAACATGTCGGCCAACCCAGAATCAAACTTATCACCAATTAAATGGCTTAAACGGTAAATATCATCAGCGCCAAACAACCATCGACCACCATTAAGTAAATCTAAATGCCCACGGTCACGCTTCTGTTCTTTAGAGCGTAGGATCTGTTGCTGGAAGAAAGAGGTCCAGTCCGTTTTCCATTGCTCCACTTTTTGTTGCCAATGGCCTTGAACACTATCGAACGACTCTCGGAACCACTCCAGCTCCTCGGCGGTTACCGGTTTTGGTGCTTGGATTTTCGGTTGCTGCTGTGGCGCTTGAACTAGCGGTCTCCCCTCTTCATCCGTTACTGGCTCAGTACGAATCACGACAATAGAACGAGCTTGCCTACGCCACGCTTCTTGAACGGGAATAGAAGCAGACACACCGCCATCTACATAAGCGCTATCACCAATCAAGATCTCGTCATTGTACAAGCGAGGGATGGCACAAGTCGCAATCATCACCTTGTACCAATCGTCTCCCAGCAGAGGAAAGTAGTGATCTCGTAGATCTTTAGAATCCGTTACCGCCGCATAGAAGTGGCGTTCACCTAAGGTTTGCCGCCCTAAATCAAGATCGAGCTTATAAGGGTAAGCCATGATTTGCTCTAAGGCCCACTCAAGCCCTAAATTCTTCCTGTGCCGTATGTAAGAGAACAGATTAAAGAACTCTGGAGACGTGGTCAGGTCAAGGACAAAAGAACGCCCTAAGCCCTTATCACGGCACAAATAGGCACATAAGTTAAGCGCACCTGCCGAGGTACCGAAAAACTCATCGAAAGGGTCAAAATTAGAAAGGAGAAAAGCGTCTAGAACGCCTGAGGTAAAAATACTTCTCTGCCCGCCACCTTGAGCGACCAGTGCTGTTTTACCAGCAATAAACTTAGCGTAATAATCTAAGTCTATCGCTGTATCAATATTGGTTACAATCCCACTATTCATTATTCCCTGAGTATAGAAACTCAGCCTCGCAATAAATGGTATTAACTACCAATCGCAATAAAGCCAAATGAAAGAATGACGAAGTAAATAAACGCTGTAATTTGTAGGGCATTTTTCAGATTATGTTCCATAGACACCTCTGGCTTATTATTAATTTGTCGAGTCTCTATTTAAGTACTATCAGGTGTGTGAAGTATCTTCAAGAATCGTCGAAATTAGTCGCACGATATTGATGTAACCATCACAATTAGTAGGTGTATGGATAAGGATATACTCATGAATAACAAAGTAAATATGACGATGTTAGTTGCGCTTCTGTCGGCTTCGAGTGTTTATGCCTCACCGGAGATCATTATTACTCCGATGGTTGGTTATACCGGCGGTGGTAGTGTCGAAGATCAAGATGGCAAAACCTATGACATGAAAGGATCTGAAAACTACACCTTTGCGATTGAGACACCACTTGAGAAAGGGCGTGTTGGTTTCTTTTACTCAAACCAAAGCTCTGAATTAGAAACGCTCAACCTGAGCTCCTCGATCCAATATCTGCACTTTCAAAGTAGCATTTACTACCCGGCTTCCTCGGTATTGTCTGGATACCTAGGCTTAGGCCTTGGCGCCTCATATGTCGATGTAGACTGGGCGAAAGATAAATACGGCTTCTCTACGTCAATCTTTGGCGGCTTAGAATATAAATTGAGCGATCGCTTAGTGCTGAATACCCAAGTTCGTTGGTTAGGAACGGTGGTTGATAACGACACAACAGGTGTATGTAACATCCCAAGCAATGGGCAAGACTGCATTATTCGTTTTGATACCGACTGGATGAACCAATTCCAAGCTAATATCGGATTAAGTTTTACTTTCTAGATGGCAATAAATGCTAAAAATTAAAAAGCCAGCGATACGCTGGCTTTTTACTGTAGCTCGTTTGAAGTTCAACCTTAGAACTTGTAGGTCACGCCCAAAGCACCACCTAGTTGCAACTCAACGCCTTTGTACATATCGAGTTCTGGGTGAAGCTGTGCGTAAGCATTCCAACCTTCATAGAAGTTCACTTTGACACCTAGCGGTAAACGCAAACCAAAGTCGTCATTCCACTCTGCCCATGCACCCGCGCCAACATACCAGCTTAACGGCGCTTCTGTCTCAAACTGACCACGCTTCCAAATATAATCAAATGCAGCACCGTCATTGCCAACAGTGACACGGTATTTCTGGTCAAACTCAACAACGGCACTCAGATCTTGGTCAACGGCTAAACCAACTTCTAACGCAGGAGCTTCAGAAGCATGAGCAAGAGAGGTGAGGCTGCCGCACATAAGGCCAATCAAGTAACGATGTTTCATAGTATTCTCAAACTGTTTCAAAAAGCGGTAGGTTAATTAAAAACCAACACCATTTGTCATCATAAAGTTAAAGATAGCAGGCCATCAAAGATGATGATTATAGGTAATTAGTTTCAAATGAAAGGTAAATAACTGAGAGATAAAAGAATAAGTTTGATGAAACAGTAGAAACAAAAAAGGAAGCCAATCGGCCTCCTTTCAATTTATCGAATCAGTGAATTAACCGTTGTTACGGATCCACTCATCCATGTCTGTTTTCAGGTTGTCAGATTTAGTACCGAAGATAGCTTGTACGCCACCCGCTACTACTACAACACCTGCAGCACCTAGTTTCTTAAGCTTGTCTTGGTCAACAACTGCTGTATCAGCAACTGCAACACGTAGACGAGTGATACAAGCGTCAAGACCAGTGATGTTAGCTTTACCGCCGAATGCAGCAACTAGCTCACCAGCAAGTTCAGAACCAGTCGCAACTGCATCGTCTTCTGACTCGTCTTCACGACCAGGAGTTTTAAGGTCTAGAGCTTTAATCACAGTGCGGAATACGATGTAGTAGATTGCAGCGTAAGCAATACCACAAACAACCATTAGACCCATCTTAGACGCGTGGCCAGATAGAACTAGGAAGTCGATTAGACCGTGTGAGAAAGATGTACCATGTACAAAACCTAGAGTGTTCGCAAGAACGTAAGCAGAACCAGCTAGTAGAGCGTGGATTGCGTACAGTACTGGAGCAACGAATAGGAATGAGAATTCAATTGGCTCAGTGATACCTGTTAGGAATGAAGTTAACGCAGCAGAAGCCATGATACCCATTACTTTAGCGCGGTTTTCAGGCTTAGCTGAGTGTGCAATTGCGATTGCAGCAGCAGGTAGACCGAACATCTTGAACATGTAACCACCAGCTAGCTGACCGAAGCCATTGCCCGCTGCACGAGATGCGTCATCAGCAACTAGGTAACAAGTAAGAACACCGTTTTGAGTTTCGCCAGCAGCGTTTACACAAGTACCAGCTTCGAAGAAGAATGGTACGTTCCATACGTGGTGAAGACCAAATGGAATTAGAGAACGCTCAACGATACCGTAGATACCAAACGCCACTTGTGGGTTTTGGTGAGCAGCCCAATCAGAGAACGCAGAGATAGCGCCGCCAACTGGTGGCCATACTACAGATAGTAGGATTGCTAGACCGATCGCAGAGAAACCTGTGATGATTGGCACAGCACGCTTACCAGCGAAGAAGCCAAGGTACTCAGGAAGTTGAATACGGAAGAAACGGTTGAATGCCCAAGCAGCAACACCACCGACTAGGATACCACCTAGTACACCAGTATCGATTTTATCAACGCCCATTACACCAGCCATTACGCCTAGTGTAGCAGTCATGATGCCGTAACCAACGATTGCTGCTAGACCAGCAACACCATCGTTGTTAGTAAAGCCAAGTGCAACACCTACTGCGAACAGTAGTGCCATTTGACCAAATACTGAACCACCAGCTTGTTCCATTAGGTTTGAAACAATTTCTGGAATGAAAGGAAGATCTGCTGCACCGACACCTAGCAAAATACCCGCAACTGGTAAAACTGATACTGGAAGCATCAGAGACTTACCAACTTTTTGCAGGCTAGCAAAAAGGTTCTTAAACATGTTTATGCTCCTGATAAAGATAAAATAATTATATGGGTTCTAACGGCACACCCCCGTAGCCTATATGTTAGCACCCAGTGAAAATGTAACCATGTATTGCATTATATTTTCTGCCGCTAAATATATATTGATGCAGAACTAACTTTCTAGTGACTTACGAAATTTAGTTTCAAAACACGTCTTGGATCACATGTCAAATTTAGAAATGCAATGGTTTACAATAAAATAAACCTTTGATATTAAATGATATTTTTGAAAGCCATTATTATTTTACTGGGTAAATAAAATAAGAGTGAATGTTATTTTTAGTAACAAAATTACAAATGTTATAATTCACGCTCCCAAGTTCAACATAATTCGTAAACATTAAAAAAAAACGTATTTTTGGTGATCAAAAACACAAAAAGGGAGCTTTCGCTCCCTTTTATTTGTTTAGTTCATTTTTTATCGCAAAAAAAGTTTCTGATAATTTTTGGTCGTTTGTTCAGCAACCTCTTTCATCGAAATGCCCTTCAACTGCGCAATATAGGCTGCCACCTCAACTACATATGCAGGCTGATTCTGCTTCCCACGATATGGGATTGGCGCCAGGTATGGAGAGTCCGTTTCAATTAGTAGCCTATCTAACGGTAGGTTTTTAACAACCTCTTTAAGTTCTGTTGCTTGCTTAAAGGTCACAATGCCTGAAATTGAAATATAGAACCCTAATTCCATAGCCGCTTCAGCAAACGCCTGATCTTCAGTAAAACAGTGGATGACACCACCACACTTCTCAGCGCCACCGTCACGAAGAATCGCAAGTGTATCTTCACGCGCATTACGAGTGTGAATGATCAAAGGCTTGTTCAGTTCTACCGCTAGCTCAACATGCTGTTTGAATCGCAGTTGCTGCAATTCCGCAGTTTCAGGTTGATAGTGGTAATCTAAGCCGGTTTCACCTATCGCAACCACTTTAGGGTTGCTCGCGTATTCACGCATTCTTTCAAAGCTAAAATCACTTTCAACATCAAGAGGATGAACGCCACAAGACGCTTTAACGTTATCAAACGGCGCGATCATTTCGAGCATGTTTTCAAACGAATCTAGTGTCACACCCACAGAAAGTAGTTGGTCAACATTCGCTGCTTTCGCTTTGTTAACGACATCTTCTACACTGGTGTGTAAATCTTGGTAATCCAGCTTGTCTAAATGACAGTGGGAATCTACGAACATGTTTCCTCGCAAGTGGCTATCAGCCAATTCATTATGAGTAGCTCCGTATTGAGCCCAGGGTGTTGCTTCAACTGCTCAATCAGTATCAACAGTTTATGTGCTGCAGTATAGGCGCTTTGGTAAGACATCACCTCACACAGCGCGTTAGCACTTGGGGTTATAGCATTATTTGCCAAACCGAAATGCAACTTCTGTACATCTGAAAGTAAATGCCATAACCAACCAAGCTGTATCAAAGGATCTTTAGCAAGCTCAGTCGAGAACTTCAGCATGTCTGGCTGAGTGCCTTTGACGATATTAACGAAACCGTCGAATACTTTCTCGGAAGCCTCTACACCGCCTTCTTCAAACATCGCTTTCGCTTTCAACGGCGCATTATCGTTAAGTGCCAAAATATACGGTGGCACAGCCTTACCTACTTCCCCGTCAAGCCATGCTGAGCCCGCTTCCAATTGTGGGCTCACCACATTGAATTGCTGACAGCGACTGATGATGGTTGGCATGAGGCGATTGCTGTTACGAGTCGACAGAATGAAAATACACTGGCTTGAAGGCTCTTCAAGAGTTTTCAGCAAAGCATTGGAAGCCGACTCATTCATCGCCTCAGCAGGTTCCAGTAAGATAACGCGCAAACCGCCCAACTGAGATGATTCTTGAGCCCAGCGATTGCTTGCACGTACTTGGTCAACCGTGATCGATTTGCCTTCTTTCTCTGGTGAGATAACATGAAAATCCGGATGGCTACCCGATTTCATCAATTCACAGCTATGGCAAAACCCACACGCCTCACTTTCATAGTTTGTGCACATTAATGCATCGGTAAGTTGGCTAATAAGAGCATCAACGCCCAACCCTTCCGGCGCATTAACAATCACAGAATTCGGAAAACGCTCAGCATCGAGGCTTTTTTTCCACTCACTCCAAACTGGCGTGAGCCAAGAATACACTTCCGCCATGACTACCTACTGTTGGTCTAGCCACGAACTAAGCGCTTGCTTAATATCCGCTGCTACTTGTTCTATTTCTTGCTCTGCATTGATCACAAGAACCGAGTCATCTTGTGCAGCTATCTCAAGGTAACGTTCACGTGTGCGATCGAAGAAAGAGATATCCATCTTTTCGATTCTATCTAGCTCACCACGACCACGAGCACGCTCAAGCCCTACTCTAGGGTCTAAATCCAAGTATAGAGTTAGATCAGGCTTAAAATCGCCTAGCGTGGTTGCTTTCAATGATTCCATTGTCGTGCGTGCGATCTGACGACCACCACCTTGATACGCTTGAGAAGACATATCATGGCGATCACCTAATACCCACTTACCGCTATCTAAAGCCGGCTTAATCACGTTTTCGACTAATTGAACACGTGCAGCGTACATCAGCAGTAACTCAGTCATGTCTTGAAGCTTTTCGCCTTCGTGCTCTTCTTTAACCAGTGAGCGCATCTTTTCCGCCAGCACGGTACCGCCAGGTTCACGAGTGTTTACTAGCTCTTCAACACCAGATGCTTTCAATGTCTCAACGATGGCATTGATAGCTGTGCTTTTACCTGCACCTTCAAGGCCTTCAACCACGATAAATTTCGACTGATTCATAATTCGTTCTTTATTTGTTTTTTCTTAATTGTTTTAAGTAAGCTCGTACTGCACGGTTGTGCTCAGCCAAACTCTTTGAAAATACGTGCCCACCTGTGCCACTCGCGACAAAATAGAGGTAGTTACTCTTTTCTGGATTCAGAGCCGCATTAATTGACGCTCTGCCCGCCATAGCAATCGGCGTTGGCGGCAGACCACTCATAGTGTATGTGTTGTATGGCGTTGGGGTTCTTAGATCTTTCTTACGGATGTTGCCATCGTAGCTATCGCCCATTCCATAAATCACAGTTGGGTCCGTTTGCAAACGCATACGCTTGTTCAAACGGTTGACGAACACAGACGACACACGTTCACGCTCTGAAGCAACGGCAGTCTCTTTCTCAATGATGGATGCCAGAATCAGCGCTTCATAAGGTGACTTAAGAGGCAATTTGTCCGCTCTCTTTTCCCACTCGTCGTTCACAACGTTCATGAGATCACGATGTGCTCGCTTTAGCAGATCTAAATCTGTGGTGCCGTAGGTGTAGTGGTAGGTCTCAGCTAAGAACAAACCTTCTAGCTTCTCATTTTCAATACCCAGCTTTTCAGCGATCTCTTTTTCAGAAACCCCATCAAGCGTTTGTTGAATAAACTCATTGTTCTTTAACTGAACAAGCCACTCGTCAAAACGACTACCTTCAACAAAGGTGATAGTAAACTGATGCTCTTTCCCTTCAACAAGTACCTGTAGAGCTTGCTCAAGCGTTAAACCCGGCTCTAACAGGAATGTTCCCGCTTTGACATCAACAAGCTCTGGATGTAGCTTGCGGATTAATTTCTCATAAGGAGATGCCTCAAATAGGCCTTCATTAATCAGCTGCGCAAGTACACGATTAAAACTGCTACCAGAGGCGATTGTAACCACCTGCGGCTTTTCCAATTGAATAACTTGTTTGAGGTTATCTTGCGCTTGGTTGTAAACGTAGAACCCAGCAGCGCCCGCTGCGATTAGGCACAAGATAATAAAAATAAATAACTTTTTGATCACGAGTTTAGTTGTCCTTGAAGGCTACGAGTAACGGTTCCAATGTTAAATTGGGTTTCACTAATACGGGTAACAGGAGCAACCCCTAAAATGGAGTTGGTAATGAAAACCTCGTCAGCTTGCATGACTTGAGGTAAGCAGTAGTCAGCAATAGTAACGGAAAGTTCAGTTTGATTCAGCGTCGTTAACACTTGCTTACGCATAACGCCTGCAACACCACTTTGGGTAAGCTGCGGAGTATAAATGACCTCACCTTGACGCCAAAATAGATTGGCCATGGTGGTTTCAATCACATTGCCTGAGATATCAAGAACCAAACCGTCAACTTCACCAGCCTGATCCATTTCATCCTTCATCAATACTTGTTCTAAGCGATTGTTATGTTTGTGACCAGCAAGTAATGGATTCAAACCTAGTGCTTGGCGACAAACTCCGAGCTCAACTCCGTTGTCTTGCCATTCTGCATAGTGGCTTGGATAATCAAACGTACTAATGGTAATGGTTGGCTTAGCAATGTTCTTGGTACTGTAGCCTCTCCCACCAGCACCACGGCTAACATGCAGCTTTATTCCAGCTTTTCTACTATTAGACTTGTTTGCACTTTCGTGGTGGCAGTTTTGGATGTGTTGAATTGCACTAGTTAACCACGCGTTAACCACATTCCAATCTAATGCAGAAATACGTAACGCTTTTAGACATTCATCGACACGATACTGATGGTCGTGAAAATGCTCAATCTCACCATTTGAGACAAGCATAGTCGTAAAACAGCCGTCTCCGTATTGAAACGAACGGTCTAAGATGTCGATAGTTTGCTGGCTTTCTCCGTCAACCCAAAACATGTTTTTCCCCATAAAAAGAAACGGCTCAATGCTAAGCATCAAGCCGTTTAAAAACAAGTCTAATTATGACTATCTACAACGTTTAGGTCTTTTATAAGATGATTAAATCTTTTTGAAGATCAAACAGCCGTTTGTACCACCGAAACCGAAAGAGTTACATGCAGCATATTCCATGTTGCTAACTTTACGTGCGGTGTGAGGTACTAGGTCAATATCTAGGCCTTCTTCAGGATCATCTAGGTTGATTGTTGGTGGAACAATTTGGTCAACCAAAGACATAGCCGTGATGATAGCTTCAGCAGAACCTGCAGCACCTAGAAGGTGGCCTGTCATTGATTTCGTAGAAGAAACCAATACTTGCTTGCTGCCAGCTTCGCCAAGAGCACGTTTGATGCCCTTAACTTCTGCTACGTCACCTGCAGGTGTCGATGTGCCGTGTGCATTCACATAACCGATTTGTTCACCAGTAATGCCAGCATCACGCATCGCCGCTTCCATTGCTAGTGCGCCACCAGAGCCATCTTCACTTGGAGATGTCATGTGGTAAGCGTCACCCGACATACCGAAGCCAACTAGCTCACAGTAAATCTTAGCGCCACGAGCTTTCGCATGTTCGTACTCTTCAAGAACCATCATGCCTGCACCGTCACCAAGAACGAAGCCGTCACGGCCTTTGTCCCATGGACGAGAAGCTTTCTGAGGCTCGTCGTTGCGAGTAGATAGTGCTTTAGCTGCACCAAAACCACCCATACCTAGTGGTGTAGATGCTTTTTCAGCACCACCCGCTAGCATTGCGTCAGCATCGCCGTATGCAATCATACGTGCCGCGTGACCAATGTTATGTAGGCCAGTTGTACATGCAGTAGAAATAGCGATGTTAGGACCGCGTAGACCACGCATGATAGACATGTGACCAGCAATCATGTTCACGATCGTTGACGGAACAAAGAATGGGCTAATTTTACGAGGGCCTTTTTCAGTAAGCGCTTGGTGACCAGCTTCGATCAAACCAAGACCACCAATACCAGAACCGATAGCCACACCAATACGTGGTGCGTTCTCATCAGTAACAGTTAGACCAGAATCATCAAGTGCCTGAACACCTGCTGCGACGCCGTACTGGATGAATAGATCCATTTTACGAGCATCTTTTTTAGACATGTACTCTTCGCAGTTAAAGTCTTTAACTAGACCTGCAAAACGAGTTGAGAAATTGGTTGCATCAAAATGCTCGATATTAACGATACCACTTTGACCAGCTAGCAGGGCTTTCCAAGAAGATTCTACAGTGTTGCCTACCGGTGACAACATACCCATGCCAGTGACAACTACACGACGCTTGGACACGATTTTACACTCCGGAGATTGAGATGATTTAAGATGAGGATAGATGAGTTAGATAAAACACAGGCGGTCGAGGTGACCGCCTGGGAGAGATTATTACTGAGCGCTAGTTACGTAATCGATAGCTGCTTGAACAGTAGTAATTTTCTCAGCTTCTTCATCTGGGATTTCAGTGTCGAATTCTTCTTCTAGAGCCATTACTAGCTCAACTGTGTCTAGAGAATCTGCACCTAGGTCATCAACGAAAGAAGCTTCGTTTTTAACTTCAGCTTCGTCTACACCTAGCTGTTCAACAATGATTTTCTTTACGCGTTCTTCGAGGTTGCTCATTTTTTCTTTTCCTTTACAGAGTTCGCTTTATGCGATGTTTTCCGTAGTTTATTCAATCTATTGAAAGTTGCAAGGTCAACTTTTCTGGTCAAACCACAATTTTCACGATTTTAACCGAAATTACGTATGATCTTGACTTAAATCATGCACAAATGTTGCACATAATTTAAACCATGTACATACCGCCATTGACGTGAAGTGTTTCACCTGTGATATAAGCTGCCGCAGGCGACGCCAAAAATACCACAGCTTCAGCGATTTCGCGAGGGTCACCTAGTCGACCTGCTGGTACATTCGCCAAAGTTGCTGCACGTTGGTCATCATTTAGCGCTTTAGTCATGTCAGTTTCGATGAAACCTGGAGCAACAGTGTTCACTGTAACGCCACGAGACGCAACTTCACGAGCCATTGATTTAGTAAAGCCAATCACGCCAGCTTTCGCTGCTGCGTAGTTTGCTTGACCAGCGTTACCCATAGTACCAACTACAGAGCCAACGTTTACGATACGGCCTTCACGCTTCTTCATCATGCCACGCAATACAGCTTTAGACATGCGGAAGATAGGTGTTAGGTTAGTGTCGATGATGTCGTTCCATTCGTCGTCTTTCATACGCATTAGTAGGTTGTCACGAGTGATACCTGCGTTGTTAACTAGAATGTCAATCGCACCGAACTCATCATTGATGGTTTTCAGTGTAGCAGCAATTGAGTCAACATCAGTTACGTTCAGAGCAAGACCTTTACCGTTCTCGCCTAGGTACTCACTGATTGCAGCAGCGCCGCCTTCAGATGTAGCCGTACCGATAACTTTAGCACCACGCTCAACTAAAAGTTCAGCGATTGCACGACCGATACCACGGCTTGCGCCTGTAACTAGTGCAACTTTGCCTTCTAAATTCATCATAACTTCTCTATTAAGTGGTTATTACTTAGCAGCTTCTAGTGATGCAGTGTCGTTAACTGCAGCAGCTGTCATAGTTTTTACGATTCGTTTTGTTAGGCCAGTAAGAACTTTACCAGGACCTAATTCAAGTAGCTTCTCAACGCCTTGCTCATTCATCGCTTGTACACCTTCAGTCCAACGAACTGGACTGTAAAGTTGACGAACAAGTGCATCTTTAATTTTTGCTGGGTCTGTTTCAGCAACAACATCAACGTTGTTGATAACAGGAAGCGCTGGCGTGTTGAACTCTAGAGCTTCTAAAGCCACCGCTAGCTTGTCTGCTGCAGGTTTCATTAGTGCACAGTGAGACGGTACAGATACTGGTAGAGGAAGTGCACGCTTAGCGCCCGCTTCTTTACATAGTGCACCAGCGCGCTCTACTGCCGCTTTATTACCCGCGATAACAACTTGACCAGGAGAGTTGAAGTTCACTGGAGAAACAATTTCGCCTTGTGCCGCTTCTTCACACGCTTTAGCAATCGCTTCATCATCTAGACCGATGATTGCGTACATAGCACCAACGCCTGCAGGAACCGCTTCTTGCATTAATTGACCACGTAGTTCAACTAGCTTGATCGCTTCTTTAAAGTCGATAACGCCAGCACATACTAGTGCAGAGTATTCACCTAAGCTGTGACCCGCTAAGTTTGCAGGTTGCTCTAGGCCAAGCTCTTGCCATACACGCCAAATTGCAACAGACGCTGTTAATAGAGCCGGTTGAGTGCGGAAAGTTTCATTTAGATTTTCTACTGGGCCATCTTGAACTAATGCCCATAGATCGTAACCAAGTGCTTCTGAAGCTTCAGCAAATGTTTGTTTAACAACATCATACTGTTCGCCTAGGTCTGCAAGCATACCGATAGCTTGAGAGCCTTGGCCTGGGAATACGATAGCAAACTTGCTCATTGTAATTTTCCTTTAAGCAAAGCAAAAAATTGAATAAGGCACATAAGTTATGTGCCTTGTTTGTAGGTTTTCGCTTAGGGTTAGAATTTAACTAACGCAGAACCCCAAGTGAAGCCGCCGCCAAATGCTTCCAATAGAAGTGTTTGACCGCGTTTAATTCGTCCGTCACGAACAGCTTCGTCTAATGCTGTTGGTACGGTAGCCGCTGACGTGTTGCCGTGCTTATCAAGGGTAATCACCACTTGATCAAGTGACATTGTCAGCTTTTTAGCCGTTGCCGAAATAATACGGTAGTTCGCTTGGTGTGGAACTAACCAATCAAGCTCTGACTTATCCATGTTATTTGCAGCTAATGTGTCTTTAACTAGCTTAGATAGCTGAGTTACCGCCACTTTGAATACTTCGTTGCCCGCCATGTGCAGCCATTTGTCTGCATCACCGCCACGCTCTGGTACTTCAAGGCTTAGAAGCTCACCGTATTTACCATCAGAGTAAATGTGAGTCGACAAAATACCTGGCTCTTCGCTTGCGCCTACAACCACCGCGCCTGCTGCATCACCAAATAGGATGATCGTAGAGCGGTCAGTCGGATCACAGGTTTTTGACAGTGCATCAGCACCAATCACCAAAACGTTCTTACACATGCCTGATTTGATGTGCTGATCTGCAACAGACAAAGCATAGACAAAACCAGAACACGCTGCAGCCAAATCAAACGCAGGGCAGCCTTTGATACCAAGCTTACCTTGTACCTGACACGCCGAAGACGGGAATGTGTGGCTACTACTGGTGGTCGCAACGATGATTAAATCAATATCTTCTTTGTCGATACCCGCCATTTCAATGGCATTTTCAGCAGCGTAAAACGCCATATCTGCAACGGTTTCGTTTTCCGCTGAAATACGACGCTCTTTAATACCTGTTCTAGCAACGATCCACTCGTCGCTAGTCTCTACCATTTTCTCTAAGTCTGCGTTAGTACGCACCTGAGATGGCAAGTAGCTGCCAGTACCTAAAATTTTGCTATACATGAAGACTAATAATGCCTCTCGAGTAAAACCGCTTCCAAACGATCGCTAATGCGGCTGGGGACTTGTCGTTTGACCTCGTGTACTGCCTCGCCAATCGCGTTGACAACTGCAGATACATCAGCACTTCCATGACTTTTAATGACAATGCCGCGCAATCCTAACAAACTTGCGCCGTTATACTGGTCGGGGTTCAAGGTTTTTAATTCAGTAAATAGCTCAGAAAACAACATTCTGGCTATCCAACCCTTTATAGTTGAAGCCATCATGCGCGTTTTTAGCTTATCAATAAAGAGCTGAGCCGTACCTTCGCACGTTTTTAAGCAGACATTGCCCACAAAACCATCACATACGACGACATCAGCAGCATCTTGAAGGAGTTGGTTACCTTCAATATAGCCTATGAAGT
Organism: Vibrio chagasii; assembly: GCA_041879415.1. Taxonomy (NCBI): domain Bacteria; kingdom Pseudomonadati; phylum Pseudomonadota; class Gammaproteobacteria; order Vibrionales; family Vibrionaceae; genus Vibrio; species Vibrio chagasii. The sequence continues at coordinate 608,683 of CP090851.1, read as the reverse complement.
TCACAGACTGAGTATTCGACAACATTTCAGCGCATCGTTTTACAAGGTCATTACCTTTAATTTCTTCGGCGCCGATATTTAAAATAGCGACACGTGGAGCGCGACCTAAATGTTGTTCCGCTAATGCACTGCCCATCACAGCAAACTGGAAAAGCGAATCTGCATCACTAGACACATTTGCCCCTAAATCAAGCATCCAAGTACGATTCCCTGAAGCAGTAGGCAAAGCTGAAACCAATGCGGGCCTATCAATGCCAGGGAGGAGCTTAAGTCGAAAACGGGACAGAGCCATCAATGCGCCGGTGTTGCCACCACTCACACAAGCATCGGCTTGAGAGTCGGCGACCAGATCAATAGCAGCACGCATGGAGCTACCCTGACTGTTACGCAAGGCTAGTGAAGGTTTTTCAGAATTGGAAATAACTCGATCGCAATGCTGAATACTCAAACGAGAGTCAGGCACTCGACCTAATGAAGATAATTGAGATGTGATCGCGTTTCGATCACCTATGAGAATGACTTTTAGCTCTGGGAAATACGACAGTGCCTGCACGGCGGCAGGCACTGTTACACGAGGACCGAAGTCCCCGCCCATTGCATCAAGCGCAACGGTTAGATTTTGCAAAGGTCAACCTTACTTGTTGATAACCTTTTTGCCGCGGTAGAAACCTTCCGCAGTCACGTTGTGACGTAGGTGAGTTTCACCTGAAGTTGCGTCTACAGAAAGTGCAGCTGTAGTTAGCGCATCGTGTGAACGACGCATGCCACGCATTGAACGTGATTTCTTGCTCTTTTGTACGGCCATTGACCCTACTCCTATGTAAATTCTTAAAGAAGCAGTTACTTCTTCAAGCTTTTTAAAACATCAAATGGATTCGGCTTCTTGTCTTCCTCAATTTCTTCAGGAAGTTCACCAAACACCAAGTTATTTGAGTTAACGCTACATTTCGCATTATCGTGCATTGCTATTTGTGGCAATCCAAGGATGAACTCGTCTTCAACTAGTTGAATCAGGTCTAACTCACCGTACTCGTTCAGATCTACCAAATCGTACTCTTCCGGTGCTTCCTCTTCACTTTTCTCATTATAATAAGGAGTATAAGTGAATTGGACATCGCACTCATGTGCGAAAACCTCATTACAACGCTGACACTCTAAATCGACTTCGACGTTAGCTTTACCAGAGATAACGACTAATCGTTGTTCATCAAGCCCAAATGACAATGAGACTTGCGCGTCACGTTTTACGCCTTCAGTTGCGTCAGCTAAACGCTTAAAAAGACTGGTTTGGATGATGCCATCTAAATCTAGTCGTTTCTGAGCCGTTCTTGCCGGATCAACTGTACGCGGTATTTTTACCTTTTGCATAGGGCGCGAATCTTATCTTCCAAATCGAGTTTAGTCAAAGGAAATGGCAAAAAAAGTACACTTTTTTACCTTTCCCATACAGAGCATTATGAATAGCGGGATAACTTCCTATATCCTACTGTAAATGCTTCTATGAATTGTAAATTAAAATGAAAAATTACCAACTAGTTTTAGCCTCTACCTCACCATTTAGGCAAGAGATCCTCAAAAAGCTACAAATTAGCTTCATTACAGCAAAGCCTGACTGTGACGAAACACCGATTTCAGGGGAGACTCCACAACAGTTGGTCATGCGCCTTGCAGAGACCAAAGCTAAGTCTTGCGTTGTTGAGCAACCAAGCTTGGTGATTGGCTCAGATCAAGTCTGCGTAATTGATGGCGAGATCATCGGCAAGCCTCACACGCGTGAAAAAGCGATTGAGCAGTTGTCTCGTCAAAGTGGCAAGAGCATCACCTTCTATACAGGCGTCACTGTATGGAATAGCGAAACCCAACAAGCTGACACGCGTCTCGATACCTTTATTGTTCACTTCCGTGATTTAACCGAGCAACAGATCATCTCTTATGTTGAGAAAGAAGAACCGTATTGGTGTGCAGGCAGCTTTAAGTGTGAGGGACTAGGTATCGCTTTGTTCAAGCAGATGGAAGGGAAAGATCCAAATACGCTTATTGGTCTGCCGCTTATAGACCTAGTCGATATGTTAGATGCGCAAGGGATGAGTGTGCTTTAACGGATACGATATCTTCGCTAGAGATTCCCTACTCCTTCCTTCGTCAGTCTAAGGAATGACGGAAACTAATGATTATTACAATCCTGAGGTCTGCTAGTTATTTAGTTATTGAGGATTCACTGTATCGTCATCCCTAAGAGTGAGGAACGAGCGAGTTGGGGATCTCTTGTAATAAGCACAAACAAAAAAGGTTGACGAAATTCGTCAACCTTTCTCAATTATGGATACTAAAGAACAAATTTAGAGACACTCTATATCTTCGTACCTCGTATCTTCTTAAAGCTTACGTAATCCAGCGATCGCTTTTTCTAGTCGCGCTTCCATCGGAGCTGAGATATCCATTTTCTCTTCAGTACCTGGGTGCGTGAACTTGATGTTTGCTGCATGTAGGAACAAACGATCCAAACCGACCTTTCCAGTGTAAGCATCAAAACGACGATCACCATAGCGGTCATCCCATGCAATTGGGTGGCCAGTATATTGAGTGTGCACACGGATTTGGTGCGTACGGCCGGTAATAGGGCTTGCTTGAATCAGAGTCGCATCTTTGAACTTCTCTAAAACCTTAAAGCGAGTTTCAGAGGCTTTACCATTCGGGTTAACACGAACAATGCTGTTTACTTCATTTTTCAGCAGAGGCGCATTCACCACCTTACAGCTGTTCTTCCACTCGCCCATCACTAACGCGAAGTAGTATTTTTGAACCGTTTTTTCACGGAACTGTGCTTGAAGATGTCTTAGCGCCGAACGCTTCTTAGCAACAAGCAAGATGCCAGACGTATCTCTATCGATACGGTGCACTAACTCGAGAAAGCGAGCTTCAGGACGCAGTGCGCGCAATGCTTCAATTGCGCCAAACTTAAGTCCACTACCACCATGAACGGCAGTGCCCGATGGTTTGTTTAGAATCAGCATGTGATCATCTTCATAAATGATGTACTGTTCCAATTCTGAAACCTTGTTGAGTTTCGTGCTTGGCACGTTCTCTTCAACTTTCTCTTCAATGGTAACTGGCGGGATACGAACTAAATCACCAGCTTTTAGTTTGTACTCAGCCTTGATGCGTTTTTTGTTTACGCGGACTTCGCCTTTACGCACGATTCGGTAAATCATGCTTTTCGGGATGTTTTTTAATTGGTTGCGTAAGAAGTTATCAATACGCTGACCAGCCATATCTTCGTCAATATCGACAAATTGGACTTGGGTTCTAATTTCGCTCATTGCGCTATTGTATCACTGTCACTTTTGATAATTGAGATTTTCTTAGGTCTATTCTGAACTAATTTACTCTTAATTCTTGATCATCTACCACCAAATGGTCGCTGAAGTTCTATATTTCTTTGATTCTTCGAACAAAAAAGCACCAAGATTCCTGCAAATTAAAATATCAATTGATAAATTATTTATAGACAGTGAGTTAGAGCTATCAAAACACAAACAAAAACTGTTTTTTTTACAGCATTCCGACAAAGCAGATTGCTGTGTTTACCGACCACTGCTATAGTTCACAGCTGCTATCAACGGTTTGACTAAAATTTAAACAGACAATCGTTCATAAGCAAGTAAATGAGTAGATAACTCAGATTAGACAGTGCTGCAATTGGCGTAAGACACAGTCAACTGAGTCCCCTTATCGCTCTACTCACGTACGCTCATGTTGAGTATTCACCGCCACATCGCGGATCATAGGCTAACTCCCTATGATGACTGACGTGCCCCAGAGCATCCCTCTCCAGCCGGGAGGCTGCACCGATAAAGCCATGGGATCTGGCACCATGAGAAACGAAATAAAGCGATAAGAACAATGATGAAAATAAGAAAAGACAACGAGTATTTCTAAATGAAAAGAATGTTAATTAACGCAACTCAAAAAGAAGAGTTGCGTGTCGCTTTGGTTGACGGCCAGCGACTATTCGATCTAGATATCGAAAGTCCAGGTCACGAGTCAAAGAAAGCGAATATCTACAAAGGACGTATTACCCGTATTGAACCAAGCCTAGAAGCGGCATTCGTTGATTACGGCGCAGAACGTCACGGTTTCCTCCCTCTTAAAGAAATTGCCCGCGAATACTTCCCTGAAGGTTATACATACCAAGGCCGTCCTAGCATTAAAGAAGTGCTAAAAGAAGGCCAAGAAGTAATCGTACAAGTAGAGAAAGAAGAACGTGGTAGCAAAGGTGCTGCACTGACAACTTTCATCTCTTTGGCAGGTAGTTACTTAGTTCTTATGCCAAACAACCCTCGTGCTGGTGGTATTTCTCGCCGTATCGAAGGTGATGAGCGCACCCAACTGAAAGCGGCATTGAGCACTCTTGAGCTTCCTCAAGGTATGGGTTTAATCGTGCGTACAGCGGGCGTTGGCAAAAGTGCAGAAGAGCTAGAGTGGGACCTAAACGTTCTACTGAATCACTGGGGCGCTATCAAGCAAGCCTCTGATTCAAATGCAGCTCCTTTCCTAATTCACCAAGAAAGTAACGTTATTGTTCGCGCAATTCGTGACTACCTACGTCGTGACATCGGCGAGATTCTAATCGACAGCAACACTATTTTTGAACGTGCTCAAGCGCACATTCAACTAATACGCCCAGATTTCATGAATCGCGTTAAGAAGTACGATGGTGAAGTGCCGCTATTCAGTCACTACCAGATTGAAAGCCAGATCGAATCGGCTTTCCAACGTGAAGTTCGCCTTCCATCTGGTGGTTCTATCGTAATCGATCCAACAGAAGCGCTAACTTCTATCGATATCAACTCAGCTCGTGCAACAAAGGGCGGCGATATCGAAGAGACAGCACTTAACACTAACCTAGAAGCAGCCGATGAAATTGCACGTCAATTACGTCTACGTGACCTAGGTGGTCTTGTTGTTATCGACTTTATCGATATGACTCCGGTTCGCCACCAACGCGAAGTTGAAAGCCGCCTACGTGATGCCGTTCGTCTAGATCGTGCTCGTGTACAAATTGGCCGTATTTCTCGCTTTGGTCTTCTAGAGATGTCTCGTCAACGTTTGAGCCCATCACTAGCAGAAGCAAGCCACCACATTTGTCCTCGTTGTACAGGTACTGGTGTTGTTCGTGATAACGAATCTCTAGCACTGTCTGTTCTACGTTTGATTGAAGAAGAAGCTCTGAAAGACAACACAGCGCAAGTACTTGCCGTTGTGCCTGTTCCTATCGCCTCTTACCTTCTGAACGAAAAACGTCGCTCAGTAAACCACATCGAGAAGAACCAAGAAGTTAAGATCACTGTTGTACCTAACTCTGACATGGAAACACCGCACTTTGAGGTTATCCGTGTTCGTGAAGGCGAAGAGTTCGATCTACTTTCTTACCTACTTCCTAAGAAGCTAGATGCTCTGAAAGAAGCAGAAAGCAAAGAACCTGCAGAACAAGCAATTCGTCCTAAGAAGATCGAAGAGCCAGCTCTGAAAGGCTTCGCTGCTCCAGCTCAATCAGCACCGACTCCAGCGCCAGCACCAAAAGCGGCACAAGAGAAGAAAGCTGAACCAGTAGCACAAGAATCTGGCCTAATTGGTCGCTTCTTTAAGGCTATCGGTAGTTTCCTATTTGGCTCTTCAACTCAAGAAGAGAAGCAAGAAGAGAAACAAACGGAAGAGAAGCCTAAGAACAACCGCAATGGCAACCGTCAACGCCGTGACCGTAACGATAACCGCCGCCGTAACCAACGTGGTGAGCGAGGTGACAACCGTAACGATAACCGTGACAACAAACGCCGTCGCAAGCCTGCACGTGATGAGAAGCCTGAAGAGCAGAAAGATGCAGCTCCACAGCAAAATCGTCAACCTCGCAAGCCTAAGCAAGATCGCCGCAACAAGCAGCGTGATGAGCAGAAGCAACGCGAAGAGCAAGCACCATCTAAATTAGCAGAAGAAGGCCTACAGCTAGCGGCAGATGCGCAAGCTGGCAAGTCAGATGCGCCTAAGGCTAAGCCTGAAGCGAAAGCAGCTAAGATTAAAGAGCGTCGCCAACGTCGTAAGCTGAACAAGCAAGTTCGTGTTAAAGACCAGCAAGCTCAAGCAGACGCGGCTGAAAACTCTACTAAGGAACAAAAAGCACCATCTGTTTCTAAAGAGCAAGCAGCAGCGAAAAACAAATCAGTAGCGCAAGAGCAAAAAGTTGCAGAGCAAGTTGAAGCAACTCAAGCAAATGGCGAGCAATCTGAACAGGAAGAACCGAAACAACGTCGTAACCGTCGTTCTCCACGTCACCTACGTGCAAGTGGTCAACGTCGTCGTCGCGGTCGTGACCGTCGCCCTAACCCATTCCGCCTACGCAAAGGTGGTGTAGCTTCTCCAGAGATGGCTATGGGTAAAGTGATGCCTCGCTTCATTCCGAAACCTCACCACAAACAGGCAAAACCTGAAGTGGCTGAAGTAGCAGTTGAAACGCAAACAGTGGTTAATACTCAAGAGCAAAATGTCGCTCAAGAGACAGCACCACAAAGCAGCGTTGTAATGGCTGGCGGTTTTGCATGTCCTGAACTGGCAATGGGTAAAGTAATTATCCGCCGTGAAGAGACAGCTGTAACTCAAGCGCCAGTTGCCGAAGCTAAAGTAACAGAAGCTCCTGCTGTTGTTGAAGAAACTCCAGTGGTTGTTGAAGCGAAAGTTGAGGCACCTGTCGTTGAAACTCCAGTAGTTGAAGCACCTGTTGAGACTGTGAAAGCAGAAGAAACCGTTGCTGAAGCACCAGCAGTTGAAGCTGAAGCAGCTGTCGTTGAACCAGCAAAAGTAGTTGAAGCACCGAAAGCTGAAGCGAAAGTTGAGAAAGCGCCTGTTGTAAAAGCAGAAACGCCAAAAGCAACTGTTGCGAAGAAGCAAGCGGGGTCACCAATGACTAAAGCTCCTGGTCCTCAAGAGATCAAAGAGATTGAAGTGGTTGCAGCTCCGTTCCGCACTGAACGTTTTGTACCAAAAGGTGCAGGTAGTCAGGTAGCGTCAAACAAAGCTGGCGCTGGCATGACTAAGCCAAACTACTAGTGTTTACTACTGAGTAATCATTAGAAAATCGAATCAAAGGCTGCTTATTGAAGCAGCCTTTTTCTTATCTGCTAATCGAATAAAAATTAATAGATATATTACTCAAAATTGGGTTCTACCTTGAACTTAGTCACAATTTTGGGTAGCATTCGCGCACTTATCTTTTCGACACTTAGCTATTGCCGCTCTTTTTCATCACTGTTTAGCTACGCAATACACTCGTGTCGGTAAATCCATTTTAAGCATAGCTGAGCACACATGTTCGAATTCCCACAATTTTCTAAGCACTCTGTAAAGAATGACGTACTGTCAGGCCTTACCGTAGCACTTGCTCTGGTACCTGAAGCTGTAGCATTCGCCTTTGTTGCTGGCGTTGACCCAATGGTTGGTCTCTACGCAGCATTCATCGTAGGTCTTATCACTTCAATCTTCGGTGGCCGCCCAGGCATGATTTCTGGTGCGACTGGCGCGATGGCTGTTGTAATGGTAAGCCTAGTTGCAACTCATGGTGTTCAATACCTATTCGCGGCAATTATGCTAGCTGGCCTTCTGCAAATTGCAGCAGGTGTCTTCAAGCTAGGTAAATTTATCCGCATCGTTCCACACCCAGTAATGATTGGTTTCGTGAACGGCTTGGCTATCGTTATTTTCCTAGCTCAACTTGGTCAATTTAAAGCACCAGATCTAACAGGTGCATTAACTTGGCTACCAAGTGACCAGATGACTCTAATGTTAGGCCTAGTGGCACTGACTATGGCTATCATCCACTTCCTACCAAAACTGACGACAGCAGTACCATCTTCATTGGTTGCTATCGTAACTGTGACAGCATTGGTTGTAGGTCTTGATCTTGAAACTCGTACTGTTGTTGATTTCCTACGCACTATGTCTGGTGATGAAGCTGCAACGCTCGCAGGTTCTCTACCAACCTTCTCTATCCCAGCAGTACCGTTTAACCTAGAAACGCTATACATCATTCTGCCTTACGCAGTGATCCTTGCAGCGATTGGTCTAATCGAATCACTACTTACACTAACGGTACTAGACGAGATGACAAATACTCGTGGTCAATCTAACCGTGAATGTGTTGGTCAAGGTATGGCGAACGTAACGTGTTCAGTATTTGGCGCGATGGGTGGTTGTGCGATGATTGGTCAGTCAATGATCAACGTAAACTCTGGTGGTCGTGGTCGTCTGTCGGGCATCGTTGCTGCTGTTGCATTACTAATGTTCATCCTATTCGGTTCAGCACTTATCGAAATGATCCCGCTAGCGGCGCTAGTTGGTGTGATGTTCATGGTGGTAATTGGTACATTCGAATGGGCAACCTTCAAACTTGCACGTCGTGTACCTAAGCAAGACTTCTTCGTTATCGTTCTTGTTACGGTTGTAACAGTAATGACTGACCTAGCGGTAGCGGTATTTGTAGGTGTAATTGCATCTGCACTGATGTTTGCATGGCAACACGCTAAGCATATCTACGCTGATACTTGCATCAACGAAGCTGGTTCAAAAGAGTACAAAGTAAACGGTCCAATCTTCTTCGGTTCAACAGCAAACTTCCTTGAGTTGTTTGACGCTCATGAAGATCCACAAGATGTTATCGTTGATTTCGCGAACTCTCGCGTAACCGACCACTCTGCTATTGAAGCAATTGATACTATTGCTGAGCGTTACGCTGCACAAGGTAAAACGCTTCACCTTCGTCACCTAAGCCAAGACTGTGTTGCTATGCTGCACAAAGCAGGTAGCTTAGTAGAAGCAAACGTAGCAGAAGACCCAATCTACAAAGTAATGTCTAAGTAATTTTACACATCACTTTACGCTAGATATAAAAAGGCCGACATTCAATGTCGGCCTTTTTTATACTTCGCGTTCAAGCGTTCTACTTCTTTTATAACCTCGATATCAAATCGACCTTAATATCGCTTCGCTCGACTCTTCGATTAAGTCCAAAACCAGTTCGAATCCATCCCCCTCTCCATAATACGGATCAGGCACCTCTTGATACTGCGAGTCACCGAAGCTCAAAAACAACGCCAGTTTGTACTGCAAGTGTGCTGGGCATTGGCTCATTAAGTCAGTCAAATTAGCTCTATCTGCTGCGAGTATTAAGTCAAACTCTTCGAAATCATTTGCGACGACTTTTCTTGAAGTAATGCCTTTAAAGCTATAGCCTCGCTTCTCTCCTGCCGCTTTAGAGCGCGAGTCTGGCGGATTACCTTGATGGAAGCCAATCGTCCCCGCAGAGTCGACTAGAACATCAATATTGAGCTGCTGTGCCTTCTTTCGTAATACCGCTTCACCTGTTGGCGAGCGACAAATATTGCCCATGCAAACCACGAGTATCTTTTTCATCCGTAATCACCTGTTCTTCCGATGGTTTTTGCTATCGTTAAGTTAGGCTATGATAGGCGCAATCACAACTTAAAAGGATTTGTTATGTCGACTGAAGACAACAAAGAACAACGTCATAAAGCAAGACAGCAGAAAGTAAAAGAACAAGTCGATGCTCGTGTCGCTGCAGCACAAGAAGTAAAAGGCCTGTTACTGGTCATCACGGGTAATGGTAAAGGCAAATCTACCTCTGGCTTTGGCACCATCACTCGTGCAGTTGGCCACGGTAAGAAATGTGCGGTTGCTCAGTTTGTTAAAGGCACTTGGGATAACGGTGAGAAAAATGTCCTGCAAAAGCTAGATGTTGAGTTCCAAGTAATGGGTACTGGTTTTACGTGGGAAACACAAAATAAAGCGCAAGATATTGAAGCGGCACAACGCGTATGGAAAGAGTGTAAACGCATGCTGGCTGACGAGTCGATTGATGTGATTCTGTTTGATGAGCTGACTTACATGGTGAGCTATGGCTACATCGAGCTAGATGAAGTCGTTGAAGCGCTTAACAACCGTCCTAAGATGCAATCAGTGATCATTACAGGCCGTGGGGCACACCGCACACTGACTGAAATGGCAGACACGGTATCAGAGGTACGTAACGTGAAACACGCATTTGAATCTGGTGTTAAGGCGCTACAAGGCGTTGACTGGTAATCACCTTCAACCAGAGATCCCGACTCGGTCATTCTTCCCTCTCGAGGATGAAGCCCACTAGGCTGTTGTATCCTTGAGATTACCTATAGTCATTCCCTAGAGCGAAGGGCGAGTGTCGTAGGGAATCTCTCTTGAGTATTACCGATGCTAAAATAAAAAGCGCCATTCCTACAATAGGAATGGCGCTTTGTTTATAGACGAGTAATCGTTAGTTAAAGAAACCTTTCAATAAACCGTCTACGGCTTCTTTGGTCTTCTCATCTTTAATCTTGTCCGTTAGCTTGTTAACACCACGGTCGATCTCTTTCTGTGCTTTTTGCTTTAACACATCATCAAAAACGAGAGCGAATTTCGGGTCAGCCCATTGGCCTGTCACCTTAATTGGAATCGTGACATCTTTCAGGTCATCAATCCCCTTACCGCCCTGACCTTCTAATGTGCCAACAATCGATGTTCTTACTAAGAAGTCTACCGTTTCATTGATGAAGTTAGCTTTACCTTGGCCTGTAACGCGCAGTAGTGGTGATTGTGCCGACAGGTCATTGGTTGAAACCCAACCTTTATCAACCTTAAGTGTCGCTTTCATCGCACTAAAGTCAGTCTTTTTAGCTTCATTTGTGCTTTCAACTTTCTCGCCTTTGATCTTCGCGTAATTCTCACGAATCAGTTGGGCAACGTTGATCCCGTTAACCGCACCATCTTCAAAGTTGATCGCGATAGTACCAACTAGATTCTTTTTGATTCCTGTTGGTGTAAGGCTCTTACCTTTCACATTGACATCGATATTACCCGTACCTTCAAGCACATCGTTACCTGCAACATCAACCAGCAATGGCTGAACTTTCACCCCTTTAATTCTCTTCTTAGCAGTGTAAGTCGCCGGAGTTTTACGAGCGTCTAGTTTTGCTGTCGCAGAGATAGAACCTTGGTAAAGGTTTGATGTGAATGAAGTCAATTCAGCAATACCGCGGTTAACAGAGAATGCCGTTTTAACATTCTGCATTTTCGCATTGTTTGCTTTGAACTTATCGATAGTGATATCACCTTTCACATCGAGCGTTTTAAGAGCAGATAGGTCAGGTTCAACTTCTTTTGCTGGCGCTGAGCTAACTGACTTTGACGTTGAGCCACCAGCAGTACCAGAAGGCGCCGTGCTCGTGGTTTCTGTTGAATTACCTAAACCTAGGAACTCGTCTAAATCAATGTTCGGGCTATGTAACGAGAAACGAACCTTTGGTATGTCGGACAGAGTAACGTCGGCTTTACCGTCTAATGCAATAGAGTTAGCTTGTAGCTTCTCTAGCACAAAGCTCAAATGGCTCTTCGTTAGATCAAAGCTAAGATCAGACAACATATCAACTTTCATTGGTGATTGAGGAAGCGTGTCACCCTTGAACGTAGAGTCTAACGTTAACTTGTTCAGTATCACTTTTGAAATGGCTTTATCAACCGTTAGCTCACCACCACCTTTCAGATCTAAATCTAGACCAGCAGCATTACCAACCACAGCGTAAGTCAGTTGGTTAACCTTATCGAACTCAAACGTATCTAAACCAATCTTTGCCGAGTCAATTGACGTCGCAGGGTCATTAAACTTAGCGTTTAGGTCGATATTACGTAGCGCATAGCTTGCAAAGCCTTCAGCCAGTTTGAACTCGGCGCTACCGTCAGCTGAAAATTTTTGTTGGTTGTTCTCACCAGATGCAGCAAAGGTTGCCGTCGTCCATGTGTCTACTGCGAACTCAGATAGGTTCAAAGACACATCGTAGAGCTTGGTGAAAGAACCTGCTTGCTTGTCGTCCATTTCAAATAGTGCATTTGAGATCGTCACGCCCGCTAGATTTATCGTCCAGCCAGATGCTTCTGCTGCACTTTGCTCTTGTGGAGCCTGTGCTGGTTCAGACGTTGTCTCAGCAGCTGGGGCCGACGCATCAGATGCAGATGCTTGCGTCAGCGCATCAATATTTTTACGGCCATCTTTAAGCGTTTCTAAGTAGAATTCTGCGCCATCTAGAGTGATGTTACCGATCTCTAGTTGGTTACTAAATAGCGGAGTAACCGAAACGTCAACGCCAACCGTATCAACCTTAAATAGGTTAGGTTGGGTGAACCCTTCTGGGTTGCGTAATTCAGTTTGACCAAGTTCGAAGCCAATAGATGGGAAGAATTGCCAGCTGATATCACCCTCGATCACTAGCTCAAGGCCGGTGTGCTTCTGGGCTTGTTCGACAATTAATGGCTTAAATTGGTTGGGATTCACTAACAGTACTAGTGCCAAAATTGCTGCAACAACAATAAACACTGGCACAGCTATGAAAATGAGTAGTTTCTTCATCCGCATATTCCTTGCTTAGATTCCAAAAGAAAGTGGCACTATAAAAGTGCCACTGATTCGGTAAAAAATAAAGCTAAGTGAGTCACTTAGGCAAAACTTTTATTCGATTAAGACTTCAACAACTTCGCAATGTGCGCTTTCAGTACATCAATCGCGATACGGTTTTTACCACCACGAGGAACGATGATGTCTGCATGTTGTTTTGAAGGCTCGATAAACTGCATGAACATTGGACGTACTGTTTCTTGGTATTGCTTTAGTACAGTATCCATTGTGCGACCACGCTCTTCAACGTCGCGCTTAACGCGGCGTAGTAGACAGATGTCTAGTGGTGTATCCATGAACACACTCGCGTGCATTAGGTTACGAAGACGTGGGTCTGTTAATAGCAGAATACCTTCTAAAATGATCACTTTCTTAGGAGTAAGTGTAGTCGTTTCAGAAGTACGTGTATGTTCTGTGTAGCTGTACTCAGGTACTTCTACGGCATTGCCGCTCATCAGCTGCTGTAAATGCTCACATAACAGATCATGGTCCAGTGCATTTGGGTGATCGTAGTTAGTTTTAACACGCTCTTCCATACTCAAGTGGCTTTGGTCGCTGTAATAGCAATCTTCCGTGATAACACCAATTTGATGGTCGCCTACTTTTTCGCGCAGCTCATTATAAATCGTACTAGCAATCAGACTTTTTCCTGAAGCTGAAGCGCCAGCGATACCTACGATGACACATTGATTATTATCAGACATTATTTTGCACCCGATATGGTTTGGTGGTGGGAATAGATAAACCGCCTGATTATAGGGGCTAAAGCACTGAGATTCTAGTCGCCATTTTAGCAAATTGCAGTCAAATTGATGATCTCAATACATTTACTTAAGATAATCGTTTGCTTTTAAAAAACTTGCCTACAACTGTTTGCACAGACTGAATGATCGGCTCGCCGAAAACCAATAACTATTTATCTAATCCATCATTATTTATACAGTGTGAGAACAAACCTAACTATTCGACCATAGAAAAGTTGATCGCTTCTGGTCGCGCTTTACCTGTCCAAAACATTTTTGCCGCAACATTTTCAGCGAGCTCTAGGTAATGGTGCGTGTGCTCGCTGTCTGGGCGACGCACTACCGTTGGGCAGCCCGCATCAATGTCTTCGCGAACATCAATATGCAGTGGGATTTGCGCTAAGATATCGAGGTAGAACTCTTCAGACATAGCTTCTGCCCCACCAGCGCCAAAGATATGTTCTTTCTCACCACAGTGACTACATATATGGTAGCTCATGTTTTCAACTAAGCCTGCTACAGGCACACTCACTTTATCGAACATCGCGACACCTTTACGCGCGTCTGCCAATGCCAGATCTTGAGGAGTAGTCACAACAACCGCACCAGTTACTGGGATTTGTTGAGATAGAGTTAATTGGATATCACCCGTGCCCGGTGGCATATCGATCACAAGGTAATCTAGCTCTGGCCATACCGTTTCATTCACAAGCTGACCGAGTGCTTTTGCCGCCATCGGACCACGCCAAATAGCAGCGTCATCTTTCGATACAAGGTAACCAATTGAGTGAGTGAAAATACCGTGTGCTTCGATTGGCATCATCCACTTATTGTTTTGTACTTCTGGCTTCGCATCTAACTGCCCTAGCATCATCGGAACCGATGGGCCGTAGATGTCCGCATCCAACAAACCGACTTTTGAACCAGATTTAGATAAAGCCAACGCAAGGTTAACTGAAGTCGTCGATTTACCCACCCCGCCCTTGGCAGAAGTGACGGCAATAATATTCTTCACGCCTTTCAGTGGTGTTGAGACCGTCGTTTCAAGTGCCGACGGCTTGACCTTCACTTCAAATTGAAAAGCATTCACAAGCTTTTGTTCAATCTGAGCGTTAATCCAATTTTCAAGATCAACAGCAAGCTGATTCGCAGCGAAAGGCAAAGTAATAACAAACGATCCACGAGGATCAACAGAGACAATATTTTGGTGTAGCGCCCACTCTGGGATGAGGATTGGTGACTCAAACTCATTCAACCATGAACAGAAATCTTGCTTCGAAGTAAAGTTACGCATTGGGGCTCCTTTTTTTATTTATGCTATCACCCACGAGATGAAGACTGAACCCCTAAAAAACTAGGGGAATCCTTTGTCTGATACCTTGGCGTATCACACGTTATAAAGTAGTATTACCAATCAAATTTATACCTATCAAAAAAGCGAATTATTAAGTATGGCAACTGATCCAAGACAACTTTTGGTAACTTGTGCGCTTCCGTACGCTAACGGCTCTATTCACCTTGGCCATATGCTTGAGCATATCCAAGCTGATATCTGGGTTCGATACCAGCGTCTGCGTGGCAACACTGTAAACTTCATCTGTGCTGACGATGCTCACGGCACGCCAATTATGCTTAAAGCTCAACAGATGGGTATCACACCAGAAGAGATGATCGCTGCTGTTAGTGAAGAGCACCAAAAAGACTTCGCTGGCTTTGATATCAGCTTTGATAACTACCACAGCACGCACAGCGAAGAGAACCGTGAACTGGCTTCTCACATCTACCTAGAACTTAAAAAGAACGGCTTCATTTCAAGCCGCACTATTTCTCAGCTTTTCGACCCTGAGAAAGAGATGTTCCTACCGGACCGTTTCGTAAAAGGTACTTGCCCTAAGTGTAAGTCAGAAGACCAGTACGGTGATAACTGTGATAACTGTGGTGAGACATACAGCCCAACTGAGCTAATCGAGCCTAAGTCAGCAGTTTCTGGCGCAACTCCAGTAATGAAAGACTCTGAGCACTTCTTCTTCGACCTGCCTCAGTTCGAAAGCATGCTAAAAGAGTGGACACGTTCTGGCTCACTGCAGGCTGAAACAGCAAACAAAATGCAAGAGTGGTTCGAGTCTGGTCTACAACAGTGGGACATCTCTCGTGATGCACCATACTTCGGCTTCGAGATCCCAGGCGAAAAAGACAAGTTCTTCTACGTATGGCTAGATGCACCAATCGGCTACATGGGCTCATTCAAGAACCTATGTGACAAGCGCGACGATCTAGACTTTAACGAGTACTGGAAGAAAGACAGCACCGCTGAGCTTTACCACTTCATCGGTAAAGACATCGTTTACTTCCACAGCCTATTCTGGCCTGCAATGCTAGAAGGTTCTGGTTTCCGTAAGCCAAACAACGTATTCGTACACGGCTACGTAACAGTAAACGGCGCTAAGATGTCTAAGTCTAAAGGCACATTCATCAAAGCAAGTACATACCTAGACCACCTAGACCCTGAGTGTCTACGTTACTACTACGCTGCGAAACTAAACAGCCGTATCGACGACCTTGACCTTAACCTTGAAGACTTCACTCAACGTGTAAACGCTGACGTAGTAAACAAGATTGTTAACCTAGCTTCTCGTAACGCAGGTTTCATCACTAAGCGCTTCGAAGGCAAGCTATCTGCTGAATTTGCAGAGCCAGAGCTTTACAACGAATTCGTTGCAGCTGCTGAGCGTATCGGTGAGCTATACGAAACTCGTGAATTCAGCCGTGCTATCCGTGAGATCACTGCACTAGCAGATAAAGCGAACCAGTACATCGACGAAAAAGCACCTTGGGTTCTTGCAAAAGAAGAAGGTAAAGAGAAAGAGCTTCAAGAAGTTTCTTCTGTAGGTATCAACCTATTCCGCGTACTAATGGCTTACCTGAAACCAGTAATGCCAGAGCTTGCAGCTCGTACGGAAGCTTTCCTAAACGAAGAGCTAACGTGGGAAGGCGTTGCTACTCCACTAACTGATCACGAGATCACTAAGTTCAAAGCGCTATTTAGCCGTATTGATCCTAAGAAAGTGGAAGCGATGATTGAGTCTTCTAAAGAAGACGCAGCAGCAGAAATGGCAGCTAAAGAGAAAGCGGAAGCTGAGAAAGAAAAAGCAAGCCAAACTGAGCTAGATAAAGAGCCAATCGCTGAAGAGATTGAATTTGACGCGTTCGCAGCCGTTGATATGCGTATTGCTCGTATCATCTCTTGTGAAGAAGTGCCAAAAGCGAACAAACTACTGAAGTTCCAACTGGACATCGGTGGTGAGACTCGCCAAGTATTCTCTGGCATCAAGTCAGCATACAAACCTGAAGAGCTAGAAGGCAAGCTAACTGTTATGGTTGCGAACCTAAAACCTCGTAAGATGAAGTTTGGTATGTCTGAAGGCATGATCCTAGCAGCGGGCCCTGGCGGCAGCGACCTATGGATTCTTGAGCCACACGAAGGTGCTCAACCTGGTATGCGTGTAATGTAATTCTGACCTCTGTCAGATAAAGCATTCACTGCCAAATCCCTGATGTAGCTTAACTTGAAAGAGTTAATAAACATCGGGGATTTTTTATATCTACCGAAAACCGGCGTTCTCTGTTAGAGTCGCCGTCAACTATGCTAAGTAAAGTATCACAAGGTTAACGACAGCAATACGCCGTTTGAAGCCACTTTACTCTCCAAACCTTTTTAGGACACCTCTGTGACTAACAACGAAATCTTGCGTCGTATTCAACACGCACTAAACCTTAAGAACGCACAAATCATCAAAGCTATTGAACAAGCGGATGTGACTGTTGCCCACGACCAAGTGATTAACTGGCTAAAAGCGGATAACGATAAGTCATGCTCTAAGATGAAAGACAAAGAGTTGGCGGTATTCCTAAATGGTTTCATCAACCTTAAGCGCGGTAAAAAAGAAGGGGCTCAGCCAAAGCCTGAAGTTGCACTTACCAACAACATGATTTTCATGAAGCTACGTATTGCATTGAACATGAAAGCAGAAGACGTACTCGATGTATTAGAAGTGGTAGGTATCAGCCTAAGTAAATACGAAATTGGTGCCTACTTCCGCAAGCCTGAAAACAAAAACTACAAAGTATGTGAAGACCAATTGCTTTGTGATTTCCTAAATGGTGTTCAATTTACTAACCGCCCAGACTCAGAAGAGTTCGCAGGTTAACTACTAGGGCGTGTTGACCTTTCGAGCTGGTTTTTGCAGCGAGTTGCTGGGTATTTATACAAGGCAGAGGCTTTGACGTGTAGCTAGCCTACATGAGAAGTCGATAACGCAGTAGAAATGACCAGCAAACGCTGCCCGAAGGGTTCGGCTAAAAGCGTTTTACTCTTTGTTGAGGGGGATTTGCTTAGAATAACTAGGCTACTTCCCACTCGCCACTATTAAAACGCTTTTATCTCGAACAAAATTTAACCACGAAAGATCAACACGCCCTAATCTACGAGCAAATTAGCCAAACTTTTGATAAATAAAAAGCGGCGAGATAATTAAATTATCTCGCCGCTTTTCTTTTTTCTTACTTTAGAGACCGACTAAGTTAACCAAAAGGATTAGCTATCGTCTTCTGTAAAGCTCGTTGGTAACGTCGTTTTCATTTCGTTCCAAATCTGTGCACTTGCGATACCGTAATTACGAATAACCAAAGGCAAGTTTTCACGTTGACCGCTCTCACAGATAACAAACAGCTCTTTATAGAACTCCATCGCTAGGCGACGCGCTTCTGGGTTAGAGAAGTAGTAGCTACCGATACGATCGTAAAGCTTACGTACGCCATTAAAGATCAGACCGTAAATTTGGTTACCTGAATGGAACGCTAAGCGTTGGAACAGCATGTAGTCGTAAAAGTTAAACGTCTTAGCAATTAAGATCGTCTGACGTTTTGCTTCGTCTTTCTCTGTATCTTCTTTAACGGCTTGCTTGATCTTGTCTGCATACGGAGACGATTCTAGGAAATCATCCCATGTAGGTGCCGCAAGTAGCGCTTCACACGATTCAATCACATTGCTGATTGTGCGCTCTGAAGCCTCTTTATTTGCTTTAAATGCGTAACGCATAAAAATAGGGCTGATGTTAGTACGAGCTGCTAGTAGGTCTTCTACCATTTTGCTTGCGTTATCCACGTCCAACGTCATTAACGTATCAAGAATATGAAGACCCGAGGTTTCCATAAACTGGTTAACTTTAGTTGGTTTACCGTGTTGGATAGTTAACCAACCGTCACGAGCAAGACGCTGCAGTACTTCACGAAGCGTAGTACGTGTAACACCAATCAGTTCAGAAAGCTCACGCTCTGCTGGCAAGATAGAACCTGGAGGGAAACGGCCATTCCAAATACTTTCAATGATATACTTCTCTGCAAATCCTGCCGGGCTCTTCGCCTTAATGACCATCTACACTTCAATCCAATTAAATTATTTTCTTCTAATTTACTCATCATACCACTAGTAAAGGCGAGCGGAAACACCCTCAAAAATTTTACTCACCTCAAACACCAATAGAGTTAAAGCTCTAAAGTTCACCTCATGTTTCCACCTAAGATTTGCAAAGCAAGCCTCTATAAATCACTATTTAAACAAAGTTTTAACACAATAAATTCACTTTAAAATCAATGACATTGGTCATATTTTAGAAGCCATCAAATTGCAATATTAAGTTGTAATAATCATATATAAACCGTCTTTATTCTGTAAATTTCAATCATTTCGCTGAAATATTGATTCTAGTCGGTTTTTATCACATTTTAAGTGGTATGCTTCCGCTACTTTGATCGCGTTTCTCACACAAAAAAGAGGTATTTTAGGTGCTACAGGGCTTTTCCTGTTGACTAAATGTTATCTAAGAGTAGAGTTGCGCTCAAAAATAAGCAGTGCTTGAGTTTCTAAGGGAGTGACTTGGCAAGACCACAGAACGTTACATGGAATGTAGTTTTTCTAAGTCACTGTTAGTTATAGTTTTTAACACTTTCTATAGCTCGATTCTCAAAATGTTGTATTGCTTGTCTATTCATAATCAACATAAAAGAGTATTAACATGCCGATGTCTCTCGGAAACGCTTTTATCAAGAATTTCCTTGGTAAAGCTCCTGATTGGTATAAACTTGCCATCATTTCCTTTTTAATCATCAACCCGTTTGTTTTCTTCCTAGTTGACCCATTTGTAGCGGGCTGGCTATTAGTGGTTGAGTTTATTTTCACCCTAGCTATGGCTCTCAAATGCTACCCTCTTCAACCGGGTGGTTTACTGGCAATTCAAGCCGTTGCAATTGGCATGACCAAACCTGAAATGGTTTATCATGAGCTTCAAGCAAACCTTCCAGTATTACTCTTATTAGTATTCATGGTTGCTGGCATTTACTTCATGAAAGAACTTCTCCTGTTCATTTTCACGAAGATATTGCTCGGCATTCGTTCTAAAATCATGCTTTCTGTTGCGTTTTGTGTGGCAGCTGCATTCCTATCTGCTTTCCTAGATGCACTGACTGTAATCGCAGTTGTGATCAGCGTGGCAGTGGGGTTCTACTCGATTTACCACAAAGTAGCATCAGGCAAAGGCTCTAACTCTGCACACGACCACACTCACGATGAAGAAATTTCTGAGCTAACTCGTGAAGACTTAGAAGACTACCGTGCTTTCTTACGTTCACTACTGATGCACGCTGGTGTAGGTACCGCGCTAGGTGGTGTAATGACTATGGTCGGTGAACCACAGAACTTAGTTATCGCTAAACAAGCAGGCTGGGAATTCGGTGAGTTCATTATTCGTATGCTTCCAGTAACACTGCCTGTTTTCTTCTGCGGCATTCTAACTTGTGCTCTTGTAGAGAAATTCAAAGTATTTGGCTACGGTGCAAAACTGCCAAATAACGTTCGTCAGATCCTTGTCGAGTTCGATAACACACAAAAAGCGAGCCGTACTAAGCAAGACGTGGCAAAACTTTGGGTTCAAAGTGCTATCGCAGTATGGCTAATTGTAGGCTTAGCACTTCACGTTGCTGAAGTTGGTTTGATTGGTTTATCAGTTATCATTCTAGCGACTGCGTTTACTGGTGTAATCGAAGAACACTCTATGGGTAAAGCGTTTGAAGAAGCGCTACCGTTTACCGCGCTTCTTGCTGTTTTCTTCGCTGTCGTTGCAGTAATCATCGACCAAGCACTATTTAAGCCAGTAATCGATGCGGTACTTCACGTTGAAGATAAAGGCGCACAACTTGCCCTATTCTATGTAGCCAACGGTATTCTATCGATGGTTTCAGATAACGTATTCGTAGGTACGGTTTACATCAATGAAGTGAAAACTGCATTGGTTGAAGGCATTATCACTCGTGACCAGTTCGACCTACTTGCTGTTGCTATCAACACTGGTACTAACCTACCTTCAGTTGCAACACCAAACGGCCAAGCTGCATTCCTATTCCTATTGACGTCAGCACTTGCTCCGTTAATTCGACTGTCTTACGGCCGTATGGTAATCATGGCGCTGCCATACACTATCGTGCTGGCACTGGTTGGTCTTGCAGGCATCGTTTACTTTGTTGAACCGATGACAGCATGGTTCTATGACGCAGGTTGGATCATTCAGCGTACAGGTGAAGCGGTTGCTCCAGTGATCTCTGGTGGACACTAAGCTACACACTGTGTCGCAAAGCACAAAATGTGTAACTCACTAATCAAAAATATTAGTTGATTAGGAAACTTATCCAAGATAAAAAGCTCTGAGTATTCAGGGCTTTTTTATTTTTTAAACGGGATTTAATTCGTGAACTTTTTTGTAATGCTCAAAGACTTCTCTAAGGGACGTTTATCTTGGCTTTTACTGCTGGCTTTTGTTGTATTTTTTGAGGCGTGTGCCCTTTTCTTCCAGCATGTCATGATGCTTGGTCCTTGTGTCATGTGTATCTATGAGCGTGTAGCAATGCTTGCTATTGGTGTCGCAGCAATCATAGGTGCCATTGCCCCTAACAACCCTGTATCGCGCTGGCTTGGTCTTGCTGGTTGGGGATTTGGTGCATACAAAGGTTTAACGCTGGCTTTAGAACACGTTGACTACCAGTTCAACCCTTCTCCGTTTGCGACCTGTGACTTATTCGTGACCTTCCCTAGCTGGGCACCGTTAAACCAATGGGCTCCGTGGATGTTTGAAGCCTACGGCGACTGCAGCAAGGTCGTGTGGCAGTTCTTGTCGCTTTCTATGCCGCAATGGCTTGTCATCATCTTTGCGGGCAACTTAGTAGCGTTCGGTTTCGTGTTAATTTCTCAATTCGTTAAATCCAAGAACGACTAATCACTCACGCTTTACAAAAACGAAAAAGTCGACCTTAGGGTCGACTTTTTGTTATCGGGTCTTTCTTACGCTTTAGAGCACAGAAAGCGATTAACTGTTCTTACCACAACACTGCTTGAACTTTTTACCGCTTTCACACGGACAAGCATCGTTACGACCGATATCTTTAAATGGATTCACGCTCTGAGACTTATTACCCAGCATCGCTTCATCAGCAGCCAGTGCGACTTCAGAAATCATTAAGTCAACTTGACCAATAAGATCAGCAAGTGCTGGCGGGTTCTCTAGTCCAGCCACAACCATTTGCTGCTGAGTCTGCTCTTCATCAATCGCAAGCATCAATGTCGTCAGCAAAGCTTGTAGCATGCGAAGTGTGCCATCAGCGACACTCACGGTTTGCCATTGCTCTTCAACGGTCGGCCACACCATCATGAAACCTTCTGCGAAATCAGCAAACTGCTCGGTAAAGTCACCTTCAGAAAGTACATCTGTCAGTAAGTATTCACTACGCTGAATAAGATTGTGTTGGCGATTGATCTGTTCTGTCACGATTGCCACAAGCGCTTCACCGGCTTCTGGAGCAATGATCGCAAGCCACGCTTCAGGCTCTAGCGGCTTAGTGGCTAGGTTAGAAGCAAGAATTGCCCCTTCAAGAAACTGCGGGGTAATGTCTGAAATTGATTCTGGTAGGCTTAATAATTGATATGTCATGAAAGCTCTGGATATTTGGGCATTTTCGATATTATAACGTTATCCCCGCTAAGATGTCGCCAACCACTTCCCTCTGTTTTCTAACAGATAACGATACGCAAACCATTGATATTCAAATATTGTCGAGATTTCACTTATTTCGCTTTGATAATCAGAACCTTGGGTGTAAAACGCTCCCATAAACATTTAGTTACATTTAGGCGTGGTCAACATGAAATCAAAATCCCAAGGTTTTACATTACTCGAACTTGTCGTTGTGATCGTTATTCTAGGAATATTAGCAGTGACCGCTGCGCCTCGGTTTCTTGGTGTTCAGAGAGACGCTCATGAAGCATTAGCACAAGGCGCATTTTCTGCGTTCAGAAACAGTATTGATATGTACCACTCTCAATGGCTTGTTGATGGAGAACCCGGCTTTGATCAAGTGGTGAATTACGGTCAAGGTGACATTTATCCTTCTTCTTCAGGATTTCCATTCGCCGTTGGTGATGCCCCAGTCAGCGCTGGTGTAGGATTATCTGGTGACGACTGTGTTGAGCTTTGGAATGCACTAATGACTACTGACCTAACAATAAGAGCCCATGGAAGTTCCGTTTTTCCATCTGAAGAGAATATCGTCAGCTGGTATACTGCAGATCCAAGCTGCTATTACTATTACACGAGTGGTTTTTCATTTGGCGAAGATATCCCTAGACTCAACTACTTCCCACTAACCGGAGAAGTAACCATTACTGCAGATAGTCCGAGCTCATAGTGACAATCCTGTAAGCACACCGTACAATCACGCCTCTTTATTTTCAGGACAGAGATGTTTCGGTAGATCAGCATGCGAGTAATACTTGGCCCTATGGAGGGCGTTCTAGACCACCTAATGCGTGAAATTCTCACAGAGCTCAATGATTACGATCTCTGCGTAACCGAATTCGTGCGTGTTACTGATCAACTATTACCGCCGCATGTATTCCATCGCTTGTGTCCTGAGCTTCATCAGGGCTCTCAAACCATGGCGGGCGTTCCTGTCCATGTGCAGTTACTCGGTCAACACCCGAAATGGATGGCAGAAAATGCAATTCAAGCTGCGAACCTTGGTGCCAAAGGTATCGATCTAAACTTCGGTTGCCCAGCAAAAGCGGTAAATAAGAGTAACGGTGGCGCATCATTACTGAAAGAGCCCGAGCTTATCTACCAAGTTGTTAAAGCGACCCGAGAAGCTGTCCCTGAGCACATCCCTGTTTCCGCTAAAATTCGTTTAGGCTGGGAACACCCAGATGAGTGCTTTGAGATTGTCGATGCGATTGAACAAGCCAAAGCGGACGAACTAACAGTCCATGCAAGAACCAAAACAGGTGGCTACAAGGCAAGTGAAATCAAGTGGGATTACATTAATCAAATCCGCCAGAAGACGTCGCTACCTTTGATCGCGAATGGTGAGATTTGGAACTATCAAGATGGGCAAGATTGCATTAAAACGACGGGTGTTGATTCGCTCATGGTGTGCCGTGGTGCATTCAATGTTCCAAACCTTGGCAATGTGGTTAAGCACAACCACCAGCCGATGCCATGGATAGAGGTTATTGCTCTACTACTACGCTATTCAGAGTTCGAAATCGAAGGCGATAAAGGCTTGTACTATCCAAACCGTGTAAAACAGTGGTTTGTGTATCTACGCAAAGAGTACCCAGAAGCGGAAGAACTGTTCCGAGAAATCAGAACCTACAAAAAAGCCGCGCCTATCGTCGAGCAGATCAAACGCTATCAAGAGCTGTACAATCAGCCTGGATAGCTCTCTACACTCAAACTCTCTATTTAAGCATATAGACTGAACAACGTGGCTAGAATTCGATACGATCTTTACCGGTCGTTTTAGCCACGTAAAGCTTCTCATCAGCAAACTTAAATATCTCTTCAAAATTAAGCTTGCTCTGTTGTGTCTCTACAATACATACGCCACCAGATACTGTAAATCCATTCGGAATAACATCTGTTGAGTTGACGCAAATCGCTGTTTTTACTCGATCGAGTGTTCGCATTAGGGTCTCACGATCATCCCCTTTCAGGTAGACCACAAACTCTTCACCACCAAACCGAGCGGCAACATCACTGCTGCGAATACTGCTGTTGATCTGGCGTGACATATAACGAATCACATCATCGCCTTTATCATGACCGTAGGTATCGTTAATGGACTTGAAGTCATCAATATCAAAAACCGTTAAAGCAAACAGCTGATCATGTTCAACTCGTCGCCAAAACGCCTCTAGCCCTCGTCGATTAAGCAACCCTGTCATTGGGTCTTTCGCTGCAAGATCTTTAAAATAGCCGCGTTCGATGTTGGAATTGACATAAAAGAAAATGGTTACAGAGAACAGATACACAATAATCGCAACAATAAGGCTATCTTTCTCATAAACGAAAAAGTGCTCTATCTCTTTTGCTAAATCCAGTTCGTAATACATCGCGTGGTGGGATGCAACACCGTCGAGATTAACCTCATGGTAGAAGGCCGCATTATCAACCGGCATAGTGCGTGTAGTGTCTATGATATCGATACGACCAGCCAGGTGCTCATTGGAATTTGCAAGTAATCTGCTGGTATTAATATCAACTGACAGCATTCCCTGGTGAACGCCCTTATGGAATACCGGAATGGTCATACTGATCGTTCGATTGAGTGATTCAAAACGAAAACCCGGGCCGGAGAGCGTCAGTTGGTCAGGGTTGTTTGCCGTTTTCTGCCAATAAGGGCGGCTCTTTATCGTTGAGAGCAGCTCTTTACTTATCCTCTTAGCAAAGTCTTCCGGCGAAGAGATCACATAACCGCGCGTATCAATGAAATGAACACCGTCATGGTACTCATCAAGCTGAGATAGAAACGACAGAATCGGGGCGAGAGCAATCTTTTCTGATGCACTTTTGTAGCTACTGCTGGTTTCGGAGCAAAGGGATTCTTCACCAACTAGCATGTAGTCGATATCGACAGAAGGAATATCTGAGGTTTTGCCATCCGCGAGCAGTAACACATCAATCGGCCAGATTTGGCAGAGCCCGTTTACCACTTGCTTGTTGTGATCAAGAAATAGAGGGTTTCCTGATTTGTAGTAATTAGAGAAGCTATAGTCTAGCGCCGTCACCACTTTGGTGGTTCGTTTGAAAACATCCTCAATACGATGAAACTCGCTGTCGATGTCTTTTTTAACCGAGTCAAAATGGTTTTTTCCTATTAAGCCAAGCAACATTGCCGCGATCACGGCTGGAAACCCGAAGACAAAGGTAAGGCTAAAATGCCTGTTTACTTTCATATAATGTGCTCTTAGCGCTCAGCTATTTTCATTTACCCCGTTAATATTATGACATTAATCACCATTTCGCTCGACGTAAAATAATGTAAATTGATATTACCCGCACAAGCAACGGTCAAATAACTACTTATAAATTAATAAAATAGACTCACCATAACACTTAAATTGGTCTCATGCAGTAGGTCGAAAGCAGTTAAAACCCTATTAATAATGTGACTTATATTCGGCGAACTTGATCAATTGAAAATGAGATTAGCGACTTACAATAGCTCGTTCAATAATTGAGTTGGGTACCGTTACCCCCAACTCACGCGCAGCCTCTAAGTTCACCACCAATTGCGAACTCTGGGCTGTCTTTACACTCAACTTGCCAGGCTTTTGCCCATTCAAAATCGCGGCAACATAATCAGCGGTTTGTACGCCAACGTCGTAATAATCAAGGCCTAAACCTGCTATAGCCCCCTTGCCAACATAAGATGTCGCACCCGCCACTACCGGAGTACCCTCTTGGCTTGCCGCTTCAATAAGGCCTTCCACTCCACTAGCAACCGTATTGTCGGTCAGCGCGTAGATAACGTCAGATCGCTTTGCCAATGATTGAGCTTTTGATTCCACATCGTCGATGGTTAACGCTTTTTCAGTGTGGAGCTCATAGCCAAAGTCACGGCTGGCCTTTTTCAATAAAGCAACTAAGGCGACGGCGTTCGATTCTGCTGGGTTATAAACCACACCGATGGAGTTAGCCTCTGGCAGCAACTCTTTGATCAATGAGACATGCTGAACAATCGGAGATAGATCAGAAAGACCAGTTACATTTCGCCCTGGTTTTTCAAGTTGTTTGACAAGCCTTGCACCGATCGGATCTGTGACGGCCGTAAACACAATAGGAATAGAGCGAGTTGCTGAAACCAACGCCTGTGAGCTTGGCGTCGCGATACCAACCAACACATGAGGATTCTCACTGACGAGCTCTCTAGCTATCTTCGCCGCCTGCGCTGGATTTCCATCGGCCATTTCGTAAGAAAACTCGAGGTTTTTCCCAGGTTCATAGCCTTTTGCTCTTAACCCTTCGAGTAGCCCCATACGTGTCGCATTCAAATCGGGATGATCAACAACTTGTGAAACCGACACTTTCGCGATATTGGCCATCGCACTGCCAGCCCAAAGCAACAGTGAATAACTCAGCACTGCCGTTAATACTTTATTTACTGCACCCATTAACACTCCCTGAATCAAGCTTCCATTGTTATTGCTCGTTCAAAGAGAACAACATCAAATCACTATTGATAGTATTACCAGTAACAATTGATAAGTTGAAGTGATATTTAACAAAAACACAACAAAGCTCGAATTATGCGAGAAAAGCTAGGTTTGCTCTGGGATAAGATAAGAAACGGGATGAGTAAGATATACAAGGGTTAGAGCTGAGAGCAACCGAGTGAGTGGAATATCGTTACTCTCAGGCCTATAGGGAGGTGTGAGGTGTTTTTTAGAACCAGCGCTCCATTGCCGACTTGTCTAACTGTCGGAAAGCGCGATTAAGGATAATAGCGAGCTCTTTATAACGAGGACGCGCCTTCATTGGCTCTAATGCAAAACCTGTTTCGGTGATCTTTTCGTGCAGCTCACGATACCAAGACACCAAAGCCGGCGGAAGCTGCGTGTTTGAGCGGTTACCTAACCACCACATGCCTTGAAGTGGCAAGCTAATAGCGAACAAAGCCATGACCACAGCTTGTGGCATTGCTTGGTAATTATTGAAAACCATTTGCGTAAGAACACTGATAGCAGCGATCGCAGGCATCACCTTAACACCAAAGCGCGTCGCTTTAATGATTCGTTGCTCTGGGAAAATAGCGTTTAACTCTTTTCGAACAGGCCAGAGATCCATGTACTTTTGGCCATCTTTTAAACTGCCAGCTAAACCAACTCTATTGCTCATATGAGTCTCCCATTAAAAAAAAGTTGAAATCATCAACTAAAAACACAAAAATTTGACGAAAAATAATATTCTTTCAAATTTTTTTGTTATATTTGCACAATATCGCTATTATTTGCAGACCTCAATCTCATTGTTGCCCTTATTTACAATTTAAGCAACTTTGAGAAGACTTCTGCAAGGAATGCACAAGCCGCTTTTGCTTCAAAAGTGCGCTTTCACTTTAATACGGAAATTAACGTTTTTTTGACCAAGGTTAGTACGCAAGCTACCGAGCTTCGTCTATTCTTGAGATTAATTTTCATCCTTAACTGATTTCGATCAGAAAAATTAACAGGTAGTCATTAATGTCTAAGCTAGTTTTAGTTTTAAACTGTGGTAGTTCTTCTCTTAAATTCGCTGTTGTTGATGCAGAAACTGGTGCAGAGCACCTAACTGGTCTTGCTGAGTGTCTAGGTCTTCCAGAAGCTCGTATGAAATGGAAACTTGACGGCAAGCACGAAGCACAACTAGGCGCGGGCGCAGCTCACGTAGAAGCACTATCTTTCATGGTAGAAACTATTCTTGCTTCTAAGCCTGAGCTTAAAGCTAACCTTGGCGCTATCGGTCACCGTATCGTACACGGCGGCGAGCAGTTCACTCAATCTGCACTAATCACAGATGACGTTCTTAAGGGTATTCAAGACGCTGCGACTTTCGCACCTCTTCACAACCCAGCTCACCTAATCGGTATCGAAGCTGCTCAACAGAACTTCCCAGGCCTTAAAAACGTTGCTGTATTTGACACTGCGTTCCACCAAACAATGCCTTCTGAGTCTTACCTATACGCTCTACCGTACAACCTGTACAAAGAGCACGGCATCCGTCGTTACGGCATGCACGGTACTTCTCACCTATTCATCACTCGTGAAGTTGCAGGCCTACTAAACAAGCCAGTTGAAGAAGTTAACATCATCAACTGTCACCTAGGTAACGGCGCTTCTGTATGTGCAATCAAGAACGGTAAATCTGTAGATACTTCTATGGGTCTTACTCCTCTTGAAGGTCTTGTAATGGGTACTCGTTGTGGTGACCTAGACCCTGCAATCATCTTCCACCTACACGACGCACTTGGTTACTCTGTTGAAGAAATCAACAACATGCTAACTAAAGAGTCTGGTCTTGCTGGTCTAACTGAAGTGACTTCTGACTGTCGTTTCGTTGAAGACAACTACGGTGAGAAAGAAGAAGCAACTCGTGCAATGGACGTGTTCTGTCACCGTCTAGCTAAGTACGTAGCTGGCTACACTGCAACTCTAGAAGGTCGTCTAGACGCAATCACTTTCACTGGCGGCATCGGCGAAAACTCTGGCCCAATCCGTGAAATGGTTCTAAACCGCCTAGGCATCTTCGGCATCGAAGTTGACGGTGAAGCTAACCTTAAAGCTCGTTTCGGCGGCGAAGGTACTATCACTACAGCTAACAGCCGTATCCCTGCAATGGTTATCTCTACTAACGAAGAGCTAGTAATTGCTGAAGACACTGCGAAGCTAGCAGGTCTTTAATCAAAATTTGTACCGCTGGCTTTAACGAGCCGGCGGTCTTTTGATGAAAATGGGGCTCAGCTTCTATTCCTATTCCTACCCTTAAATAGGAATATGAAGTTGAGCTTTTTTAATCCAATAGCTAAAGGTACTCATACGAATGTCTCGTACTATTATGCTTATCCCTACTAGTGCTGGTGTTGGTCTAACTAGCGCAAGCATGGGTGTTCTTCGCGCAATGGAGCGCAAGGGCGTTAAGGTTTCTTTCTACAAACCAATCTCTCAACCACGTTCTGGTGGTGATCAACCTGATCTAACTTCAACTATCGTTGGCACAAACAGCGATGTTAAGATCGGTCAACCTCTAGCGATGTCTGTTGCTGAAAGCCTAATCGGTAACGACAACATGGACGAGCTACTAGAAACTGTTGTTGAGCGTTACAACCAGATCAACAAAGATGCTGACGTAACACTTATCGAAGGTCTAGTACCAACTCGTAAGCACCCATTCGCTAACCAAGTGAACGCAGAAATTGCTGCAACACTAGGTGCAGAGATTGTACTTGTTGCAACTCCGGGTACTGACAACCCAGCTCAACTTAAAGAGCGTATCGAAGTAGCATGTTCTAACTTCGGTGGCACTAAGAACAAAAACATCTCTGGCGTTATCATCAACAAGCTTAACGCTCCAGTAGATGAAGCGGGCCGTACTCGTCCTGACCTATCTGAAATCTTTGACGATGCAGACAGCGCTCAGCAAAGCGAACTAAAAGTAATGGAGATCTTCAACACTTCTCCAATCCGTGTTCTTGGTTGTGTGCCTTGGAGCATCGAGCTAATCGCTACTCGTGCTGCAGACATGGCTTCTCACCTAAACGCTGAGATCATCAACGAAGGTGAACTAAATACTCGTCGTATTAAGAGCATCACTTTCTGTGCGCGTTCTCTACCGCACATGATTGAACACTTCAAGCCAGGTTCACTACTTGTGACTTCGGCTGACCGTCCTGACGTTATCGTTGCAGCAGCACTTGCAGCAATGAACGGCGTTGAAATTGGTGCTGTTCTTCTAACTGGTGGTTACGATATCCCTGCGGAAATCCAAGACCTAATCAAGCCTGCTCTAGAGACTGGTCTTCCAATCTTTAAAGCACAAGGGAACACTTGGCAGACATCTCTGAACCTACAGAGCTTCAGCCTAGAAGTACCAGCAGACGATAAAGAGCGTATCGAGTTCATCAACGAACACGTTGCGGGTCACATCGATGGCAACTGGATCGAGTCAATGACGGAAGGTACTGAGAAGTCTCGTCGTCTAAGCCCACCAGCATTCCGTTACCAACTAACTGAGTTCGCTCGTAAAGCTGGCAAACGTATCGTTCTTCCTGAAGGTGATGAGCCACGTACAGTTAAAGCTGCGGCTATCTGTGCAGAGCGCGGCATTGCAGAATGTGTGCTTCTAGGTAACCCTGAAGAAATCCGTCGTGTTGCAGCACAACAAGGTGTTGAGCTAGGTGCTGGCGTAACGATCATCAACTCTGATGAAGTACGTGAAAACTACGTAGCTCGTCTAGTTGAGCTACGTGGCGCGAAAGGCATGACTGAAGTTGTTGCTCGTGAGAAGCTACAAGACTCAGTATTCCTAGGCACAATGATGCTTGAAAACGGTGAAGTAGACGGCCTAGTTTCTGGTGCTGTTCACACTACGGCGAACACTATCGTTCCTCCGTTCCAAATCATCAAGACTGCACCAGATGCGTCTATCGTATCTTCTGTATTCTTCATGCTACTGCCTGACCAAGTACTGGTTTACGGTGACTGTGCGATCAACCCAGATCCAACAGCTGAACAGCTTGCTGAAATCGCTATCCAATCTGCAGATTCTGCTGCGGCATTCGGTATCGACCCACGCGTTGCTATGATCTCTTACTCTACTGGTGAATCTGGTAAGGGTGCAGACGTAGATAAAGTACGTGAAGCAACTAAGATTGCTCAAGAGAAGCGTCCTGATCTAGTGATCGACGGTCCTCTACAGTACGATGCTGCTATCATGGAAAACGTTGCTGCTTCTAAAGCACCAAACTCTCCAGTAGCTGGTAAAGCGACTGTATTCGTATTCCCAGACCTAAACACTGGTAACACGACTTACAAAGCGGTACAACGTTCAGCAGATCTAGTATCTATCGGTCCAATGCTTCAAGGTATGCGCAAGCCAGTAAATGACTTGTCTCGTGGCGCTCTAGTAGACGATATCGTGTACACAGTAGCTCTAACGGCTATCCAAGCAGACCAAGCTGCACAAGCTGAAGAAAAAGTAGTTAACTAATTACCTTTTCATGTCCTAAAGGACTTTAAGAGTGTTAAAGCCCATGCAATTGCGTGGGCTTTTTTTATGTCTTATTATTGTATAGCATACCAAATAATAGGTTTATAAGGTGAAAGTGACACATGTCGATTGAATTTACCAAAGAGTCAGCAATACGTGATCACGTATTAAAAAGTGTGAGTATCGCCCTCGCACTTTTTGTGTTGGTCGTTGCTTCTTCAAATTTCTTTTTGAGTAAAGATTATGTTCTCGGCAGTCTGGAAGTGCTTATCTCACTGATCCTTTTCCACGTCTATTATGAGACTAAACGTGGCTTTTCACTTTCTTGGCAACCTCTCTTATTGGCAACTGTGATTACTGGAGGCCTGATCTATGGATTTGCGAACGCGAAACCACAAGCTGCTATCGTCATGTGGGTCTTTGTCCTTCCTCCACTTTACCAACTACTGTTTAACCGATTCATTGGCTCACTATTCACTTTCGCGATGCTAGGGGCAACTGCATTGCTTTACTTCCCTAACCTATTTAGCGAAGACGTTTATCCTTTTGCATTCGTAAACTTCGTTATCCCATATTCGATGATTTGGCTGATCTCATTCAATCATGAGTCGGTGCGTATTGGAGTGAAAGAACGACTCGAACAACTGGCGCGAACTGATGCCCTAACCGGTGCGTTCAATCGACTGGCCCTACAACAAGATGCTTCTATCACACTACATAACAGCCCAGCTGACTACTTGCTGCATTTCGACTTAGATTGGTTTAAAGCGGTCAATGATACTTACGGGCACAGTACTGGTGATCAGGTTCTAAAAGAAGTGGTGTCTAAAACACAACGAGTCTTACCAAGCGGTAAGGTTTATCGAATTGGCGGTGAGGAGTTTTGTGTCATCTTTGGTGCAGAGAATTTTGAGGATGCGACAACCAAAGCCGATAATCTAAAAGAGTCGATTGCTGAAATGGCTATATCTAAAGGTAGTGACCACATCAAGGTCTCCATCAGCGGTGGATTGATTGAACTCTCATCCCTGGGAATGACTGAACAACTTGATGATGCTTTGCAGAGAACTGATAAAGCACTCTACAAAGCAAAACAGTCAGGAAGAAACTTAATCGTCGCGGCTTAGAGACCACGTCCGTGAGGCGAGTCTAAATCCAGATCCGGCCCTCTAGGCACCACTTGAGTCGGGTTGATACCAGTGTGGCTGTAATAGTAATGACGCTTAATGTGGTAGAAGTCCGTCGTCTCTTTAATGCCCTCTATTTGATAGAGCTCTTTTAAATAACCTTGGATATGCTTGTAATCCGCAATTCGTTGCTTGTTACACTTGAAGTGACCAACATACACAGCATCAAATCGAACTAAGGTCGTGAACAATCGCCAATCCGCTTCAGTAATCTGCTCTCCCGCTAAATAACGGTTCTCGCTAAGGTGTGCATCTACTTTGTCTAATGCTTTGAATAGCGCGTCATACGCCTCTTCATAAGCTTCTTGTGTCGTCGCAAAGCCAGTACGATAAACACCATTGTTGATATTTGGGTAGATATAGTCGTTCCACTCATCAATTTTGCTCGCCAGTTCCCACGGGTAATAATCATCAGTATTGCCCGTAATATGATTAAACTCTGAGTTAAACATGCGAATAATTTCAGAAGATTCGTTACTGACTATGGTGTTGGTTTTCTTGTCCCACAATACTGGCACCGTCACTCGACCTGAGTAATCAGGTTTAGCTTGAGTATAAATTTGGTGCATGCGGGTATGACCAAATAGTGGCTCAGGTAAGCCCATTTGCCACCCTTCACTCATCATGTCAGGGCATACAACAGTCACATCAATGTGCTCAGTTAGGTCTTTGAGTTCTCTGAAGATAAGTGTACGGTGTGCCCAGGGGCAAGCTAACGATACATACAGATGATAACGACCACTTTCCGCTTCAAACTGCGCGCCTGCTTTATTCTCAACCCAATGGCGGAAACCGGCATCTTCTCGGATAAACTTACCACCGTTCTCTTTGGTGTCGTACCACACATCGTGCCAAACACCTTCAACTAATTTGCCCATATCCAAACCTCTGTGATGCTAACTTTTCTCTAGTATAAAAAAAGCCAACTTTTTCAAAACTAGAAGAAGTTGGCTTAGTTGTTCGAATTATTTGATGAAGCTGTTGAGCAAAATATAGTAACTAGGCCTGCAGTACAAAAAAAGCGCGACTCTAAAAACTAGTCGCGCTTAAGCCTGTCACAGGCTGAACCGTTTTAAATTGGCTCTAGACTTGTACGTGCAAGCAAGATACTGCGTGAACGTCATCGCCTTGAATTGTAGGCTTAGTTTGCGCACACGCTTCTGTCGCTTGTGGGCAACGAGTACGGAAAACACAACCTGATGGTGGATTGATTGGCGATGGTAGATCGCCCTCCAGCATCTGGATTGTTTTACTACGCTCTAAGCGAGGATCTGGAATAGGAACCGCAGACATCAGCGCCTTGGTGTACGGGTGTTTTGGATCAGAGAACAGTGCATCTGATTCACCCAGCTCAACCGCATTACCCAAGTACATTACCAATACACGATCGGAAATGTGCTTCACAACTGACAAGTCGTGTGCGATGAATACCAACGAAAGACCTAGCTCTTTTTGTAGCTCTTTCAGCAGGTTAACAACTTGAGCTTGGATAGATACGTCAAGTGCCGAAACAGGTTCGTCACAGATGATCATCTTAGGCTTCAAGATAAGTGCACGCGCGATACCAATACGCTGACACTGACCACCAGAGAACTCGTGCGGGTAACGGTTGATTACGTTTGGCAGTAGACCTACCTTCGCCATCATCTCTTTAACGCGGTCCTTCACTTCCTGCTTAGAAAGTTCTGGGTAGAACGTCTCTAGCGGCTCAGCAATGATGTCACCAACAGACATACGCGGGTTAAGCGATGCTAGTGGGTCTTGGAAGATCATCTGAATCTCTTTACGAGTTTCACGACGTTGTACTTCTTGCATCTTAGTTAGGTCTTGACCCAACCACATTACTTCACCGTCAGTTGCTTCAACCAAACCAATAATTGCACGAGCAAACGTCGATTTACCACAACCAGACTCACCTACTACACCCAGCGTTTCACCTTCGTAAAGGTGGATATCAACGCCATCAACTGCTTTTAGGTTTGAAGGTTTTGCCCAAGGCCACGCTGACTTAGCCGCGATGCTAAAGTGAACTTTCAGGTCTTTAATATCTAATAATAACTGCTTATCTACTACGCTCATTTTGTCCAAGCCTCCCAATCAGAAAAACAAGCACGCTGACGGTCGCCTTGACCAAATGGAGTCAGAATCGGTGCTTCTTGCTTACAACGGTCCATTACACGGTGACAACGGTCTTGGTAAGGACAGCCTGTTGGCAGGCGAAGTAAGTTTGGTGGGTTGCCTGGAATAGTCGGTAGGATCTCACCTTCAGTATCCAAACGAGGGATCGCTTTCAGTAGACCTTCCGCATATGGGTGGCTCGGCTCATAGAAGATTTCGTCAACCGTACCGTACTCCATGGTACGACCTGCGTACATCACGAGTACTTTGTCACAAGAGCCCGCAACAACACCCAAGTCGTGGGTAATCATGATGATTGCCGTGTTGAACTCATCTTTCAGTTCGTTCAGCAGTTCCATGATTTGTGCTTGAATAGTTACATCCAGCGCGGTAGTTGGTTCATCTGCAATAAGCAGTTTTGGACGACACAATAGCGCCATTGCAATCATCACACGCTGACGCATACCGCCAGAGAATTCGTGTGGGTACATGGTGATACGTTTACGTGCTTCAGGGATTTTAACCGCTTCAAGCATGCGTACCGATTCTTCGAATGCTTCCGCTTTACCCATGCCTTTGTGCAGCATAAGTACTTCCATCAGCTGATCACTTACTTTCATGTAAGGGTTCAATGATGTCATCGGATCTTGGAAGATCATCGCGATCTGCTCAGCACGAACTTTATTCAGTTCTTTTTCTGGAAGGTTAAGAATCTCTTTACCTTCGAATTTTGCACTACCAGAGATGATGCCGTTTTTCGCCAACAACCCCATGATAGAGAATACAGTCTGTGATTTACCTGAACCTGACTCACCAACAATACCCAGCGTTTCGCCTTGGTTAAGTGAGAAGTTCAAGTCGTTTACTGCGGTTACGATACCATCTTGCGTGGTAAATTCGACGCGCAGGTCTTTGACATCTAATAAGCTCATCATTGCTTCCTTAATCTTTTATAGCTTTTGTAGTTTTATTTGCTATTAATTTTTATCTGTCTTTTGGATCAAGCGCGTCGCGCAGACCATCGCCTACGTAGTTAAAGCAGAACAGCGTGACTACCATGAATGCCGCAGGGAATGCCAGTTGCCAAATTGCAACTTCCATTGTTTGCGAACCTTCTTGAAGCAGTGCGCCCCAGCTTGTCATAGGCTCTTGAACACCAAGACCAAGGAAAGATAAGAATGATTCAGTAAGGATCATGCTTGGAATAAGCAGCGTAGAGTAAACCGCTACGATACCTAGAACGTTTGGAACGATGTGACGTGTAATGATCTTCCATTTGCTTACACCACATACGTGTGCAGCTTCAATGAACTCTTTACTACGTAAACTCAGCGTTTGGCCACGTACAATACGCGCCATATCTAGCCAAGCAATCGCACCAATCGCAACGAAGATTAGAATGATGTTACGACCAAAGAATGTCACTAGAACGATTACTAGGAACATGAATGGTACTGCGTACAAAATTTCTAGGATACGCATCATCACTCGGTCAGTACGACCACCGATGAAGCCTGAAGCTGCACCGTAAAGCGTACCAATCAATACTGCTACGAAGGCACCCATCACGCCAACCATCAATGAGATACGGCCACCGATTAGAGTACGTACATACAAATCACGACCTAAGCTATCGGTACCAAACCAGTGGTCAGCATTAGGACCTACGTGCATTGCATACCAGTCGGTATCGTCGTAAGTGTACTGAGCCAGCATTGGTAAGAAGATAACCGCCAGTACCATTAACGTTAGAATGAACAGGCTTACCATCGCGGCTTTGTTTCGCATGAAACGAATACGAGCATCCTGCCATAAACTACGACCTTCAATCTCTAAGCTCTCAGAGAACTTTTCGATCGCTTCTAAATTTTCTTTTTTCTTCAACATAACCAGTCCCTGTTAGTAGCGAATTTTCGGGTCAATCAGCGCTAGCAAAATATCAACAATTGCGTTGAACAAGATGAATAGGAAACCAATCAAGATGGTTACACCCATTACTAGCGAGTAGTCACGGTTAAACGCAGCGTTAACAAACAGCTTACCGATACCTGGTAGGCCGAAGATGGTTTCAACAACAACTGAACCTGTGATGATACCTACGAATGCAGGTCCCATGTATGAAACAACAGGCAGCATTGCTGGCTTAAGAGCATGCTTAAGAATTATGTAACGGTAGCTTAGACCTTTTGCTCGTGCAGTTCGGATAAAGTTACTGTTAAGAGTTTCGATCATGCTACCACGAGTAATACGAGCGAAAGTTGCTACATATAGAAGAGACATCGCGATAACAGGTAGCACGATGTACATAAATGTACCGCCGTGCCAGCCACCAGCAGGGAATATATTCCAATGCAGTGAGAATAGGTAAATCAGTGCGGGTGCCAATACAAACGAAGGCATTACAACCCCAAGCATCGCGGTCGACATGATGGTGTAGTCGATCCAGGTATTATGCTTCAAGGCGGCAATGGTCCCGACGGTGACCCCCATGAGTAACGTGAAGATAAAGGCAACGAAACCTACCTTCGCCGATACTGGAAGAGCTACCGCGATCAGCTCATTTACTGTGTAATCTTGGTATTTAAAAGATGGGCCGAAGTCACCTTGTAAGATATTTGTCAAATACGTGGTGTATTGTTCAAATACTGGTTTATCTAAGCCGTACTTAGCTTCGATGTTAGCCATAACTTCTGGCGGTAATGGACGCTCGCTTGAAAACGGGTTACCCGGTGCGAAACGCATAAGAAAGAAAGATATAGTGATCAAAACCAGCATGGTTGGGATCGCTTCAAATATCCGTTTCATAATGAATTTAAGCATAAACTCACTCTTTCAGTCTGTGACAATTAAAATTAGAAAGACGCTACATGCGCGCCCTGCGCATGTAGTGCCTGTATCGTTATATTTATATTAACTTTTTGAATCGAAGCTGATTATTGAGCTTTGATGTATAGGTCTTTCGAGAAGATCTTGTCTTCCGCGTTGTTGATTGGGAAACCACCAACATGCGGGTTAAGTAGACGAGATTTCACGTATTGGTAGATAGGAGCGATTGGCATATCGTTAGCCATCAACTTCTCAGCTTCTAGGTAAAGAGCTTCACGCTCTTCTTCTGAAGTAGAGTTAAGTGCTTTGTCGATGATTTGGTCGTACGCCGCGCTATCGTAGTGAACACCACCGGTAGTGTTGTTACTCTTCATTAGCGTTAGGAAAGAAGACGCTTCGTTGTAGTCACCACACCAACCGGCACGTGCTACTTCGAAGTCACCAGAATCTTTAGAAGATAGGTATGTTTTCCACTCTTGGTTTTCAAGTGTTACTGAAAGACCCAGTGTTTTCTTCCACATTGAACCTAGTGCTACAGCAATCTTCTTGTGGTTCTCTGAAGTGTTGTAAAGTAGGTTAAATTTAAGTGGGTTATCTTTACCGTAACCCGCTTCTGCAAGAAGGCGTTCTGCTTCTGCGTTACGCTCTTTTTGAGACATCTTGCCGTAAGCAGGTAGCTCAGGGTTGAAGCCAGCAGTGATTTCAGGTGTTAGGAAGTACGCAGGTTTTTGACCTTGCGCTAGGATTGCACCAGTTACGATATCACGGTCGATTGCGTAAGAGATTGCTTGACGAACACGAACATCATCAAACGGTGCTTTCTTCGTGTTGAAGATGTAGTAGTAAGTACATAGGTTACCCGCTACAGATACATCTTCAGCGTGCTCTTTTTGAAGGCGCTTGAAGTGCTCAGTTGGAAGTTCGTTTGTGAAATCGATTTCACCAGATAGGAAACGGTTCATTTCCGCTACTTGGTTTTCGATTGGTAGGAACGTTACTTTATTAAGAACTGTTTTATCGTTGTCCCAGTACTGCTCGTTACGCTTAAGTACTAAACGCTCGTTAACAACCCATTTATCAACAGAGAATGCGCCGTTGCCAACAAAGTGCTCTGGCTTAGTCCACTGGTCACCGTATTTTTCAACAGTTGCCTGGTGTACTGGCTTCATTGTTGTGTGGCCCATCATCATTACGAAGTATGGTACCGCTGTTTCTAATTCAACAACTAGAGTGTTCGCATCCACTGCTTTAACGCCTAGTTCACTCTTATCTTTCTTACCCGCTACGATGTCCTTCGCATTCGCCATCTTGGTGTATTCCATGTACCAAGCGTATGGAGAAGCCGTTGCAGGATCTACTGCACGTTGCCAGCTGTATACGAAATCTTGAGCTGTTACAGGATCGCCGTTAGACCATTTTGCGTCTTTGCGTAGGTGGAAAGTGAATGTTTTGTTGTCTGTCGTTTCCCAGCTTTCAGCAACACCAGGGATAGTATTGCCGTCGCCGTCTTGGTTCACTAGACCTTCTAGAAGATCACGAATTACGTGAGATTCTGGTACACCTTGAGATTTGTGTGGGTCGATAGTTGCAACTTCAGTACCGTTACCGCGAACAAGTTCCTGAACTTTTGCCAGTTCTGTGCCTGCTGGAACTTCAGCAGCGATAGAAAGAGTAGAAGAGGCAGCCACTGCCAAACCAGCACCTAGAAGAAGGGCCTGAGTGATTTTATTCTTGTACATTAAATAAACTCCAAGTTTTATGTATTGCATCCATGACTTCTTTGCTTGGTTCACTGAACGGCAGTGATTTAGATTTATTTAGCTCAAAACTTAAGCATAAAAACCTAAAACCTTACAAAGATTGAGGCACACACTATCAACCATTGAAGTAATTTGCCACAAACAAGTCGCAAAAAGTCGGATAATTCTCCGATATACTCAAGGAATCAGTGTAAATATCTAATAAATCCCCAATCGATAGTGAGTTACGTAGAGGGATTAATTAAAAAACAGCCTTTAGTGTTGATGTATCTGTGTTGATACTTTTTTTTAGCATCTTATGCTAGAACACTGAGCGCAAATTAACATTAATGCCACATGAAATCTAATTGCACATCACATATCACCTAAACAGACTACACTATTTGTGAGGATTATCACTTTATACAAAACAGCATAATGCGCTGCACTAAAACGGAAATTTCGATGCACTAATTCTGACAAAATTAAGGGCTGAATTTATATGCAACAGCAATGATTAACCATTTATTAAAACACCGATTATTTATAAATCAATTTCTGACGGGTACAAAAAAACCGACCTAAATGGTCGGCTTTTGACTGTCTCATATACAAATGAGTAAATGTTGAAGCAACATGACTTTAAGAGAGATTACTTCTCCCAGCGCTCCGCCGCTTTCGCATCAGAGTCACGGGAATCAACCCAACGAGTTGCTTCAGTGGTACGCTCTTTTTTCCAAAAAGGTGCTTTCGTTTTTAAGAAGTCCATAACAAACTCACACGCTTCAAACGCGGCACCACGGTGTGCACTTGAGACGCCAACATAAACAATCTGGTCGCCAATATCTAGGTCACCGACACGGTGGATAACTCGCATCTTCTGGATAGGCCAACGCGCTTCAGCTTGGTCACAGATCTCGCTCAACGACTTTTCTGTCATGCCTGGATAGTGCTCCAAAGACAAACCAATCACATTGTCGCCAAGGTTCATGTCGCGAACTTTACCAACAAAAGTCACTACAGCACCTGCAGAGGTTCCTTCAGAGAGAAACGCGTACTCATCAGCAACAGAGAAGTCCTCAGAAGTCACTACTACTCTTGAATCCATGACTAGCCTCCAGTTACAGGTGGGAAGAACGCAACTTCGTCACCGTCTTTCACTTCAGTCGTCAGAGGCACAATCGATTGATTAAGAGCAGCCAGAAGCTTGCCCTCTTCCAATGCGATATCCCATTTGCCTTCTTGCGTAACAAGGTGGCTACGAATCGCCTCAATCGTCTTAAACTCTGCATCCACTTCAACGCTGTCTACGCCAACAAGTTCACGAGTTTGCGCAAAGAAAAGTACTGTAATCATGATTCCACCTTAAAGTGACCTGATTTACCACCTGTCTTCTCTAGCAGGCGTACATTCTCGATAACAATGTCTTTCTGAACAGCTTTACACATATCGTAAATGGTCAACGCAGCAACTGAAGCAGCCGTTAGCGCTTCCATTTCTACGCCCGTCTTGCCTGCAAGCTTACAAACAGATTCAATGCGAACCTTGTTTTCAGACTCGATAGCTTCAAGCTGCACTTCTACTTTCGTTAATAGTAGAGGGTGACAAAGTGGAATTAGATCCCACGTCTTCTTAGCCGCTTGAATACCTGCAATACGTGCCGTAGCGAAAACATCACCCTTGTGGTGGCTACCAGAGACAATCAGTTGCAGCGTTTCTGCCGACATTTGAACAAATGCTTCAGCTCTTGCTTCACGTACCGTTTCAGCCTTAGCCGATACATCGACCATGTTCGCTTCGCCAGACGCGTTAATGTGTGTAAATGGGCTCATGCTCAAACCGCCTTATACAGAAAGGTGTGGCATGAAGTTACAAGGGCGGTGGCTAGCATCCATCTGTTGCTTGATGATCTTAGTCCAACCTGTACGACAAGCGCCTGTAGAGCCCGGCATTGCAAAGATAACCGTGTGGTTCGCAAAGCCCGCAATTGCGCGAGATTGAATTGTCGAGGTGCCGATCTCTTCGTAAGACACTTGACGGAATAACTCACCAAAGCCTTCTACTTCTTTGTCGAACAGTGGCTTAAGCGCTTCAGGAGTACTGTCACGAGAAGTGAAACCAGTACCGCCAGTGATCATGATCGCTTGTACACTTTCGTCAGCGATCCACTTAGACACGATCGCACGGATCTTGTACATGTCATCGATAACGATTTGCTTATCAACCACGTTGTGGCCTGCTTCTTTAGCATTCTCAGCTAAGTAACCACCTGACGTATCGTTTTCTTCTGTACGTGTATCTGAAACTGTTAGTACTGCAATGTTTGCTGCTTGAAATTTGCTTTCTGCGTGACCCATTTGTTCACCTATATAAATTTTTCATTAGACTGATTCGCTCAGCCTAAATAAGCTGAGCGATAAAATACGTTTGAGTGTATGCGGGTTAACCGCCGATTGACGCCAAGTTTGGAGTCATACCGCTGTTGCCATCATGTAAGAAGTGGCTAACGGACTTGGTTTGTAGCTGAGCCTGTATTCGATCGATGAGCTCTTGCTCTTGTTGATCTTCTTGAATCAAATCTCTCAGTTCAACACCGTGATCGCCAAACAGACATAGGTGAAGCTTACCGGTCGCAGAAACGCGCAGTCGGTTACAACTCTCACAAAAGTCTTTCTCGTAAGGCATGATCAAACCAATTTCACCCTTGTAGTCCGGGTGAACGAACACTTGCGCAGGGCCATCATTAACGGCTCTCACTTTAAGCAACCAACCATTAGCAATGAGCTGGTTACGAATCGCGACACCTGACACATGGTGTTTATCAAACAACTCATCCATCTCGCCGGTTTTCATCAGCTCGATAAAACGCAGTTGAATCGGTTTGTCTTTAATCCAATTAAGGAAGGCAGGTAACTCTTGGCTATTGAGGTCTTTCATCAATACTACGTTTACTTTGACTTGTTCAAAGCCAACCTCAAACGCTTTATCAATGCCTCGCATTACCTCAGTAAACTTATTCTCACCAGTGATCTGATGGAACATGCGCGGATCTAAGCTATCTACGCTTACATTAATATGAGTTAAACCAGCATCACGCCACTGCCCTACTTGTTTCTCCATGCGGTAGCCGTTAGTTGTAGTAGCAACTTTTTTTATACCGGGAGTGTTGGCAACGGTTTGAATAATTTCGGGGAAGTCTTTACGCAGGCTCGGCTCTCCGCCTGTAATGCGGATCTTTGAGGTGCCACAATCTGCAAACGCTTTAACGACACGTTTGATCTCGGGAACACTTAAAAAAGACGAGTTTTTTTGCCCTGACGGTTTATAACCATCCGGCAAGCAGTAAGTACATTTAAAGTTACAGACGTCTGTAACCGACAAGCGCAAGTAATAAAACTTGCGATGGAATCTATCTTCGAATTGTTGCGCCACGGAACACCTTTCCAAACACGGGAGGCATAATCATTTCCAATTAAGCCCTTGTGACAACATGTCACTGGCTCTTAATGCGTATCGGTACAGCAAATACCACTGTGCGACTTAGCATGCGAGAGCTCGGAGTTATGGCAACTGCACGTTATATTCGAACGCGCAGTAGCTGAGTAATAAAATACTTAATATTTGTACGTG
Source organism: Vibrio chagasii (assembly GCA_041879415.1). Classification (NCBI taxonomy): domain Bacteria; kingdom Pseudomonadati; phylum Pseudomonadota; class Gammaproteobacteria; order Vibrionales; family Vibrionaceae; genus Vibrio; species Vibrio chagasii. Next base: position 565,789 of record CP090851.1, on the reverse strand, counting down.
AATCTAGCTCTGATGACAAAAAACGAGTCACATCGGCAAAAAAAACGTGTCAAACGCTCAAAATAACTCTTGTTGAGTATCTGGCGAGAAGCATTTAACCTAAATTATAGCTGGTAATCCTCTAACAAGAATAAAAAATGAACATTTACACTTCAAAGAAAGTGGTCGCAATCGGTGGTGGCCATGGCTTAGGTCGTATGCTGGCGGCATTAAAAGATTTTGGTAGTAACGCAACCGGCATTGTTGCTACAACTGACAACGGTGGCTCCACAGGACGCATTCGAGATTGCCAGGGCGGCATTGCATGGGGTGATACCCGCAACTGTATAAATCAGTTGATCACAGAACCCTCTATTAGCTCTATGATGTTTGAGTATCGCTTTCGTGGACAAGGCGAACTCGATGGCCATAACTTAGGCAACCTAATGCTAACCGCGTTAGACAACCTTTCCGTTCGCCCGCTAGAAGCAATTAACCTAATTCGCAATATGTTGAAGGTCGATGTCAATATTGTCCCAATGACTGAGCATCCGTCAGACCTTACCGCATTGTCGATGGATGGACACTGGGTAACCGGCGAAACCAACGTCGATGACATGACAGAGAAACTACGCATGATGGATCTGTCGCCAGAAGTTCCAGCAACAAAAGAAGCGGTGGCTGCTGTAGAACAAGCGGATTGCATCGTGCTTGGGCCAGGCAGCTTTTTGACCAGTGTGATGCCACCACTGCTGCTGCCAGAAATTGGTAAAGCGATTTCCGACAATACCCATGCTAAGCTCGTCTTCGTCGAAAACTTATCACCAGAACACGGCCCAGCGGGTAAAATGACACTTGAGGAGCAACTTGAGTGGTGTGAACGTACCTGCAAAGCACGCAAGATAGACATTGTTCTTGGTAATGAACCACATCCCGAGCTTGAAGGCCAATGGAACTGTGTCACTACGGATCTTGCGTCTGCGAATCGAGATTGGCGTCATGACCGCGTGAAACTACAACAAGCGATCGAAGCTCAACTGGCCTAAAGCAATAAGTTCAGCTCAAGCGAAAAACAAAAAGGAGCACGATGCTCCTTTTTTAGTTTCTGTGGTCGTTCTCTGCGTTAGAGATCCGTCATCAATTGTTGATACTCAGTGTACGTTGAAAGCAGCAGTGACTGCATATCTTCAAAATCGCCATCAGTAATTGGAAGTGACTGTTTTACTTTGCTGTCTAAACCAATAGCGAAGCTACACAGAGAGTCAGCACCAAAGCTCGCAGCACTGCTCTTTAGGGCATGGCTGATATCCGCTAAATACTTTGAAGTATCTGACTCCTTATTGATCTCTAGGTGCTCATAATAGCCTTTCAACTCACCTAAAAAGATCTCCAGTAACACCGGAACATTCTCTTGCCCTATTTCACCGGCAAGCTCATCAACTTTTTGCTGATTCAATACTTTGGTCATTGTTATGTCTTATCGTTTGGTGATTACTGTTTTGCGTTCCACGCTTGCAACTTACGGTAGATAGTCGACGGACTCACATCCAAGAAACCAGCCGCTCGCGGAATATTACCGTCACACGCTTTAATCGCCTGCTCGATAGCCGTTTTTTCAGTGATCCACAGTGGGAAAATATCTTTCACCGTAATGTCTTCACTCTGCTTCTCTTTCAAGCGTAGGCTATTTTCAATCGGTTGATTCAACGGTGGTGGAAGCATATTAAGCGTGATCTCTTTGCCGTTGTTCAATACCACGACATTTCGCAATACGTTTTGCAGCTGACGAACGTTACCCGGCCACTCATATTGGTTAAAACGATCAAGAACTTCCTGAGCAAAACGCACAAACGCTTTGCCCTCTTCCACTGACATGTAACCTAGCAGTGAGTATGCAATCTCAATGACATCTTCACCACGCTCACGCAATGGCGGCAAGTGTAGAGGAATTACATACAAACGATAGTACAAATCTTCTCTAAAGCGCCCTTCTTGTACTTCTTTCCATGGGTCACGGTTGGTCGCACAAACAAAGCGAACATCCACGCTCTTCATCTTCGAAGAACCCACTTTTTGGAAGGTACCAGTCTGGATAAAACGCAAAAGCTTGGTTTGTAACTCAAGGTCCATCTCACAGAGCTCATCAAGGAACAAGGTGCCACCATCAGCCAGCTCAGCAGCGCCTTGACGATCTGTTGCTGCCCCTGTAAATGCCCCTTTCACGTGACCAAACAGTTCACTTTCAATCAAGTCCTTGGGAATCGCAGCACAGTTAATTGCAATAAACGGCTTATCACCACGCTTACTCGCAGCGTGAATAGCTTCTGCACAGACCTCTTTACCGGTACCACTTTCACCAGTAATGAAAATACTCGCTTTACTCGATGCGGCAGAATCAATAGTTCGGTACACCTGCTGCATAGTTTGGCTACTGCCAATGAAACCTTGATAATTCTGGTTTCCAGGGTGCTCTGAACTGTTCTTTAATTTCGTCGCTTTACGTATTGCGTTGTTGACCGTAATACGTAAACGGTCAGCTTCACACGGTTTGATAAGGAAGTCTTGAGAACCATGACGCATCGCTTCAACGGCAGTATCAATCGAACCGTGAGCTGTCATGAAGATAACAGGCACCTCAGGGTACTTTTGTTTAACCGCAAATAGCACGTCCATACCCGTCATATCAGGTAGACGTAGATCTAATAAAATTAGGTCAGGGATTCGATGATTCAAACTCTCAATTGCATCGCGACCAGTGCCGACAATATTGATATCAATTTCGAGCGGTGTAAGATACGAGCGGTACAAAGCTGCTACCGAGGCGGTATCCTCTACCATCAACAAATACTTTGATTTGTTATCTAGCGTTTTTGATTGCATATCCTAGCCATTTATAATTTGCATTTCTTATTATAGTCGCATTCCGCTTTGCATTATGCAAATTAGCCACAATATTTGTATTGTATTTCTATACCGACTTCAAACAATCAATATCTTATCTATATGGCATGAAGGATGCAGTCATTAAGATGACCTTCGGGTCACCTAGCCAACTGACGTTGTTAGTGGACTTAGTGTTCACAAACGTAAGCCAGTAGAACAATTCCTACTGGCTGTTTTTTTGTCTAGAGCACCATCAAAAGGAAGGTTTGACTAATATAGGCAACGTTTAGCTATTGGTAATGAACTGCTTTCTCAGCTGCTCAATTTCATCACGTTTCTGTGCCGCCAACTCAAACTCTAAGTTTTGAGCATGTTGGTACATCGCCGCTTCTAGCTTACTGATCTCTTTATCGAGTTGTTGTGGCGTCAGCACAGCATAGCTCTGTGAAGGCTCTGCCACCTTAGACAATGGCACCTGTTTAGACTGACGTTGTTGCTTCGACTTCGTGATATCACCCAACTCCATGATATCTTTAATGTTACGCTTCAGAGCTTGTGGCGTAATACCTTGCTCTTCGTTATAAGCCTGCTGCTTCTCTCGGCGTCGCTCTGTTTCATCAATCGCCTTTTTCATCGATTTAGTGATTGAGTCGCCGTATAAGATCGCCTTACCTTCTAGGTTACGAGCTGCACGACCGATCGTTTGGATCAGAGAGCGTTCAGAACGCAAGAAGCCTTCTTTATCAGCATCCAGAATCGCCACCAGCGATACTTCAGGCATATCCAAGCCCTCACGAAGTAAGTTAATACCCACTAACACATCAAACTCGCCCAAACGGAGATCTCGAATAATCTCTACACGCTCTACAGTATCGATGTCTGAGTGTAAGTAACGCACTTTCACACCGTGTTCTGTGAGATATTCAGTTAGGTCTTCTGCCATTCTCTTGGTTAACGTCGTCACCAATACACGCTCATCTTTATCTGAACGTATTCTAATTTCTGACAACAAGTCATCCACCTGAGTCGCTACTGGCCTTACTTCAATAATCGGGTCTAATAGCCCCGTTGGACGAACAACCTGATCAGCAACCTCACCATCGGACTTTTCAAGCTCGTAATTACCTGGCGTAGCTGAAACAAAAATCGTTTGTGGGGCAATCGATTCAAACTCATCGAACTTCATTGGTCGGTTGTCTAAAGCAGAAGGAAGACGGAAACCAAATTCAACCAAGGTCTCCTTACGAGAGCGGTCACCTTTATACATCGCGCCGATTTGCGGCACGGTAACGTGTGACTCATCGATGATCAGCAGACCATCAGCAGGCAAATAGTCGAATAATGTTGGAGGCGCTTCACCTTCAGCACGACCACTCAAGTAACGTGAGTAGTTTTCAATGCCCGAGCAGAAACCAAGCTCTGTCATCATCTCGATATCAAATTGAGTTCTTTGCGAGATGCGTTGCTCTTCGAGAAGCTTATTATTGTCTTTGAGGTATTGGGCACGATCTCGCAGTTCATCTTTGATGTTCTCGATCGCTTCAAGGATTTTTTCTCTCGGTGTCACGTAGTGAGTCTTTGGATAAACCGTAAAGCGTGGCAAATCTCTTTGTTTAATTGCGCCAGTTAGTGGGTCGAAGATACTGATACAGTCGACTTCATCATCAAACATCTCGATTCGTACTGCATCTTGGTCGGATTCAGCCGGGAATATATCAATCACTTCACCACGAACACGGAACTGACCACGCTCAAACGCTACATCGTTTCTGGAATATTGAAGTTCGGCCAAACGACGCAAGATATCGCGCTGATCCATGATCTCTCCACGGCTCAAGTGAAGCATCATTTTCAAATAAGACTTAGGATCACCCAGACCATAGATAGCGGAAACAGACGCAACGATAATGGCATCTTTTCTTTCTAACAGGGCCTTGGTCGCAGAGAGCCTCATTTGTTCAATATGAGCGTTTACAGAGGCATCTTTCTCAATAAATGTATCCGTGGTTGGAACATAGGCTTCCGGTTGGTAGTAGTCATAGTAAGAAACGAAATACTCAACAGCGTTATTTGGGAAGAAAGACTTCATTTCACCATAGAGTTGAGCCGCCAACGTCTTATTCGGCGCTAATAGGATTGCTGGTCTTTGAGATTGGGAAATGACGTTAGCAAGCGTAAAGGTTTTACCCGACCCCGTTACCCCTAATAGAGTTTGATGTGCGAGACCAGAATCCAGTCCATCTAGTAATTGGGTAATCGCAGTCGGCTGGTCACCGGACGGACTGTAGTCCGATACCAAATCAAAAAGTTTACTCATAGGTCGCCATTTCCATACTGTTTTTTTAATCAGGTCATTGTCACTCTAGGAGGAGTGTCGATGCAACTATTATCTGGAGAAATGCATCTTAAGATTAGAGATCAGTTATAGCTTTTAATTTTAGAACTTGGTATTATCCGTGCCCCTGCAAAGTTTCCTCAGCTAAATTACTCGAATTTTAATCCACTACTTTTCCCCAAAAAATCTAAAAATACCGCTTGTTTTACTGTTCCCTTTGTAATCAAGAAAAGTTATACAATCTTAATAAATTGCAAACTCCCCTTTAAATACATCAAGTTAGATCGATTTTTTACATTTTCAGATTTATCCCAGCTAATGTTGTTAAAGTTTCACACACACACTTATCCACAATTTTGGTGGATAACTAAAGCAAAGCCAAATCCAATAAGGCATTCAAGAAAGTAAAGTTTTTTATCTGATTTTTTTCTGTGATTTTTTATTGACAGAAAAAAGGAGTCTTATTAAAATTCGCGTCGCTAACAAGCAATTCCCCCTTAGTTCAGTTGGTAGAACGGCGGACTGTTAATCCGTATGTCGCAGGTTCGAGTCCCGCAGGGGGAGCCAAATTCTAAAAAAAAGCTCAATCGAAAGATTGAGCTTTTTTCGTTTTAACTGCGACTAACTTGTTCCAAGTTAATGTCTCAGACCTAGTCGGCCACGTACGAGTCCCGACAAGGGGAGCCAAATTTAAAGAAGCCGCATCACTTGATGCGGCTTTTTACGTTTTAAAGCGACTGGTTTGTACCAAACCAATGTCTCAGAGCTGGCCGCCCGCGTTCGAGACCCGACATGGGAAGTCCTAATTCTAGAAAAAGCTCAACCTTTCGATTGAGCTTTTTTCGTTTTAACTGCGACTGACTTGTTCCAAGTTAATGTCTCAGCCGAAATGTCGGGCCCTGCTAGCCGCCCGCGTTCGAGTTATAGCCATTAATTGCAGTCTGCTTCTTGTGGTTCTTCGTCTTTAAACCTTCGATAACAGTGAGAAGTTAGGGTGCCTTGCTCCGTTCTAAATGAAAGGCCTGAGTGGCCTATGTTGATTCGCTTCCGCCACACTAGTAGATCTTCGAGTGAGTCAACCTTTTCTATTTGAATCTGTATTTTTTCAAAGTATCCGTCAAAGTTCATAATTCAATATCTTATTAAAACAACAAACCGCTCTAACCAGTTTTAATCATTCAGTAGTTGCTAAAAAACGTCTCAGATACGGCCTTTACTTCAACAATGAAAAAGGCGTGGCTATGTTGGCAACCAAAGCTCGTTCTTCACCATTGAACACACTTAAATGATTGACGAACCACCTTAAACGAAAAGAATTAAATAGTACTGACAATCAAATAATTTCAAGAAAAATCAGAAGTTAGAATATGATTACTTCAAAGATATCAGCGGAGCTTTCGTCGTTTTGATCTACAAACTTTTAGGAGCCCAGAACTCTCTCAGAGACACCCACAATAGGTGTAAACTTCATATATAAGTTCGCTGTTTTAAAGCGCGACCTAGCGATGCTCAATGCTCCCGCCCCTGAGCTCATCGAGTAATAGTGCTCTTCGGTCTAATATTTGCAGCAGAAATATACCTATCTATTTGTGCAAACTGATTTTTCAAACAATAACCAGTTCGGTTAGAGTGCCCTCCCTTTTCATACCAATCCATACCTTCCAATAGCAGAGGAAATACACGGCCAAAACAATAAAATCAGTCCGCTTACCCGTTAAAATTGTTAATTTTCTTATCAATAAACGACTCTCAAGTAGACTAATTATTTCAGTACAAGGTGTAGTCCTGGTAGGTTTTAGATCGTCCGATTTATTGTTGCTCCATCTGCTATCCTGTTATTAAGCGTATAAATTTCCATCAGACATACAAAACCACACCGTTCACTGGTTGTTATTAGGTGAGCAAAGCAGGATAATATCGGGATCGGAATCTCAAGAATTAATCCATTATGACCGAATACCTTTTGTTGTTGGTTGGCACTGTGCTGGTCAATAACTTTGTGCTAGTGAAGTTTTTAGGGCTATGTCCTTTCATGGGAGTCTCCAAGAAACTGGAGACTGCGATTGGCATGGGCCTCGCGACGACTTTCGTTCTGACGTTAGCGTCGGTCTCTGCATACCTAGTAGAAACCTACATCCTTACCCCTCTGGGTATTGAATACCTGCGTACCATGAGTTTCATTTTGGTTATCGCAGTCGTGGTTCAATTTACGGAAATGGTGGTTCACAAAACCAGCCCGACTCTTTATCGACTATTGGGTATCTTCCTACCCCTTATCACCACCAACTGTGCGGTATTAGGCGTGGCACTCTTGAACATCAATGAAAACCATAACTTCATCCAGTCGATCGTTTATGGTTTCGGCGCGGCGGTAGGTTTCTCCCTTGTTCTGATCCTATTTGCTGCAATGCGTGAACGTATTGCGGTTGCTGATGTTCCAATGCCATTTAAAGGCGCATCGATAGCGATGATCACAGCAGGCCTAATGTCTCTGGCATTCATGGGCTTTACTGGGTTGGTGAAATAACCATGAGTACCATTTTAATTGCGATCATTGCGTTAGCTGTTTTAGCCGCTGTTTTTGGCGCTATTTTGGGCTTCGCCTCTATCCGCTTCAAAGTAGAAGCCGATCCTATCGTCGATCAAATCGACACAATTTTACCGCAAACTCAATGTGGCCAGTGTGGCTACCCAGGTTGTCGCCCATACGCAGAGGCGATTGCTAACGGAGACAAGATCAATAAATGTCCTCCTGGTGGCCAAGCAACCATTGAGAAGCTAGCAGACTTAATGGGCGTAGAAGTTGAAGACTCCGCTCACGACTTAGATAACAAAGTAAAAACTGTTGCCTTCATTCATGAAGATATGTGTATCGGCTGTACTAAATGTATTCAAGCCTGCCCTGTCGACGCCATAGTTGGTGGTACTAAGGCACTACACACAGTAATTAAAGATGAATGTACTGGTTGTGATCTTTGCGTCGCGCCGTGCCCTACTGACTGTATTGAAATGATTCCAGTGGCAACAACGACTGAAAATTGGAAATGGCAGATGAACATCATTCCTGTTACGGATATCACTAACCAAGCAACTGATGCGACCGCGTCAGAGCCTAAGGCATAGGGTTAGTATGATCTCTTTAATTGAACAAATTCGCACGGGCTCTATTTGGACCTTCCCAGGCGGCGTGCATCCTGCTGAAAACAAGAAACAGTCCAATACCACTGGTATCGTTCATGCAAGGCTTCCAGAAGAAATCGTCCTTCCGGTCAAACAACACATCGGTAAGCCTGGTAACTTATTGGTTGCTGCCGGTGACACAGTACTGAAAGGCCAACAACTAACGGCTCTAGATACTGGTTTTACATTGCCGGTACATGCACCTACATCAGGTGTGATTACTGCTATCGAACCAAGAACTACCGCTCACCCTTCAGGCTTGAGCGAACTCAGTGTGGTCATTAAACCTGATGGCTTAGACGCTTGGATTGAACGAAATCCCGTTGAAGACTTTTCAACGAAAACCTCAGACGAGCTGCTTGATGTGATTCGCCAAGCCGGTATCTCAGGTATGGGCGGCGCGGGATTTCCTACGGCGAAAAAGCTCCAATCAGGCCTAGGCCGTACTGATATTCTGATCGTCAATGCAGCTGAGTGTGAACCTTACATCACATCAGATGACAAGTTGCTTCAAGAACATGCCGAAGAAGTACTAAAAGGCATTGAGATAGTTGAACACATCCTTCAACCAAAACTGACCGTTATCGGTATTGAAGACAACAAGCCAGCGGCAATTAAAGCACTTGAGGTTGCCGCGAAAGACAAAGACATCGTCATTCGCGTGATCCCAACTAAATACCCTTCAGGTGGTGAGAAACAGCTGATTAAGATCCTCACTAATAAAGAGGTTCCTGCTGGTGGCATCCCTGCTGACATTGGTGTATTAGTTCAGAACGTTGGCTCTCTCTACTCTATTAAGAGAGCTGTAATCGACGGTGAACCCGTAGTTAACCGCGTCGTGACTTTAACCGGTAAGACTTTTAAGCAACCTCGTAACGTTTGGGCACTATTAGGTACACCTGTACACGAGTTGCTCGAAGAGTTTGGCTATAAAGCCGATAAAAAGCTACCGCGTTTGATTCTGGGTGGCCCGATGATGGGCTTTACCTTGCCACATGCCAATGTACCGATCACTAAAACATCGAACTGTATTTTAGCGCCAACACGTCGTGAGATTGCGCCAAGCACTTACGAGATGGAATGTATTCGATGCAGTGCTTGTGCCGAAGCTTGTCCTGCCTCTCTACTGCCTCAACAGCTGCAATGGCACGCGAAAGCCAATGAGCTGGACAAGTGTGAAGAGCTAAATATTAAAGACTGTATTGAATGTGGTGCTTGTGCATTTGTTTGCCCAAGCGAAATCCCTCTTGTTCAGTACTATCGCCAAGCAAAAGCTGAAATCAAAACTCGAAAAGATGAAGCCGCTGCTGCAGAGCGCGCCAAGATTCGCTTTGAAGAGAAGAACGCTCGTATGGAGCGTGATAAAGCCGAGCGTGAAAACCGCTTTAAGAAAGCTGCAGATAACCGCCGTAAAGATATGAAAACATCTGGCGGTGATGATGCTATTGCTGCTGCTATTGCTCGTGTTAAAGCGCAAAAAGCTGCTGCGGAGCAGGCTCCGAATGAAGAGCCAGCAGTGAAACCTGCGGTTGCTGCCGCTATTGCAAAGGCAAAAGCGAAACAAGCTGCAGCTCTGAAGGAAAACGGCGCTGAACCTGACAACTCTGAAATGTCGAAACTGCGCGAAGAGCGTAAACGACAAGCTAGAGAGCGCAAAGCTCAACAAGCTTCTGCAGAAACTCAAGCCGACAACTCTGGTGATGGCAAGAAAGACGCTGTTGCAGCTGCAATTGCTCGCGCCAAAGCGAAGAAAGCACAACAAGCAGAATCTGCTTCTGAAGCTCCAGTTGAAAGCTCTGGTGACGCTAAGAAAGACGCCGTTGCTGCCGCTATCGCTCGTGCTAAAGCGAAGAAGGCTCAACAAGCGGAAGCTGCTTCTGAAGCTCCAGCAGAAAGCTCTGGTGACGCTAAGAAAGACGCCGTTGCTGCCGCTATTGCTCGCGCCAAAGCGAAGAAAGCACAACAAGCAGCATCAGCTTCTGGTGCTCCTGCTGAAAGCTCTGGTGACGCTAAGAAAGATGCTGTTGCTGCCGCTATCGCTCGTGCTAAAGCGAAGAAAGCACAGCAAGCGAAACAGACTGAAATAGAAGAAACACCTGAATCCGCAATTGAAGTTGAAATTGAAACTCAACAAGAGCCAGTCAATCCTAAAAAAGCAGCCGTTGCTGCCGCTATTGCTCGCGCTAAGGCTAAGAAAGCACAGCAAGCGACACAAGCTGAGACAGTAGAAACTCCTGAGCCAGTACTCGAAGTTGAAGCTGAAACTCAACCAGAAGCTGTCGACCCTAAGAAAGCTGCTGTTGCTGCCGCTATTGCACGCGCTAAGGCGAAAAAAGCTCAGCAAGCTAAACAGGTTGAAGCACAAGAAATCACTCCTAAGCCTGTAACCGAGAAAGAGACTGAAGTGGTAGCTGAGACTCAATCACAGTCAGTCGATCCTAAAAAAGCAGCCGTTGCTGCCGCTATTGCTCGTGCTAAAGCAAGAAAAGCACAGCAAGAGCTAGATAAAAAGAACAATGAGGAGAAAGAGTAGTGGCCTTCTTTATCGCCAGCTCACCGCACGCACACAGTCGTAGAAGCACCCCAAATCTAATGAAATGGGTAGCTATTTGTGCATTGCCAGGTCTACTAGCTCAAACCTACTTCTTTGGATGGGGTACCCTCATCCAGTTAGTATTTGCTATTGCACTTGCTGTTATCTTTGAAGCAGCCGTAATGCTGTTAAGAAAACGTCCACCAGTAATGGCGCTGCGTGATTACAGTGCCGTTGTAACCGCTTGGCTACTGAGCGTCGCCATTCCTCCACACTCTCCGTGGTGGATCCTCGTTATTGGTATGTTCTTCGCTATTATTATCGCGAAACACTTGTACGGCGGCCTAGGACAGAACCCATTTAACCCTGCGATGGTTGCTTACGTTGTTTTGCTGATTTCCTTCCCAGTTCAAATGACGAGTTGGAATGCACCCGCGAGCCTGACAGCAGAAGCAACAAGCTTTATTGACTCATTCTTGATGATATTCACGGGCTTCAATAACGAGGGTTTGTCTCTGCAACAAGCACGCCTTGGTATTGATGGCACCACAATGGCGACGCCACTTGATGCATTCAAAACGGCATTAACGGCAGGTAATACGGCTTCAGAAGCACTATCTCAACCGCAATTCAGCTGGTTAGCTGGCGTAGGCTGGGAGTGGGTAAACCTTGCTTACTTAATCGGCGGTTTAGTGCTGATTAAGCAACGTGTTATTCAATGGTATATCCCAGTGGCTTTCATCGGCAGTCTTACTCTGTTTAGCTTAGTGTTCTTAGTGCTTACTCCTGGTGAAACCGCTTCTCCAACCATTCACCTTCTGTCTGGCGCGACTATGCTTGGCGCATTCTTTATTGCAACAGATCCAGTTTCGGCTTCGACGACAGTTAAAGGTCGCTTGGTGTTTGGTGCGCTAATTGGTGCGTTAGTGTTTATTATCCGCAGTTGGGGTGGCTTCCCTGATGGCGTTGCGTTTGCTGTATTGTTAGCCAACATGTGTGTTCCACTGATTGACTACTACACCAAGCCTCGTACATACGGCCACTAAAGGAGCGGACATCATGCTAAATGCTATTAAGAAAAACGGCCTTGTGCTCGCGATTTTTGCCTGTGCATCGACAGGTTTAGTGGCGGTAACCCACTACCTAACAAAAGATCAGATCAAACAGCAAGAACAGGCTCAGTTGCTATCTGTACTTAACCAGGTGATCCCACACGATCTTCACGACAACGAACTGTTTTCGTCTTGTACTTTGGTTCAAGCAGAAGAGCTTGGTACAGAGAAAGCGATGCCCGCTTACATCGCCAAAATCAATGGTGAGCCAAGCGCGATTGCGATCGAGGCAATTGCACCAGACGGTTATAACGGTGCGATTAAGGTGATCGTCGGTATGAAAATCGACGGTACTATTTTAGGCACTCGTGTACTTTCTCACCAAGAAACTCCAGGCTTGGGTGATAAGATTGATCTACGTGTGAGTGATTGGATTCTTTCTTTTTCCGGTAAACAAGTAACGGACTCTAATCTTGACCGTTGGAAAGTTCGTAAAGACGGTGGTGACTTCGATCAGTTTACTGGCGCGACCATTACCCCTAGAGCGGTAGTGAAATCTGTCAAACAAGCGGTCCAATACGTCAACCAAAACAACCAAGCATTGCTTGCTCAACCTCTAAATTGTGGTGGTGAATAATGAGTGATCATAAAACACTAATCAAAAATGGCATGTGGGCCAACAACCCTGCCCTAGTACAACTGCTTGGGTTATGTCCGCTATTGGCTGTCTCTTCAACGGTGACCAACGCACTTGGGCTCGGTATAGCGACTCTACTTGTATTAGTCGGTTCGAATGTTGCTGTTTCTCTGGTTCGTAATCATGTACCAAAAGAGGTGCGTATTCCGGTGTTCGTGATGATCATTGCATCGCTGGTAACGTGTGTTCAGCTGCTGATGAATGCTTACGCGTATGGCCTGTATCTATCTCTCGGTATCTTCATCCCACTGATCGTAACCAACTGTATCATCATTGGTCGAGCAGAAGCCTTCGCCTCTAAAAATGAAGTATTACCTGCCGCTCAAGATGGCTTCTGGATGGGTCTTGGTATGACATCTGTATTGGTGGTATTGGGCGCAATGCGTGAAATCATTGGTAATGGCACCCTATTTGATGGCGCAGATCTGCTACTTGGTGATTGGGCATCAGCCTTAAGAATCGAAATTTTCCAATTTGATAACAGCTTCTTGCTTGCTCTACTTCCACCGGGTGCCTTTATTGGTGTTGGTTTCTTGATTGCGTTAAAAAACATCATCGATCATCAAGCAAAATCGAAACAACCAAAACCAGAAAAACCGGTTATTGAGCGTGCCCGCGTGACCAACGCTTAACAACAAAAACCTGCTGAGCTGCTCAACCGCTCGGCAGAAAATAGATATAACAAATACACATAACAATGACGCTCATAAGAGCGCGTAACCGATGATACGGCCTGAGTTTTCGAGCTTATTGAATACCAACTCCAGAGCTCTGCCCTAACTATTTGAAAGTAATGTCGCTATGAACAATGTAAAACGAGTACAAATACTTGAGCGTTTAAGGGAAAACAATCCAAAGCCAGAGACTGAGCTAAATTGGAGTAGCCCTTTCGAACTTCTGATTGCGGTACTTTTATCTGCACAGGCAACTGACGTCAGCGTGAACAAAGCCACAGATAAGCTTTATCCTGTTGCTAATACCCCACAAGCAATTTTTGACCTAGGTGTCGATGGTCTGAAAGAGTACATCAAGACTATCGGTCTGTTTAATTCGAAAGCAGAAAACACCATTAAGACATGTCGTATGCTGCTTGATCTTCACAATGGTGAAGTACCAGAAGATCGCGCCGCACTGGAAGCCCTGCCTGGTGTTGGCCGTAAAACTGCCAACGTCGTATTGAACACTGCTTTCGGCTGGCCAACTATTGCCGTTGATACTCACATCTACCGTGTATCGAATCGCACTAAGTTCGCCATGGGTAGGACAGTCGATGATGTCGAAGCCAAGCTACTTAAAGTGGTTCCAAAAGAGTTCAAACTGGATGTCCACCACTGGCTTATTCTTCATGGTCGCTACACTTGTGTCGCGCGTAAGCCTCGCTGTGGCAGCTGTATTATTGAAGACCTGTGTGAGTTTAAAGAGAAAACTGACGTCTAGTTCATAAACCAGAACCACAAGCCTATTGGCTAAACAGTATCGCCATTGTCTGGCGGCATAAAACAGAATTACAAAAACGTAAACATAGTTAAAGCTAGGAGCAAATCATGTCAAACGGTCGTATTTTACACACCATGCTACGCGTGGGTGATCTAGATAAGTCTATCGAGTTCTACACAAATGTAATGGGCATGCAGCTATTACGTAAGAACGAAAACAAAGAGTACGAATACACGCTAGCTTTCGTTGGCTTTGGTGACGAGTCGCAAGGTGCAGTGATTGAGCTGACATACAACTGGGGGACGACTGAATACGACCTTGGTTCGGCTTTCGGCCACGTAGCTATCGGTGTTGATGATATCTACACAACGTGTGACGCGATTAAAGCAGCAGGCGGTAACGTGACTCGTGAACCAGGCCCAGTAAAAGGTGGTTCTACACACATCGCATTCGTTAAAGATCCTGACGGCTACATGATTGAGCTGATTCAAAACAAACAAGCGAGTGCGGGTCTAGAAGGTTAATTCAGAAGTACCGTTGCGAGATTAGGCTAGAACGCCTGATGAAATGAATAGAGAAGCGAGCACTATGCTCGCTTCTTTTTTATCACTCCCCCACAATCGATATTCTTTACCAATAATTATTAACAATCTCACCGATGAAACTTTACTTGATAATGATTATCATTTAAATTATCAACCCTATTGATTAGTGAGGTAATACAATGATTAGCGAATGGGAAAAACACACGTTACTCGCCGACACGGCATTGCAGCTCGACGATCCTGTACGAAGTATTCTTCATTATCAGCAGGCACTGAACCTAAGTGAGGAGATCACTGAGCGTACAGATATAGAGGCTGATGAGCGGTTACTGATCTCGGTAATATCTTGTCATAACCTTGCGCAATTCTGGCGCTGGGCGGGTGATACCGAGTATGAACTTAAATATCTTCAATTAGCTTCAGAGAAAGTACTGACTCTGATCCCTCAGTGTCCCAATACACAATGTGCTAGCTTTATTGATTCTATTGGCTGTTGTAAAAAAGCACTTATCGATTTCATGAAACGCCACCCAAACCCTAAAATTGCCTCTATGGTGGAAAAAATCGATACCGCGACTAACTGCGAAATGATCGCTCGCTTCCGCCTCAACTAAGCAAACCCGTCTATAGGCACATATCGAGTTGATTTAACTAAATTTCAGATACAAAAAGCCCGTCATTGTGACGGGCTTTTTCGTTTAAGGTCTTTCGCTACCAGCTTAGACTTGCGTTCTACCTAGGGAGATAACCACACGTCGGTTCTTATCTTTACCAATTGGCGAGCTATTATCAGCAATTGGGCGACGCTTGCCATAGCCTTGCACTTGAATGCGGTCTTCCGGCAAACCAAGAGATTTAAAGTACTCTCTTAAAGACTCAGCTCTTCGTTCTGACAGGTTTTGGCTAATGCCTTTGCTGTCTGCCGAATCGGTGTAGGTCGCGACTAAAACAAGGTCAATATCTTGGTTGTAACGAACATACTCAGCAATCTGACTAAGCCTTTTACGTGACGACTTGTTTAGCTGATCGCTGTTACGGTCGTAATGCAAAATAGTGAATGAGATATCTTCGAAGCTGTACGGCAACAAGTTAGCAATACAATCACTGAACACATTGTATTTCTCTTGGAACAAAACCGACGATAACGCCACTTCAATACGCTGATCTCGGCTCTGCCACTCTTGGTAGCTAAATGTTGGATAGCGCCCTTTCTCTAACTCACTCAGGATACCCCAAGCCGTTTGACCGCCAACGTAACCATCAAATTGCTGAAAGAACTTGATGGTTGTCATACGATCGGCACTCTCGCCTGGGCGCCAAGGTGGCGGCATAGAGATCAAGCTGACATTACGAGTCGCGCCCATCGGACGACGCATTTTCAATTCAAAATCTAAAATGATTTTCTTACTCGCTCGGGATGAGAACTCAGCATCACCGAAATTGGGGATAGGATGCACTAAGCGACATTCTAGTGGCGTGTTAGCCACCATCTCCCATGTCGACTGTTGAGGAGATGCTCCGTAACGCTTTTCTTGTGCCATCACTGATGACGACATAAGGAGCGAAAATAGCATTGAACCTGTTATGAGTTGTTTCTTCATAAAGTGGAGTATCTCTTAAGCAATTCGTTTAACAATGCAGCCAATTGCCGCCTATTTCTATTGAGTTTAAATATGCAATTATCAAGCCGAAACGCGCTTGGTAATTTGTGATTTATTGCCCTTTCCTAGTTTTTATCACTGCTATTATCTGCAATAATGCAGCCTTAATCACACTTATTTGGGCTAACATGATTGTAGAAAACGAAGCTCTGACCCTAAAAAAACGCTTCCGTGGCTATTTTCCAGTGGTCATCGACGTGGAAACCGCAGGGTTTAACGCAGAAACCGATGCATTATTAGAAATCTGTGCCATTACATTAAAAATGGATGAAAACGGAGATCTGCACCCAGCATCAACGCTTCATTTTCACATTGAGCCTTTTGAAGGCGCAAATATAGAGCAGGCAGCATTAGACTTTAACGGAATTAAAGACCCATTTAGCCCATTACGCGGCGCAGTGTCTGAACAAGAAGCCCTTAAAGAAATCTACAAGCTAGTGAGAAAAGAACAAAAAGCTTCAGATTGCAGCCGTGCAATCATGGTCGCTCACAATGCTACATTCGATTTAAACTTCGTCAATGCGGCAAGTGAGCGTTGTAAGCTTAAACGCGTCCCTTTCCATCCATTTGCTACTTTTGACACTGCAGCTCTTAGTGGTCTTGCCTACGGT
The DNA here is from genome assembly GCA_041879415.1 of Vibrio chagasii. Lineage (NCBI taxonomy): Bacteria > Pseudomonadati > Pseudomonadota > Gammaproteobacteria > Vibrionales > Vibrionaceae > Vibrio > Vibrio chagasii. Next base: position 548,876 of record CP090851.1, on the reverse strand, counting down.
CAAACCGTTTTGGCTAAAGCTTGCCGCACTGCAGGGATGGATTTTGACAACAAAGAAGCACACTCTGCTTTGTATGATACGCAAAAAACCGCTGAGTTATTTTGCGGCATAGTAAACAAATGGAAAGCCCTTGGTGGTTGGCCGCTTGTTGACGAAGAATAAAATAGAATCGGTAAACGTATTGTCGTATTACCTTTAATAAAGAACACAACATCCCGAGAATAATATGAATCCTGTTGTAATTTCAGTTTGCATCATGCTTGTTTTAGCTTTGATGCGCGTAAACGTAGTCGTTGCTCTGACGTTCAGTGCAATTATCGGTGGCGTAGCCTCTGGTATGAGCTTGAACGATGCAGTCGCGGCTTTCGAAAGTGGATTAGGCGGCGGTGCAACTATCGCACTTAGCTATGCCATGCTTGGTACATTCGCTGTTGCTATCTCACGTTCTGGTATCACAGACCTACTTGCTCAAAGTGTTATTAAACGCATTCACGGTAAAGAGAACAGCACGGCATCGACTGGTCTTAAATACGGCATCCTAGCGTCTTTGATCCTAGTGACAATGTCATCGCAAAACGTGATTCCGGTGCATATCGCCTTCATCCCAATTTTAATCCCACCTCTATTAGGCGTATTCGCAAAAATGAACCTAGACCGTCGTCTGGTTGCATGTGTGCTTACTTTTGGTCTGATTACGCCATACATGGTATTACCAATCGGTTTTGGTGGCATCTTCCTAAACAACATCCTACTTAAGAACCTTCACGACAACGGTCTTGAAAGTGTAGTGGCGAGCCAAGTTCCAATGGCAATGCTACTACCAGCTGCTGGTATGATCTTTGGCCTTCTAACGGCAGTGTTCTTCACTTACCGTAAGCCTCGCCAATACAAAGAAACGTCTCACACGGTTGTTTCAACTGAAGCGAAACAGATCAACAAGAAACACATCCTAGTAGCAGCAGCAGGTATTGTTGCAGCACTAACGGTTCAGCTATCGACTGGTTCAATGATCATCGGTGCACTTGCTGGTTTCATGGTCTTCACTTTCGGTGGCGTAATTGCTTGGAAAGAGACACAAGATGTCTTTACCAAAGGTGTACACATGATGGCAATGATCGGTTTCATCATGATTGCCGCGGCAGGTTTCGCAGCAGTAATGAAGCAAACTGGTGGCGTTGAATCTTTGGTTGAAGCACTTTCAACAAGCATTGGTGACAACAAGCCTCTAGCTGCACTACTTATGTTGGTGGTTGGTCTACTGGTAACTATGGGTATCGGTTCTTCGTTCTCTACGATTCCAATCCTTGCAACTATCTACGTTCCACTAGCGGCAGCATTTGGTTTCTCTCCAATGGCAACTATTGCTCTAGTTGGTACAGCAGCAGCGCTTGGTGATGCAGGCTCTCCGGCTTCTGACTCAACGTTAGGTCCAACGTCTGGTCTTAATGCTGATGGCCAACATGAGCACGTATGGGAAACCGTTGTACCTACATTCCTACACTACAACATCCCACTGATCGTATTCGGTTGGATTGCAGCTATGGTTCTGTAGCTTATAGCTAGGTTCTATAGTCAGAATCAATTTTCAAAACTTAAAAAGACCGCCTAGTGCGGTCTTTTTTGTATCCAGTATTTCTCCCGCCAGGCTATTTACAAAAACCTTACGGTATAACAAAAGAAAAGGCTTACTCTTACGAGCAAGCCTTTGAAGTAGTTTTGAATAATACGATTGAGTATCGTCAATTAAGCAGTAGGAGCGCTCTTTAATAGAACTTCTCTAATCGACTTAAGTGTCGTTTCTGATGAGTGGTAATCCAGCTCAACTTCAGTGAAGATACCGTCGACTTCGAGCATTAGAGTTGGGTAAGAATGCACACCCATCGCATGTTTGAAGCTCAGTTGATCTTCTAGCTCACCCTCAAGTAGCTTACCTGCAAGATCGTTCTCAAATTGCTGCACATTCATGCCTAGCTCTTCAGCCAATTGCTTATGTGTCTCTTCGCTGTGCGGCAGCATTGCACGCAAGTAGTATGCGTGTTGAATCGCTTCAAGCATCTGCTCGTAGTGGTCTTGGAAACCCGCAGCAATAACAGCACGACACGCAGGGTAAGTGCTTCGTACCGGTTGGCACTCAGTCCAGAATTCATGATTGAACTCTGTACCTAATTTGGCTTCGATCTGCTTCCAGATAGCTTGCAACTTGCCTTTCATCTCTTCTGACATTGGTTCATCAGAATCCGGAGCCAAGCCACCTACTACGTAGTTGAACTCAATGCTCGCAGGCAATTGTTGTTTTAGTAACTCCAGTGTTGGTTTGTATCCCCAGCACCAGCTGCACATCGGGTCATGTACATAATGAAGTTTTACGTTCATTGTTCGTTCCTTATCGAGTCGACTCTCAATCAATTCCAACAAAAAAGGAGCCTAATTAAGGCCCCTCATTTTACTGTTCAGCGAAAAGGCTAGAACTTACTCAGCGTCATCGCCAGCAACTTTCGCTGCTGCTTCTTTGATGATTGGCTGAAGTTCGCCTTTTTGGAACATCTCAAGAATGATGTCACAACCACCGATTAGCTCACCTTCAACCCAAAGCTGTGGGAAAGTTGGCCATTGTGCGTAAGCTGGTAGCTCTGCACGGATATCAGGGTTTTGTAGAATATCTACGTAAGCAAATTTTTCGCCACATGCCATTAGAGCTTGAGACGCTTGAGAAGAGAAACCACAGCTAGGTAGCTTAGGAGAACCTTTCATGTACAGTAGAATAGTGTTTTCTTCAATTTGCTGTTTGATTTTATCGATAGTTTCCATTGCTTCCTCGTTAATGGATTACGGCTTTTATTGCCTTTATTCTACCCCAAACCAAAAGAATAAAAACCATATAAAAAAAATGGTTAACAAGCTAGACTAACAATTCACATAAAAGTGATGAAATATGCTTTTAATAAAGTAAAAACTTGCTAAACTAGAAACCAAGTCAGCAAATTGACCATGGTTGGCAGCATAGCGAGCCATGAATAATAATATCACTGGAAGCAATCGAAAGAGTTAACTCTTTCATATCAATGGAGAATTGAGCAATGGCATTTGAACTACCAGCTCTTCCTTACGCGAAAGACGCGCTAGAACCACACATCTCAGCAGAAACGCTAGATTTCCACCACGGTAAGCACCACAACACTTACGTTGTTAAGCTAAACGGTCTTATCCCAGGTACTGAGTTTGAAGGCAAAACACTAGAAGAGATCATCAAGACTTCTACTGGTGGTGTTTTCAATAACGCTGCTCAAATCTGGAACCACACGTTCTACTGGCACTGTCTAGCTCCTCAAGCAGGCGGCGAACCAACTGGCGCTGTTGCAGAAGCTATCAACGCTGCATTCGGTTCTTTCGAAGAATTCAAAGCAAAATTCACTGATTCAGCAATCAACAACTTCGGTTCTTCTTGGACTTGGTTAGTTAAGAAAGCTGACGGTTCTCTAGACATCGTTAACACTTCTAACGCTGCTACTCCTCTAACAGAAGAAGGTGTTACTCCACTTCTAACTGTTGACCTATGGGAACACGCTTACTACATCGATTTCCGTAATGTTCGTCCTGACTACATGGCTGCATTCTGGAACCTAGTAAACTGGTCTTTCGTAGAAGAGAACCTAGCTAAGTAATCTATTACTTAAGCTGCGCTATTTTTAGCGAGTTATCTATCAAAAGCTCATGCCTAGGCGTGAGCTTTTTTGTATCTGCAGCATGAGTAACTTGAATATAAAGCCGCTAACTCAGTGTTCTTCAGCGTCACTTACCCACCCTAAATAAATTCCCTACTTACCTGTAATTAAAGACTAAAGTTTGCCGACTCGATGCCGTTAAAGGTGTATCAAATGAGAGGCATCATGCAAGTACATACTTTAGATAAAGCAGGAATCATCAACGAACTGAAGTTCGGCATCGGGATCAGCCAAGCGGTTGAGCAAGGTCGCCGTGCAGATTTCGCGTTGCTGTTATCTATGTTTTCTAATGATGTCCGAGATTGCACGCCCATCGACACCATCGAAGTCACAGAGACAACGGAAGCTCGCCTACGTAAACAGTTTGGCGTAGCTGAACCACAACAACTGCGTTCAAACCAATCGTCTTATGAGATTTCAGCACAACAGTCTAATCACTTTCACCAATCAAGCTTGGTGAGCGCTAAACTCTGTCATTACTTAAAACCTGAAGCTCTGGCGTTTATGCCCGAAGACACTGGAGACTTACCTGAAGAGGTTTACCAAAACCTTTCCGGTCACGATCGTCGTAAACTAGCCAACAAAAACCACCCAGATCTTCCGTCAGCGACGCTTTACAACGAGTTATCTACTGCTCAGCGTAAATATCAAATTCAGGCTCAGGTATAGCTTCAGTCTCACTTTATTTCTGTATCTCTATCTGCTTTGTTCAATTGGCGCCATTCGAATGATTCACGAGAGTTATATGAACCACCAGCCTTAGGCACCCCTCAATCAACACATGTCGATTACTACTTGAAGTTACTACAAAATGTGACGTGCCACTAAGTTCATAAAAAGTTATCAATTCACATACCTTAGTTTGAACCAATTCACACCCATTGTATGAATTTTAACCCATCCTTACCCGACACGGACGATTTGCTTAGGTACTGGGATGGAAATAAAAAGCTCAATCATATTGGTAACATCTGCTGGCTCGCGCCTAGGAGGGACGATAGCGAACCACTTTGTAAACCTTGGGGCCACCGTCATTCTCTGCGATAACGACACGGAAGCCCTTCAAGCAGCCTATTTACAATGCGCCCGATTCTCTGATTCTGTTTACCATTACCCGCTTGAGAGCAATGACAGCCAAGCTATTCTGAACGTGTTCGATTTCATCCAAACCACCTTCAATACCACACCCGACGTATTGGTGAATAATTGGGTGAGCTCTCCAATGCCTAGTCTAATCGGCGATCAGCCGGTTGGTGGCTTTATCAACGACCTATCCAATATGGCATCTACCCTCTTCGCCTTCGGTCAAATCAGTGCCGAAAGGTTACGTGCAGAAGACAAAGAAGGAGTGATCGTGAATGTCATATCGCACGATGACTTCCATGACGTGTCAGGCTTAGAGAGTGCCAACTCTATGATTACCGGTTTTACCCACAGTTGGGCCAAAGAGTTAACCCCATTTAACATCCGCGTTGGGGGGGTCGTTCCCGCTATTCACAATGCCGATGGAAAGTTAAACCGTTGCCACTGGGCCCAGCTTCAAGACGAGCTCACCAGAACGGCCGAGTACATCATATCTAACGATTACTTTAGCGGTCGCGTGGTTGCGGCGGAAGTTTAAATCCCTAAACAGTCACTCCCAGTTAAAACAAAGATCAAAAAAAGCCCCAGTCTCTCGACTGGGGCTTTAATCTTTTCCCGATAGATAAGTATCGTGCTAGCGAAAACTTATCTCATAACTAACGTCTTACTTATGCGTTAGCTTTTTCTTTTTTAGCTTTTGGCGCTGCTTTCGCTTCAGCTGGTTTTTGGTCAGCTTTCTTAAGGATAACTGTAGTACCTTCGAAAGTTTCACCTTCAACAAATGCTTTACCGTAGTAAGACGCTAGTAGTACTTCTTTCAGCTCAGTGATTAGTGGGTAACGTGGGTTAGCACCTGTACACTGGTCATCGAACGCTTCTACAGCTAGCTCTTCTAGCTTAGCGATGAAGTCTGCTTCAGATACACCTGCCGCCTGGATAGACGTTGGGATATCTAGGTTCAGTTTCAACTCTTCTAGCCATGCTAGTAGACGTTCAATCTTCTGAGCAGTACGGTCACCTTCTTGGCTTAGGCCTAGGTGGTCAGCTACTTCAGCGTAACGACGACGTGCTTGTGGGCGGTCGTATTGAGAGAACGCAGTTTGCTTAGTTGGGTTATCGTTCGCGTTGTAACGTACAACGTTAGAGATTAGTAGTGCGTTCGCCAGACCGTGTGGTAGGTGGAACTCAGCACCAATCTTGTGCGCCATAGAGTGACAAACACCTAGGAATGCGTTCGCGAATGCTACACCAGCGATAGTTGCTGCGTTGTGTACTTTCTCACGAGCGATTGGGTCGTTTGCACCGTTCGCGTAGCTTGATGGTAGGTACTCTTTAAGCATCTTAAGTGCTTGTAGAGCTTGACCATCAGAGTATTCGTTAGCAAGAACAGATACGTAAGCTTCTAGAGCGTGAGTTACTGCATCGTAACCACCAAATGCTGTTAGAGACTTAGGCATGTTCATTACTAGGTTAGCATCAACGATAGCCATGTTTGGCGTGATTTCGTAGTCAGCTAGTGGGTACTTAGCACCAGTCTTGTCGTCAGTAACAACCGCGAATGGAGTAACTTCTGAACCCGTACCTGAAGTTGTAGTGATACATACAAGCTCAGCTTTCTTACCCATTTTAGGGAACTTGTAGATACGTTTACGGATATCCATAAAGCGCATTGCTAGTTCTTCGAAGTGAGTTTCTGGGTGCTCGTACATAACCCACATGATCTTCGCAGCATCCATTGGTGAACCACCACCTAGAGCTAGGATTACGTCAGGTTGGAAGCTCTTCATTGCTTCAGCGCCTTTCTCAACAACAGATAGTGTTGGATCCGCTTCTACGTCGAAGAAAGTTTGAACTTCAATGCCTTGTGCTTTAAGCAGGCTAACTACGTCATCAGCGTAACCGTTGTTGAATAGAAAACGGTCAGTTACTAGGAATGCGCGTTTCTTACCTTCTAGGTCGCTCATTGCGATTGGAAGGCTACCACGACGGAAGTAGATAGACTTAGGTAGTTTGTGCCACAACATGTTTTCAGCTCGCTTCGCTACAGTTTTCTTGTTGATAAGGTGCTTAGGACCTACGTTCTCAGAGATAGAGTTACCACCCCATGAACCACAACCTAGAGTTAGAGAAGGTGCAACGTTGAAGTTGTACAGGTCACCGATACCACCGTGAGTAGTCGGGATGTTAATTAGGATACGAGCAGTCTTCATCTTGTCACCGAAGTAACGGATGCGGTCTGCGTTTGTATCTTGGTTAGTGTAAAGACCAGATGTATGACCGATACCACCGATTTCAACCATAGTTACCGCTTGAGCAACAGCGTCTTCGAAGTCGTCTGCACGGAATAGACCTAGAGTTGGAGACAGTTTCTCATGAGCGAACTCGTCATCGTAAGAAACTTTACCAAGACCTTCACCTACCAGTACTTTTGTATCAGCAGGAACTTTAACACCAGCCATTTCAGCGATTGCTGGAGCAGGTTGACCTACGATTTTAGCGTTTAGATTACCGTCGATAAGAAGTACTTTACGTACTTTGTCAGCGTCAGCTTTAGATAGAACGTGAGCTTTGTGAGAAGCGAAACGCTCTTTAACTTCTTCATATACATCGCTAACAACGATTGCAGCTTGCTCAGAAGCACATACAACGCCGTTATCGAATGTTTTAGACATTAGGATAGATGCTACAGCGCGTTTGATGTCAGCTGTTTCATCGATAACTACAGGCACGTTACCAGCACCAACACCGATTGCAGGCTTACCAGAAGAGTATGCTGCTTTAACCATGCCTGGACCACCAGTTGCGAGGATAAGTGCGATACCGTCGTGCTTCATAAGCGCGTTAGAAAGCTCTACAGATGGCTGGTCGATCCAACCGATGATGTCTTTTGGAGCACCCGCTGCTACCGCTGCGTCTAGAACCAGTTTAGCTGCGTCGTTAGTAGAGTTCTTTGCACGTGGGTGTGGCGAGAAGATGATGCCGTTACGTGTTTTAAGAGAAATTAGAGATTTGAAGATTGCTGTAGAAGTTGGGTTCGTTGTTGGAACGATACCACAGATGATACCTACAGGCTCAGCGATAGTCATTGTGCCTAGGTTGTCATCTTCTTCTAGGACGCCACATGTTTTTTCGTCTTTGTATTTGTTGTAGATAAATTCAGAAGCAAAGTGGTTCTTGATAACTTTATCTTCAACAATACCCATTCCAGATTCAGCGACTGCTTGTTGGGCTAGTGGGATACGAGCGTGGTTCGCTGCAAGAGAAGCTGCGCGGAAGATAGCATCAACTTTCTCTTGAGAGAATGTTGCAAACTCTTCTTGTGCTGCTTTAACGCGAGCTACTAGAGCATCAAGTTCCGCTAAGTTAGTTACAGGCATGGTGGATCTCCTAAAATAATAAATATTAAAAACTTTTTATTAAATTCGCTGCTTGCCTTAAACCCTTTAAAACAGCGTTCTTAGTAAATTGCTTTCAGGGCTGAGTATATTATTTCAGTGTGTGAAAAAAATTGACCCAGATCAGTTACCCAAAAAGAATTACCCAATTAGTGGTAAGGCAATCGCAAAAATAACCATAAGCTAATGATTTATATGGATTTAAATCACACTTTACTATCGAGCAAAAAACAAGCAGTCAGATAATTATTTTCTACTTCGTGTCATAAACTGTAAAAAAGTTTCATTTTTAATCAGTTCACTTACATGTATACGGCTAAAACTGTGCTACTGAGAGTATATCCATACCGTTGCAACGAGCTAGAAACTGTCATAATTTTTATTAAAAGCGTGCGTGAGATAACATTACGTTCAAATTAAGTTACAACACGAAACACGAGAAAACACCTTGTAACAATGATATTACAGACATGACACTCAATTAGTTTTTCTAAAAAACAGCCCCCTTTTCAGGTTAGTTTTTTTCATTCGCTCTCATTGAATTTGTCCCTTACATTACGCACTCTGACCGAGGTCAGATCAAACCCACTTTCCTACTTTAAGTTACTTGGAGATCGCTCCCATGCAAGGTTTAGAACTCGCAATCTTTATGCAATTCTTCCTTGGGCTTGTTGCAGCCGTAAACCCAATCGGCATCATGCCTGTGTTTGTTTCTCTTACTGCCCACATGCCGCCAGAAGAGAGAAACAGGACAGCCTTTCAGGCCAATATTGCCGTTGCTGTTATCTTGATTGTGTCGCTAGTGGCGGGGCAGTTGCTCCTCGACATGTTTAGCATTTCATTAGACTCATTCCGTGTTGCGGGTGGACTGCTGTTACTGAGCATCGCGTTTTCGATGATGAGCGGTAAGTTAGGTGAAGATAAGCAGAATAAGCAGGAAAAATCTGAGTACATCAGTAAAGAACAAATAGGTGTTGTTCCGTTAGCTATGCCTTTAATGGCGGGTCCAGGTGCAATCAGTTCTACCATTGTCTATGGATCGCGTTACCCAGCGGCAATCGATACTATCGGTATTGGTATCAGCATTATTGCATTCGCAACTTGCTCTTGGCTTCTGTTCCGTTCAGCGCCTGTTATCGTGCGCTTTTTAGGTCAAACTGGGATTAACGTTATCACCCGTATCATGGGCTTGATTCTTGGTGCACTTGGCATCGAGTTCATTGCGAATGGCTTGCGTAACCTATTCCCAGGATTAGCATAACCACAAACAGCACATAGTCACTTAACTGCGGCTATTTAATGTGGAACACATCTGAGGCGAGTAAAGCAATTTGGCTTTCACTCGCCTCGTTATTATGAAGCTTGTATAATGACGGTTAACGCATTTAATAGAAGACGAACCTCCCCTTATGTCACGCAAGCCACTCAAGCATCATTTGTACGTTATCATTTTTGGTACCCATACACCTGCCGGACGTGCGTTTGATATATCACTGATCATTGCAATCTTGGCTTCGCTTCTGGTTCTTATTCTAGAGTCCATTCCAAATGTAATGACAGAGTGGTCTCAAGAACTTCGTTACATCGAGTACACTTTCACCGCTCTATTCACTATCGAATATCTATTAAGGCTCTATTGTTCTCCAAAACCGAAATCTTACGCCACCAGCTTTTATGGCATTGTTGATCTGTTAGCGATTCTACCTACTTACCTAGCGATCTTCTTCCCAGGAGCTTCGTTTATGGGCGTTGTGAGATTGCTGCGTGTCATGCGTATCTTCCGAATTCTGAAGTTGGTTCGCTATCTACAAGATTCAAATATCCTGTTGCGTTCGCTATTGATGGCAAGACGAAAGATTCTGATCTTCTTTAGTACAGTCGGCATCTTAGTCGTTATCTTTGGCGCTTTGATATTTGTTATTGAAGGGCCAGAAAACGGATTCACCAGTATTCCCCACAGTATCTACTGGGCAATCGTCACCATCACCACCGTTGGCTACGGGGATATGGTGCCGCAAACAGCGATTGGTAAGGCTATCGCATCTCTCACAATGTTACTGGGTTACTCTATCCTTGCAGTACCTACCGGGATAATTACCGCCGAGCTAAGTAGTGAAATGAACTCTCACAAGGAGTTAGTCAAATGTCCGAACTGCAACCGTTCAGGACACGACCCTGACGCCATCTACTGTAAGCACTGTGCCAGTGAATTAGCCGACCCTGACAAACGTGTCGTCTCCGACAAGGCAGAATAGAAACCAAAAAAAGAGCTCCTAAAGAGCTCTTTTTTATTATTTCATTTAGCTGTTAACAACCGTCGGTAAACACTTCAACCTGATAGTCATCGTTCGCTTCCATCGCAGCCGTATATTTCACGTAGCACTGCGTATTCTCAATAGCGGTATTAAAGTCATTAGGAGGAACATCCGACAAATATTCCGATCGGGTAATCAGCCATAGGTCAGGGTCACTCACTGGCCCATTATTGTGCGCAGCCCATGTCCACTCTTTAGTTAAGTCATGAAACCCAGAATCAATCGCTAAAAAGTTTTCCATACCGCCTTTTTCAACCGCGGGGTAACCAAACTTCACTCGCCCATACTCTGGTATTAAATAAGACTCTTGGCCTTCCATTCCCTCAACGGCTGCTTTTTCGAATGCTAAATCAGCGGCGGTGTGAACTGATGCTCCTAACCCTTCCATAACTGAAGCTCTAGCATCATGTTGCATGTTTAAAAACCTAGGCGCCGCGACAACCGCTAAAACACCAATAATGACGATAACAACAACCAACTCGATAAGAGTAAAACCTTTCAGGTTCGATTTCATTTTCTAGCTCCAACTTTAAGACGCACGAAATGTAAGGTTTTAAAGTCAGGCCTTTGTCATTAGATACAAAAAAAGCGCCGTCAGGCGCTTCTTCTTTATTTATTCTCAGAAATGAGGCAGTTACGCTTTCTCAGCTAAGATAATACGTAGAGTACGACGTAGTGGTTCTGCAGCACCCCAAAGCAGTTGGTCACCAACCGTGAAGGCATTTAGGAAGTCGTTACCCATAGACATCTTACGTAGACGGCCTACTGGCACAGACATAGTGCCTGTTACTTTAGCTGGAGTCAGTTCTTGCGCCGTAATGTCACGATCGTTAGGAATCACTTTAACCCAATCGTTGTGAGTTGCGATGATCTCTTCAATCTCATCCATTGGAACGTCTTGCTTAAGCTTGATCGTTAGTGCTTGAGCGTGACAACGCATTGCGCCGATACGTACACAAGTACCATCAATTGGAATAGGCTGACCATCTAGGCCAAGAATCTTGTTCGCTTCAACGCCCGCTTTCCACTCTTCTTTACTCTGACCATTTTCACGCTTCACATCGATCCAAGGAATCAATGAGCCCGCCAGCGGAGCGCCAAACTGATCTGTTGGGAATGACGATGAACGAATGGTATCAGCAACTTTCTTATCAATATCAAGAATCGAACTTGCAGGATTTGCTAACTCAGAGCTCACGCTATCGTTAATCACACCCATTTGCGAGATAAGCTCACGCATGTTCTTAGCACCCGCGCCAGAAGCCGCCTGGTAAGTCATGGCACTCATCCATTCAACCATGCCCTTCTCATATAGGCCGCCCAGTGCCATAAGCATTAAGCTCACAGTACAGTTACCACCAACAAAAGTATTAGTACCGCTATGAATGCCTTGCTGGATTTGAGCCAAGTTAACAGGATCAAGAGTGATGATTGAATCAGCATCCATACGTAGAGTAGAAGCGGCATCAATCCAGTAACCTTTCCAGCCCGCTTGACGTAGCGCTGGGTAAACTTTTGATGTGTAATCGCCACCTTGACAAGTAATAACCGCATCAAGCTGCTTTAAGCTATCAATATCAAAAGCGTCTTGAAGTAGACCCGCATCTTTACCACCTAGAACAGGGGCAGGAATGCCAATCTGAGATGTACTGTAATAAACAGGCTCAATCAGGTCGAAGTCTTTCTCTTCGACCATACGTTGCATCAGTACAGAACCGACCATACCGCGCCAACCAACTAGACCTACTCTCATCTCTCACTCTCCATGTATAAATTAAAAATTGCTCTCCCCCATCTATAAGTTTTTCAGAAACAGAACTCAAGCGCTTTTTGTCAAAAAGTGTAACTTTTTCGTTTCTTTTAAGTGAACGCGATGAATCGCAAAGTTATCTCAATACAGAGATTCGGCCTCCACTCTATTGATAGAAACACCAACCCCGTTAAATTCAGCCATTTATCGCGCTAAATCTAACAATCAAACCCCGATCACAAACAGTAATTACCTCTATTAAACCATGGTTAATTGGCATTTTATTTTACAAAACGGAAACAACGTGCGACAGAATTAAACATGTAACAATCATGAATTTAACAAAAATTTAGATTATGAAACCATAATGGGTCCGATATGCAGTCAAATATCACAACTTAGGCGTATTTTTTCGATATAATAATCTAATTACTGTAGTGTCCATTTAGTACCCCACAATATAATGAAGCACTATAAATGCTCGAAATCACAAGAGGCTTTTATGAAGCAGAGTAAAACTCGCCTACCGAACCTGATGCAGGTATTCATCGCGTTAGGACTATTTCTATCCCTTGCTTTTTCCTTTACAGCAAAGCTTGACCTTCCAATCCAACTCGCCTTGTACATTGGTTGGTTCATTATCATGGTGCTTGGTATTCGTCTTGGACACCAATACAAAGACTTAGAAAAAGCAGCACTAAAAGGAATATCTAACGGTTTAGGCGCAGTTTTAATACTTTTAGCCGTTGGCGCTCTTGTTGGTACTTGGATCTCTGGCGGGATCGTACCGACCATCATTTACTATGGTCTAAAAGCTATCCATCCTTCTATCTTCCTTTTGGCGACCATGATCATCTGTTCTCTAACAGCGTTGGCTACTGGTACTTCTTGGGGTGCTGCTGGTACAGCGGGTATTGCGATGATGGGTATTGGCCAAGGCCTAGGTGTTCCTGCGCCAATTACGGCAGGTGCAGTACTTTCAGGTTGTTACTTTGGTGACAAAATGTCTCCACTTTCTGATTCAGTAATTTTGGCTTCTTCTATGTCTAACGTAGAAGTGGTTGAACACATCAAAGGCATGCTGCCTGTAGCATTAATCAGCTACGTTATTACTGGCATCATGTTTACCGCGTTTGGCTTCCACTACGCCGGTAACGTTGACATGAGCCAAGTAGAATCTGTTATCAAAGCGATGGAAGTTCAGTTCTACATCACGCCATATTCATTTGTTCCAGTACTGATCGTATTAGGTCTACTGGCTTTCCGTATGCCTTCATTCCCGGTAATCAGCTTTGGTTCTCTGTTAGGTATTATCTGGGCAGTTATGATTCAAGAGATCGACTTCCTAACAGCATTCAACACAGCATGGGCACCATTCTCTATCTCCTCTGGCGTGGACTTCATTGACTCAATCCTAAACCGCGGTGGTATGTCTTCAATGCTGGGTTCGGTTGCGGTTATCGTATTTGGTTTAGGCTTTGGTGGCTTGCTAGATAAAGTCGGCGTGCTAGAGACAATTGCGAAGGTATTCGAACGCCGCGTAAACAGCGCAGGTTCGCTAGCAACAAGCACAATCGGTACGGCTTTCATGGGTAACGTATTTGGCTCTGCAATGTACGTATCACTGATCCTTACACCAAAAATCTGTGCTAAGAACTACGACCGTCTAGGTTACAAGCGTAAGAACTTATCTCGTAACGCTGAGTTCGGTGGTACGTTGACATCAGGTATGGTGCCTTGGAGTGACAACGGTATCTACATGGCGAGCATCCTAGGCGTTGCAACGCTGTCGTACGCACCATTCATGTGGCTAAGCTTCATCTGTATCATCGTGACTATCGTAACCTCTTACATGGGTTGGTTCGTTGATAAATGTGAACCAACAGTACCAGCCGTTGAAACGGAAGAAGCGGCAGAGCTGACTAAGCAACAAGCCTAGTCTCCATCACTCTAAGCCAGAGAGCGTAAGTACAAAACCTTAATGGCATAGACAAAAAAGAGCGCCCTAGAGCGCTCTTTTTATTGGGTTATTTATTTGCGGTTCGTTTACCCAGCCAATAACCGATACCTAATGGTGCGAAGAACACCACCAAGATAAACAGAATAAAGTAGATAATCACACCCTTGATTAGCTCCATCAGCTTATCAATCGCGAGTACAACCACTTCTTGCGAAACGCGATCTAAATCTTGAGTGAACAACTCTCTTTCTGATGTCACGATACCCGCGATCTCGATACGCTCTTTCTCGATCATCTGAACTAACGCTTCTCTCTCACGCGTGACCATCTTTTCTAACGCCACACGCTCATCACTCAGCATAGCCAGTTTTTGGTCTGTTTTGTCGCTAAGATCATTAAGCAGCGGCTGCATTTCTGCCGACATAATAGAAGCCAGTGTTTGCATGTATTCAGGATTGTTCTCAATAAAGTCCTGCATGCTTGCTGACGTTTGGCGAAGGCTTTCTAATGTCATAGATAAATCTTCCCCCGTCAGCGAGCTATTCATCGCCACTAACTCTGCTTTCCAAGACATCAGCTTTGGCGTTTGATCCGCCATCAGGCTTAAACGATCGGATGCATCGCTCATCGCTTCTGGCATGGTACCTAGACTCTGAACAATCTGTGATTCATCTTTTCCAAGGTAAGTTAACCATTCTCGATAAGCAGGCGTGCTTCTGAAAGTTAGGTCGTTAAATGGGTTGCTCGCAACAAACTCAGCAACGAATGCTTTGCTCTTCTTAAAGTCACTCGAGCTCAAAACGCCCTTTGCTAGCTTCTCTGCTTCTTGGTTGAGAGAACGTGCAGTGTTAGCCGCATGATCCGTCGTGAACAGATTCGCTCCTTCACCTTCGGCATAGAATTGATTCATTTGCGCAGTAAACACCCAAGTATCAATGAGTGCAGACATCGGAGAGGTTTGGTAAGCCGCTTGCTGTAAGCCCTGCTCAGCATGGATCTTCCAAAGCAAAACGTAAGATTGATGTAAGGTGTCATCAGCAGGATAAGATTGCGCGATTAAATCAGCCGAGTCTTCAACTTGTGTAAAAAACAGCTTTGCGTATTCACGCGTCATGAGCCGAGCATTCAGCTCTTGTTGAGTGAGAGGCGTCGTTTGACTATCTAACTTAACTTCCAATAGAGAACAACCACTTAGCACAATACTAAGCACCAACACCATCCAACTTCGACTCGAAACTCGTAACATATAAACCTCTGACAAAGACTAAGGGCGCGGATTGTATGAACACTTCGTCAGAGTATTGTCAAAACTCCCGCAAAAGTTAACGCTGATTATCTAAATATTCGACAGCAGAATCCACAGAGGCTTTTATCGCCAGCTCGAGTTCATTCAAGTCGTGTTCGCTGATCGCTCGAGATTGTTTCATTGTCATCTCAATACTTGCGGCAATAATGGCTAATCGCGACGCTTTAATGCTACCTGCCACACCTTTTAAGCTATGAACAACACGTGCGGCTGAGGTTTCATCTTTAGTCAGTAGCGCTTTAAACTTCTCATAGTCGTCCGCATGGTCTTGAACAAACACTCCAAGCAACAATTCAACCGACTCTGCATCGCCATCGAGTGTTTCGAGCATCTCTTCAATATCAATCGCTGGTTTCGAATCCGTCACACTGGCAACGTGTCGCTCAGCTGTTGGTGCCTCAATCGTATTTGGTTGACTTTCAATGTTCGCATTCTGTTTCTGTTGCTGTTGCTGTTGCTGTAGAAAGTCTGATGGCTCATTCACTACCGTTTCTGGTACTTCTTGTTTAGTCTCGTGCTGCTCGGTTGCCAAAGGAGAAGAATCACCACTGCTTTCTGAAAACAGTTCCTCATCCTTATCAGCAAATTGAACAACCCTTTCTTCGCTAGGTTCAGGAGAGGTATTCTGGTCAACTGCAAATTGCGGAGAGGCCTTTCTGACACTCGCGCTCCAAACAATCAGAGCCACCATAGCAGCCAAGCTCAGACCTAACATTGCGACCAGCAAATTAAACTGGCGCTCATGATATTCTGACTCTAACTTAATGATCTGCTTGTTCACCGAGTTCTGCTTAATCTTATCGACTAAAAAGTTTAGCTGTGCGTAATCTACGAGCAATGCGGAAGCATCAGCCAGTAGTTGTTGAATCGCGTCTTGCTCTGGCGTTTTCAACTTGTAAGATTTCTCGAGAATAGAATCAAAAGCTCGGTAAGTCGCCGATGAGCTTTGGCTGTCTGAGTACATCGCCTCAAACACC
Source organism: Vibrio chagasii (assembly GCA_041879415.1). Classification (NCBI taxonomy): domain Bacteria; kingdom Pseudomonadati; phylum Pseudomonadota; class Gammaproteobacteria; order Vibrionales; family Vibrionaceae; genus Vibrio; species Vibrio chagasii. Next base: position 532,368 of record CP090851.1, on the reverse strand, counting down.
ACTACACCAAATTCATTTAGCAACGGTTTTAACTTAGGAGATAACTGCTTATCTGCACGTAACAGCTTGATGTTATCGACAATCTCTTGAACCTGACTTTCGATTGGAATGAACTCGTCAAATTTGTCCAAGAACTGGTCTGCCACATAAAGCAGTTGGTTTACGTCAGGGCGGAAAAATGCGTTTTGGAAATCGGATTCGATCTGAAGTCGAATCGAATAAACTAATTGAGCGTCAAGAGCTAACTCATTGATGCGTGAGACGCGAAGTGGTTCCGAGAAATAGAGTGACTGTCTTAATTCGTTAACGCGAATACCCAGCTCTTCGATTTGAGCAAGAGAGTTTGTGTAGGAACGGCTTAGGTTGAGAAGTGCCAATGAAGGAAGTAGCCACAGAACCAAAATCACAACTAAGAAAGTGGCTGGTTTATTAAAGCGAGTGGGCTTTGCTACTGATTGTTCCATCTATATTCCTTGTGCGTGTTAACTTGAAGCCATTATTGCCATGGCGAAGACACAAAGCACAAAAACAAGCGACAGCATCCTACTGCCGCTTACTATTCACTTCGGACTATGACTTATTACGAGTCAGTTGGTCACGTAAGTTGGGCGGTGTGCCTTTAATCGTTAGTGTATCTGTCTCCGGATCATAGAAGATACGCTCGCCTAGAAGCAGACTATCAAAACTAACATTCAAACCGCCACCAGCACCAACAAATTTTGTTAGTTTACGCATAGTTGCGCGATCTGCAGGGAAGCTGTCTTCTAACTCGTAGCCTTGCTCACTAGTATAGTCAAAGAAGCTGGTGCCATCTGAGCTTGCTGGTAATTCGCCAGACAGTTCACGCACTTGAACCTCATCACCCGCTTTTAACTGCTCGTTACAGTAATCAGCAACCTGCTTTTTGTAGCTGATCGCTTCCTCTTTCTCTAATTTAGAATCAGAAACAAAATCTTCTACCGCTTGCATCAGCACCTGGTTTTGCAGTTTTGCATCCAGACCTACTTCCGCTTGAAGAAAATCTAAGAAGAAGTCAGCCACTTTACGACCAACACGTCCTTTAATGTACGTAAGGTAACGATTTGACTCTTTGTCTGTCTCGTAAGTAGAAAGATCTAAGCGAGCGGCAATGTCCATTTTAGAGATATCTAAGTAGTCAGTCGCACTGATATCTAGCCCTTCTGTGACCTTCAAGCTCTGGTTTGAAGGCAGTAGACCAATGAAAAGGTAGTCAGTTGCAAGAGACTGATATTCAGCCATTACCAGGATGCCTTCATCAGCAAATGGGTATTTTGAAAGCTCGTCTTTTAGACGTTGCGCACTCTTTTGAGAAAAATCGTAAAAGTTTGTCTCACCAGCACGAAGTTGATGCAACCACTGTTGGAATTCGCTGTCAGATTTGAAAGAACCAAACCCTTTGCCTGCTTTTGAGTTAAAAACACGATGAAGTTCAGCAACTAGGCTTTCAGAAGAAGCATCGTTTTCTAGAGATTCAGCACGATAGTTAACAATCAGTTCTTCCTGATCGTTCTTGCTCAGCTGGTGTAAAATTACGTTGGAAAGGTGAAGGCTCATAGTGAAAATATTACCGTTCAGGTTTCAGTTGTCGTGCATAGTAGGTTATCATAAGCCGCTTTTACTATCATTATTAGAGTCCTTATGCCGATTATATCTAAATACACAGATGAACAAGTTGAAAAAATCCTAGCTGAAGTAGGTGCTGTACTATCTAAGCACAAAGCTTCACCAGAACTTTCACTGATGATCGCTGGAAATATCGCAACCAATGTCTTAAATCAGAACGTTGCTGCTTCACAACGCAAAGGAATTGCTGAAAAATTTGCCGAGGCTTTAATTTCTTCTCTTGAAGATAAAAAGTCTCACTAAATTTGATTGACGGATAAAAGAATTATAAATGGTAGACAGCGCAAACTCATATAGCGATCGTGTATCTCGACTGGTTGGTTGGGGTCACTGGTTTGCATTTTTCAACATCATTGCTGCGATGTTGATTGGTACTCGTTATATCACTCAATCTGCTTGGCCAGAAACCCTGCTGGGTCAATTCTACTTGGCTGCTTCATGGGTTGGTCATTTCGGCTTTTTGGTATTTGCGCTCTATCTATTAGTGCTGTTCCCGCTCACATTTATTCTTCCGTCGAGGAAGTTATTGCGTTTGGTTGCCGTTTGCTTTGCGACCATAGGTTTAACTGTCCTGTTGATTGATACTCAAACGTATCAAAATATAAACCTCCACCTGACGCCTGTCGTGTGGGAGGTTTTATTCAGTGGAGAGGAATCTGCATTTACATCTGATTTGCAGCACCTCTTCATTGTTATGCCGCTTATTTTCTTATTGCAGCTTGGCCTATCTGAATGGGTTTGGCGTAAGCAGCGTAAACTTTCTCATAAACACATCGGCCGTCCAATCACCGCCGTCTTCTTCTTGTGTTTCATCAGTAGCCACCTGACTTACATGTGGGCTGATGCGTACTTCTATAACCCAATTACGAGCCAAAAAGCGAACTTCCCACTGTCTTATCCAATGACAGCGAAAAGCTTTATGGAGAAACATGGTCTGTTAGACCGTGAAGAATATCTAGAGCGCTTAGAAGCGAACAAAGGCAATGTAAACCTTGTTAGCTACCCGCTAGAAGAAATTCAGTACAACCGCCGCAGTGATGATTTGAACATCCTGATGGTGAGTGTGAATAACCTGCGCGCAGATGCTCTTAACGAAACATCAATGCCAAACAGCTACGCATTTGCACAACAGTCGATCAATTTCACCAACCATTACAGTTCTAGCAACGACATGTTTGGTATTTTTGGCTTGTTCTATGGCCTTCCTAGCAGCTACGCAAGCAGTATTGAAGCTCAAGGTGCAAGTTCAGTTCTGTTGGATGTATTAGATAACCACAATTACAAGTTTGCTGCATTCAGCGGTGACAACTTTGACGATGCACTGTACTCGGACATCATCTTCCGAGGCCGTAAAATCATGTCAGAGCAAGCGACGTTTAATGACCACAGTGCAATCCAAGCCTGGTCAAACTGGGTGGAATCACCGAAAGCCAAACGTCCTTGGTTCAACTTTATTGAGCTAACAACACTGGACAACTTTGCAAGCTCAGAAGCAGAATCAGATTCAGCGTTAACAACCGCAGAACGTTTTGCTGCCGATTACCAAAAATCAGCTCAAGCAGCGGACACACAGCTTGCAACCATCTACGCTGAATTGGAACGCTTAGATCTTATCGATAATACGGTAGTTATCATTACCTCTAATCACGGTACTGAGTTTAACGAAACCAAGACTAACAGCTGGGGTGCAAACTCTAACTACAGCCGTTATCAACTGCAGGTTCCTCTGTTTATCAGCTGGCCAGGTAAATCAGCGTCTGAGTACACTCACCGCTCTAGCCACTTAGATATTTCAGTAACACTAATGCAAGAGCTACTGGGTGTATCTTCAAACCCAACTGACTTTAGCAGCGGCCGTAGCTTGTTTGATGAGCGTAAGAGAAAATGGGTTCTTGCGGGTGATTCTCGTGAGTTAGCGCTTGTGACAGATAAGCAAACTACGGTGTTAGATAAGTTTGGTAACTACAAGCTGTACGACCAAGATTACCAACGACTAAAAAATGTAAGCCCTCGCTTACCAGTTCTAATGCAAGGTCTCACTGAATTACAGCGATTCTACGCAAAGAATGATTAAATGATCACCAAACTAAAAAGGGAAGCCAGTAGCTTCCCTTTTTTATTGCCGTTAATGCCTAGAAAACAAGCAAGAGAACAAATTTATGTAAATTAGGGGTTTACAAGATCCTCATGCCCTTATATTATTCACGCCACTGGAGGGATGGCTGAGTGGTCGAAAGCACCGGTCTTGAAAACCGGCAACCGTTAATAGCGGTTCTAGGGTTCAAATCCCTATCCCTCCACCACATTAGAGAAAGCCGCTGAGAAATCAGCGGCTTTTTTGCATCTGGGGTTTACTACTTATCTTTATGTTTCCTTCTCAGACTAAGTAAACCGGGTAGCCGTTAATAACGAGACTCACGGTTATCTCGCCTTCCCCCCTTTGTTACCTAGCCGAGCTCTCAACTAAAGATTCCAGTTATTATCTATCTAGTTCACAACTCTCGTGACTCATGCAGTTCTTTAGCATTCTCTTTTAACTTTTAGCTATCCGTTTTTAGTTGTTGGTTACGATAAAACATCAGCAAAGCGCACAATAAATGGCCATTCAATACAAAAATATCGAAAAGCGTTCATAAATAAAGCAGTCAGTTAATAAGGGTATTTACAAGCCAAAGCCACCCTTATATTATACGCGGCATCGGAGGGATGGCTGAGTGGTCGAAAGCACCGGTCTTGAAAACCGGCAACCGTTAATAGCGGTTCTAGGGTTCAAATCCCTATCCCTCCACCACATTAAAGAAAGCCGCTGAGAAATCAGCGGCTTTTTTGTATCTGAAGAAAACCTGGCTTAGACGGTCAACTATCCGCTGCTAGTGCTGCTTTCAAAAGCTGCATGTGAATCGGTACCAAATCTTGGTGCTGGGTACGATAACCTCCCCCAACAACACACGCCATTGGAATAGACTCTGATTTTGCTAAGTTAATCATGAAGCAATCTCGTTCAAAGATCCCTTGCGTCGATACATTCAAGTAACCCAACTCGTCATCTTGGTGGATATCGACACCTGCATCATAAATGATCAAATCAGGTTGGTGATGCGCAATCGCCAGCTTAGTCACTTGCTCAAAACAACGCAGAAACTCTCCATCTTCCGTTTCGCGACTTAATGGCACATCCAGATCCGATAATGGCTTTCTTGCAGGGAAGTTTTTATCGCAGTGGAAAGACAGAGTAATAATCTCATCGCTCTCTTGGCAGAGTGTCGCCGTACCATCGCCATGGTGTACGTCACTGTCTACGATCAGCACCTTATCAACCTGTTCAAAGGTAAGTGCATGCTTCGCTGCCAACACCAGATCATTCAACAAACAAAATCCGCTGCCAAAATCATGGTGCGCGTGGTGATAGCCTCCACTCAAGTGAATGGCTAACCCACTCTCAATGGCCATATCCGCAGCTAGGCAAGTGCCGCCGCTTGAATAGAGCGTCCTTTCAATCAACTGTTCGCTCCACGGAAAACCAATGCGTCTCATCTTCGCCGCTGGCAAACTCCCAGAAACAAGCAAATCGACATAGTCACCGTCGTGAACCTGTTTGACTTGTTCTACCGACACCGGCTTTGGTTCAAACACTTCAAACATATTCTTCCAAAGTGGATCGCTATCCATTAGCGCCTCAACCGCACTATGTAACAACTGGTATTTGTTGATTGGGTAACGATGGCCTTCTGGTAAAGGCAGCTGCGAATAAATTGGGTGGTAAATTAAAGGAATCATAATCGAGTTAATTGCTTATCTTTCTCAAAATCATAACAGCATCAGACTTGGCGACAACCCAAATTAATGATAACAATTATCATTATCCTTAAATATATTCGGAGAAAGTAATGAAAAACCTAATACTTACCCTTGGGGTGATCTGTGGCTCAGCGACAGCAGTAATGATTTTTGTCGGAATGCTAATGGCCAGTTGGTGGGCCGTTGATTTTCTGGTGTTAAGCCATCAAACTTAACTAATTGAACTGAAAAGGAATCACCATGAGCGTTATTTTTATTACTGGAGCAAACCGAGGCATTGGTTTAAGCCTTGCTCAGCAATACCTTAAGGACAATCACACCGTTTACGCTACCTATCGTGATACTTCATCGGCACATGAGTTACTGTCACTCGCAGAACACCACAGCAACTTAACCTGCATTCAACTGGACATCACTGATTATCAAGCCACCAGCAAGCTACCTGCTCAAATACAGCGCATTGATATTCTGATTAACAATGCTGGCTATTACGGTCCTAAAGGTTACGGACTGGGTAACACCAACGTAGAAGAGTGGCGACGCGTTTTTGAGGTCAACACTATTGCGCCATTGAAGCTAGTTGAAACACTTCTTCCTATTCTAGAAGCCAGTGATGTGAAAAAGATCGCTTGTTTATCTTCTCGAGTGGGCAGCATGGCAGAAAATACATCTGGCGGAGGCTACATCTACCGCTCCTCTAAAGCAGCTCTCAACTCGGTTGTTAAAAGTTTAAGCAACGATCTAACCAGCAACGGCTTCACGGTATTGGCACTGCACCCAGGTTGGGTACAGACAGAAATGGGTGGCCCTAATGCCCTTATTGACACAAACACTTCAGCGTCTGGTCTTATTAAAGTCATCGCATCTGCCAGCACTGAAGTAAGTGGTCACTTCTTCAATTTCGATGGTAGTGAAATAGACTGGTAGGTACCCATGAATCTTCGCCTTCTTACAAACTTCGCACAACGCTCACCACTGCTTTTAATCACCGTAGTGCTCGGAGGATGTTTTGGGGAAGGCCCTGGAGACTTGTTCGATGACTATCAAACCAAGGTAGCCAGAGTACAAGATGCCGAAGAGCTCAAACAAGACTGGGAGTTTAAGGGGTTACCAAGAAAGCGAGAGCTATTGCTAAACGTCCCCTCTGTTTCTATTGGGCTAATCGACAGCTATCAACTTCGCCAATGTGGACTTTTCAACCTGATTGCTGAGCGTAACTCAGTACTCGGAAAAGTCGCGGACGAATTCCGCAATTACGATTATCAAGTTGCTCTACTCGAGGGCGTAGGCAAGTGCTTATCCAGTGATGAGCTAGACCCAGAAATCATCGAGCTCTTGAGAGGGATCGAGCAACAGAAGCTCGCACAATTTCCACTCCACCAATGGAACCTGATTTATGCTAGTGATGCTATGCAGTCACAGATGCGCGGTAGTCAGTGGCTGCGTCAGGGTATTGGTCAACAAGTAAGACAGACGAGCGACGCCTTGGAGCATCTTAACCATTCGTTAAATACACCACTTGTTTCGGGTAAGACCACAGAGGTGCAAGAGGTGTTAGAGAAGAGCTCTACCCTTGGGGATCTGTATTATTCGCTTGCTCGCGCGTCGGTTGAGCTTGACACCATCACCGAGCAACTTACTACTTTTGATGCCAATATTATCTGCGGAAAACAGCGAGACACCACTAGGTTCCGTTACCTCAACAACGTGTTCGAACAACAATATATTGGTAAGGTACAGCCGTACATGGCGCAACTGGATGGCTACTATCAACAGCTTGCTCCGCAGCTGGCAATGTTTGATGCTCAACCAGAACTGCACAGCTACTACTTCCCCATCCAAGATACGCACCAAGCCTTTCGCGCATCAACTCGTCGCCATGTTGAGTATTGGCAACAGTTGTTTAAGCGTTGTGGACGTAAAGTCGGACGCTAACTGGAACACTTGCAAACGCTAGCTTTAAGATCCTTTTTTAGCTGAAGCGCCTTTCTTAGCATAGGTACCTTTCTTGGCATAAGACTTCTTCGTACCGCCACCTTTGCGACGTTTAAAAGCGGGTCTCTCAACTTTAGGGAGATGACGAAGCGATTCCGGCACTTCCCCTGTTTTCACTCGCCCCATTAGGCCATCAATTTTGCTTTCCAACGCTTGCATGAAAGGTTGATACGCTTGGTTACGCTCGGCCATGCCCTGTAGCTGGTGTTCCCAGTGTGCTGTCATGTCCGGAAAGGTCGAATCCTCAGGTAGGGCATGAATCAAACCTCTACCTGCAGGGCTACTATGAATACTCTTACCTTGGCGCGTTAGCAGTTGCCTTTTGAAAAGCGTATCCAGAATGCCCGCACGAGTCGCCTCTGTTCCAAGACCATCAGTCTCTTTCAAAATAGCTTTCAGGTCCTTGTTCGCGACAAAACGCGCGATACCTGTCATCGCTTGAAGCAATGTCGCTTCCGTGAAATGCTTTGGTGGTTCGGTTTTCTTATCGCCAATGACACCTTCACGGCAGGTCAACACGGTTCCTTTATCTAGCGGTGGAACTGTATCAGTACCATCACCTTTATCTTCGGTGTCAGTTTTACCCATCAACACTTTCCAACCTGGGTTGATAAGCTGACGCCCTTTCGCGATGAACACACCACCAGCGATATCAAACACTAACTTAGCGTCCGCAAACACAGCCGGTGGATAGAACTGCATCAAATATTGGCGAGCAATTTGTTGATAGATTTTCATCTCATTCGCAGACAAACCATTCACCGATGATTTCTTCGGGGTTGGGATGATTGCGTGGTGAGCATCGACCTTACTGTCGTTCCATGCTTTTGATTTCAGTGAAAGATCTGCGCCTTGCGCACCACTTTGTAGCTCTTTCGCATTATTGGCGATGGCGTCAACAATTGATTCTCGCTGCGAGTAGTGCTCTTTTGGAAGATAGCGGCTATCAGAACGTGGGTAAGTAATGAGTTTGTGTTTCTCATATAAAGACTGACAAGTGTCTAACACCTGCTGAGCGCTCATGCCAAAACGTTTGGAGGCATCAATCTGCAAGGCAGACAGAGAGTAAGGAAGTGGCGCTGCTTGTTTACTTTGCTTTTGCTCTGACTCTGTGACGGTTGCAGGTTGGTTTGCGATTCGCTGAGCGACGTTTTCAACCAACTTTCGATTGAGTACACGGCCTTCTTCATCTTGCCATGGCTTACATGCTTCACTTGGTTTCCAGCGAGCACGAATATCAAAGCTCTGCCCGTTATTTTGGTAAGGAATCAAGGCATGCAAAGTGAAGTAATCTTTTGGAATGAAATTTTCGATCTCTTCATCACGCCTCACCACCAAACCAAGTACTGGTGTCTGCACACGCCCTACCGACAGTACGCCTTGGTAACCGGCTTTTTGACCCAGCAAGGTATAAGCGCGAGTCATGTTCATACCATACAGCCAATCGGCTCTAGAGCGGGCCAATGCTGAAATAGAAAGAGGGATAAAATCGCGATTGCTGCGCATTTGAGAGAGCGCACGCTTTACAGCAGGTAAGTTTAAGTCGCTGATAAGCAACCTTTCCATCGACTCTTTCTTGGCTTTAGAGACTTTGCAGTAATCGATCACTTCATCAACCAGAAGCTGCCCTTCTCTATCTGGGTCTCCGGCGTGGACAATTTGAGTGGCGTCCTTCAATAGCTTTCGGATCACCGTGAGCTGTTTGCTCGAAGTCTTGCGTGGTCTAAGCTGCCATTGCTCTGGCACGATAGGAAGATCGGCCAAGTTCCATTTCTTGTAACGCTCGTCATAAGCGTCTGGCTCAACCTGTTCCAATAAGTGTCCAATACACCAAGTCACTACATCACCGTTACCACATTTGATGAACCCTTGGTCTTTCTTCTGTGGGTTAGGCAGTGCAGCGGCGATCGCGCGGCCGAGGCTTGGTTTTTCAGCAATAATAAGGCGAGACATGTTTTTCCAGATGCTACAAACAATTAGGGCCACATTATCTAATGTGACCCCTAGAAATCAAGAAAAACTGGTTGTTTATACAGTTAACATTCCACTATTCAGCTTCAGTGCTCTTTACAAGAACTCAACAAACTTAGAGAAGTCACGCTCTGGTACTTTCATTGGTGTACAGCCTGGAGTGCCAAGGTATAGGAAACCAACAATTTCGTCGTCGCCTTCGAGGCCAAATGCTTGATGAACTTCTGGGTGGAACATCCATTTACCTGAACGCCAAAAACCTTGGAAACCTTGAGCGACTGCGGCCATTTGCATTGCTTGCGCCGCGCAGCCTGCAGAAAGATGTTGTTCAATCGCTGGTACTTTCTCATGCTCGGTGACTTTCGCAATCACGGTGATCACCATAGGAGCTCGGAACGGTGCCTTTTTGACTTTCTCGATCACCGCTTCTTCGCTTTCTTCCACTTCAGCAGCACGAACCAAGATGTCAGATAGCTTCTGTAGCCCTGAACCTTGCGCGATAACAAAGCGCCATGGTGTAAGTGCACCGTGGTCAGGAGCACGTAAGCCAGCTTTGATGATGTTTTCTAACGCGACACCTTCAGGTGCTGGATCAGAGAGTTTTGCGATAGAGCGTCGGTTGAGCAGTAGATCCAAAGCATCCATTTGAAGTCCTTACTATTTCTTTATTATTTGTATACTTGAACTTTAGCACAGAATACAAACGATAATAAATCTCAACGACTGCACATTTGACCTAAATTAGAAACAATAAAGGCTCCTAAATCTATGACTTAGGAGCCTTGTTCAAACATCTGTCTAGGCAGATCAGATAAGCATATCTGCCGATAAGATTACGGTTTGATTGCTAATTCTATAACTTAATCGCTAACTCAACACCTTGACGGATTGCGCGCACAGCATCTAGCTCACCGGCATAATCAGCACCACCAATCACGTGCAGTTTGCCACCGAACTCTTGCCACATATCTTCAAACGGTCTCACCGATACTTGACCTGCACACACGATAACCGAATCGGCATCGAGTACCTGCTCTTTTTTACCAACGCTGATGTGCAGACCTTGGTCATCAATTTTGTTGTAGCTCACGCCACCCAATAAATTCACACCACGTTTTTCTAGCGTGCGTTTGTGAATCCAACCTGTAGTCTTACCAGGGCCTTTACCAACACGACCCGCTTTACGCTGCATCACCCAAACCGTTTTGTCACTGAATGAATCCGGGTAAGGGTACAGGCCACCTGGGTGTTCCATATTCTTATCAATGCCCCACTCATGTAGCCAATCGTCTAGACTGTGTGACGTTGGCTCGGTGAGCATGGTTGCCACATCGACCCCGATACCACCAGCACCAACAATAGCGACCTTTTCGCCTACTGGTGTCTTTTCGCGGATTAAGGTTTGGTAATCGACCACGTTCTCGTGCTCAATGCCTTCGATATTCAGTTTTCTTGGCTCTACACCTGCCGCCATCACCACTTCATCGTACTTAAGTAGCATTTCAAACGTGGCTTCAGTATCTAGCTTAAGATTGACACCCGATGCATCGATTTGGTTGGCAAAATAACGAATCGTTTCTCTAAATTCTTCTTTGCCTGGGATTTGCATTGCCAGTCTAAACTGACCACCGATACGATCGTTCTTCTCTAGCAAATCTACCTTGTGGCCGCGCTGCGCCAATGTTGTCGCACAAGCCAAGCCGGCTGGGCCAGCACCCACTACAGCAATCGTCTTGGTAGCTGGCGCAGGTTGAACAACAATTTCAGTCTCATAACAAGCTCGTGGGTTAACCAAACAACTCGCACGTTTCCCTTTGAACACGTTATCAAGACACGCTTGGTTACAACCGATACAGGTGTTGATGAACTGAGCTTGGTCTTGTGCGGCTTTGTTAACGAAATCAGGGTCAGCCAAGAAAGGGCGAGCCATAGAAACCATGTCGGCCTGACCGGAACTGATAATGCGTTCTGCTTCTTCTGGAGTATTAATACGGTTACATGTAATCACTGGAATAGAGACATACGGCTTCACTTTCTCGGTAACCCAAGAGAACGCGCCACGTGGTACTTGTGTCGCGATAGTCGGAATGCGCGCTTCGTGCCAACCGATACCAGTATTGATAATAGTAACACCTGCCTCTTCAAGCTTTTGAGCCAGCAACACAACATCTTCAAAGGTGCTGCCTTGCTCAACCAAATCCAGCATCGACAGTCGGAAGATAATGATGAAATCCTTGCCCACAGCTTCGCGAATCGATTTCACGATCTCTAGCGGGAAACGCATACGCTTCTCATAAGAACCGCCCCATTCATCGTAACGCATGTTGGTACGCTTACAGATGAATTGGTTAATCAAGTAGCCTTCAGAGCCCATGATTTCAATGCCGTCGTAACCTGCAACTTGAGCAAGCTCTGCACTGTTGGCAAAGGCATTGATGGTCTTTTTGATTTGGCGAGGGCTCATTTCACTTGGCGCAAACTTGGCGATTGGTGCTTTTATACCCGAAGCACTTTGCGCGAATGGGTGCATCGCGTATCGACCAGCGTGCAGTAGCTGCAACGCAATTTTCCCGCCGTGCTTGTGTACCGCTTCGGTAACAACTTGGTGTGCTTTCGCGTGCTTAACTTTGCTGAATTCAGCACTAAATGGGGATAATCTGCCACGTAAGTTCGGAGAAAAGCCACCTGTAACAATTAGGCCAACGCCTCCTTTTGCTCGCTCTTCGTAAAACGCGGCGAGTTTATGCAGGCCTTCTTTATGCTCTTCTAAACCTGTGTGCATTGATCCCATCAATACACGGTTTCGTAACTGAGTAAATCCAAGATCGAGTGGTTCAAGTAAATGTGGGTACATGGCAGACATCACTTCTATTATTTATCCTTGTGGTCTGACCACAGTATAACTCAATCACCAAAAGTTCAAACAACCGTTTACATTTTTGTAACACTGATCATAATGCTGAAGGTATTAATCGTTCAGAAGTTCTTAATTTGGCTACACTTAATGAGAATATAAATCGATTAACACTTGTTGGTATAGTTTGAGTTAGGGAATTATCGTAGGATACTAAGCAGTTCATATTATTGAGATTAATGGTACTGCTGCTTGTTAAAGCGACGTAATCTCACTGCGGAGACAGAATGAAAAAAATATTCAAATTTATAGGTATGATCTTCAAAGGGGTTTGGAAGCTGATTACGTTTGTACGTGTTGCGCTTGTTAACTTAATCTTCTTACTTAGTATCGCCGTTATCTACTTTGTGTACTTCCACTCAGACACAGCGCCACCAACCGTGCCACAACAATCTGCTTTAGTGCTAAACCTGTCAGGCCCGATTGTTGAACAAAGCCGCTATATTAATCCGATGGATTCCGTTACCGGTTCGCTACTGGGTAAAGACCTTCCAAAAGAAAATATTCTCTTTGATATCGTTGAAACCATTCGCTACGCCAAAGACGATGACAATGTAACCGGTATTGTTTTGGCGCTTAAAGAGCTGCCAGAAACCAACCTCACTAAACTGCGCTACATTGCTAAAGCCTTAAATGAGTTTAAAGCTTCAGGTAAACCAATTTATGCAGTAGGTGACTTCTACAACCAAAGCCAATACTACCTAGCAAGCTACGCAACTAAGGTATACATGTCACCTGATGGTGGCGTACTTCTTAAAGGTTACAGCGCCTACTCGCTTTACTACAAAACCTTGTTAGAGAAGCTCGATGTGAATACTCATGTGTTCCGCGTGGGTACTTACAAATCGGCTATTGAACCCTTCATTCGTGACGACATGTCTGACGCAGCAAAAGAGTCGGCCTCACGTTGGTTAGGTCAACTATGGAGCGCTTACGTTGATGATGTGAGCCATAACCGCCAAATTGATGCGAAGACACTCAACCCTAGCATGGACACTTTCTTGAAAGAGCTTGAGTCTGTCGATGGCGATATCGCAAAACTGGCGGAAAAGCTTGGTTTAGTAGATGAGCTAGCCACTCGCCAACAAGTTCGACTAGAGCTTGCAGATGTGTTCGGCAGTGATGGTCAAGACAGCTACAACGCACTTGGCTACTACGAGTACCGTGCAACCATGCTTCCAGAAATGAACAGTGAATCACACGATGTTGCTGTGATTGTTGCTAGCGGCGCTATTATGGATGGCAAACAGCCACGTGGCACCGTGGGTGGCGATACAACCGCGGCTCTACTTCGCCAAGCTCGTAACGATGACAAAGTTAAAGCCGTCGTGCTTCGAGTGGATAGCCCTGGCGGTAGCGCATTTGCTTCAGAAGTTATTCGCAATGAAATAGAAGCGATTAAGCAAGCTGGCAAGCCTGTAGTTGTGTCAATGTCTAGCCTTGCTGCTTCTGGCGGTTACTGGATCTCTATGGGTGCAGACAAGATCCTTGCTCAACCAACGACGTTAACTGGCTCGATTGGTATCTTCAGTGTCATCACTACCTTCGAAAAAGGCTTGAATGATATTGGTGTTTACACCGATGGCGTTGGTACATCACCATTCTCTGGTCTTGGTGTCACAACCGGATTAACACAAGGTGCGAAAGATGCGTTCCAGATGGGTATTGAACATGGCTACCGCCGATTCATCGGTCTAGTTGGAGAAAACCGTGGAATGGATGTTGATGCGGTCGATAAAATTGCTCAAGGTCGCGTATGGACTGGTCAAGACGCTATGCAAAACGGTTTAGTCGATGAAATTGGTGACTTCGATGACGCGATTGCAGCCGCCGCTTCACTTGCAGAACTCGAAAGCTACAACATCTACTGGGTAGAAGAGCCACTTTCAGCCACTGAGCAGTTTATTCAAGAATTTATGAACCAAGTTCAGATGTCGATTGGCCTTGATATTCAGTCAATGATACCAAGCAGTTTGCAGCCTGTTACGCAGCAGTTAGCTCAAGATAGCCAACTATTAAGCAACTTTAACGACCCACAAGGCCGTTACGCTTTTTGCTTAAACTGCCAAGTTCAATAATTTAAGCTCAACGCTTTATTATCAAGGGGCGCCTCTGTGTGAGGCGCCCCTTTTTATTACATGATAATTCGCTATAATCGCCCACCTGTTCCCTACATCACACTAAAGTAATAATCGCCATGGAAAGAAAACACATCTATATCGCGTACACCGGCGGCACAATCGGCATGCAAAAATCGCATGATCACGGCTATGTCCCTGTTGCTGGATTCATGGATAAACAGCTTGCTGGCATGCCTGAATTCCATCGTCCAGAGATGCCTGAGTACACTATCCACGAATACTCGCCATTAATGGACTCTTCAGACATGACGCCACTTGATTGGCAGACTATCGCTGATGACATCCGCGCGAACTACGACAAATACGATGGTTTCGTTATCCTGCACGGTACTGACACAATGGCGTACACCGCTTCTGCGTTGTCTTTCATGCTAGAAAACCTTGGCAAACCTGTGATTGTAACCGGCTCTCAGATTCCGCTTGCTGAGCTACGCTCTGACGGCCAAGCAAACCTACTGAATGCACTGCACATCGCGGCGAACTACCCAATCAACGAAGTGACACTGTTCTTCAACAACAAATTAATGCGTGGTAACCGCAGCACCAAATCACACGCTGATGGCTTCAATGCGTTTACCTCTCCAAACCTTAATCCGTTGTTGGAAGCTGGTATCAATATCCAGCTAAGCAACAACGTTGTGGTTAACGAGCAACCTGAAGGTGAGTTCAAGGTTCATAACATTACACCGCAACCAATTGGCGTAATCACTATGTACCCGGGAATCTCTCACGAAGTGATTCGTAACACGTTGCTGCAACCTGTTAACGCAATGATCTTGCTGACTTTTGGTGTTGGTAATGCGCCACAAAACCCAGAGCTACTTCAGCACCTAAAAGACGCGTCAGAGCGTGGGGTTATTGTGGTGAACCTAACTCAATGTTTAGCAGGTAAAGTGAACATGGGTGGCTATGCGACGGGCTGTGCTTTAGCAGAAGCTGGAGTTGTGAGTGGTTATGATATGACTCCGGAAGCGGCACTAGCGAAGCTTCATTATCTATTAAGCCAAAACCTAAGCTACGAAGAAGTGAAAACTCAGATGCAGGAAGTACTGCGTGGTGAGATGAGCTTGTAAGCTCGTTAGGATTCATATTAAGCGGCTGCTCATCTATGATGTGAGCAGCAGTTTAACGTGAGCTAAATCGTTTTATTATTTATAAATAAACGACTTAACGTAAAAGGGGTGGCACTGCGCCACCCCTTTGTTGTAATTTAAAGCCTAATGATTTGGGTTAACTCTCACAATGTCTTCTTGATCTGACTTAAACTGTTTTTTGAGTTCAGATTTAGACTTAAAGCTAATTTCGCCACCAGCGGCAATTGTCATGTGTTGAGCTTCAGAGTTATGTTTAGATTGGTATAACATAACCGCCTGCATACACGAATCGCGCTGCTCTTTAGAAAGCGCTGTTCCTTCTGGCCATTTACCCGTTTCAACTGCGTAGGTTAAACGTTCGTAGACCTCGGGTGTCATTGCGCTAAGAAGTTGTTCTGCATCCATGGTAAAGCCTTAGTTTTAACAATTTTCACCAGAAAATAACCCGTAACAGAATTGAGTCAAGAACCTGACCAATAATAAGTGCATTTGATCACAAGTGAAGGAATATGAAAATTATGAAATGGTTGGCAATTGGCCTATTACCTTTCACTCTGGTTGGGTGTCTTGAAGGAAACAAAAATACCGATCAGCTGTGCCAAAGCAATCCTGGATTGCGTTGTGAACAGCTGAACATGAATGATGGACAGTGCCGCGTAGCGCGTACCGACCTTATCTGGCATCGCTTTGAAGTTCAAAAACATCCAACCGAAATCAATAAGATCAAAGAGTTCGAATTAGTCACCGCCTATAAAAAATGTCTTGAGCTAGCCGCGCAGATAGAAACGATCGACCAATCTAAACTTCAAGAGCGTCGTTTTACTTCTTTAATGCACAGCATCGAAGAGTCTGAACGTATTGTCAGTGAACTATCTCAATCAGACACGCCAGAAACACTCTACTTCTTGTGGTCACAAACCGGGGATACCAATGCTAGACGCAGCTTCTTACAACTGGAAGGAACGGATGCGTTAAATACGGCAGAGATGCAGTATGCCCTAGCAACTTTCTACACCACTCGAGACCATGTGAAGACGCTAAAACTGCTTAATAACGCACTGACCTTATCGAGTAATTCGAACGTCAATACTGAAATTTTTAAGTCGATGGCTAGTATTAACCACAGCTTAGGTAATATGGAAGAAGCGTATGTATGGGCAATGGTCGCTAAAGACTTTAACGTGCCTATCGCCTCTGAATCTGAGCTTTCCGTACTCTATCGTTTTGAAAAACCAAAATATAAGCAGTTAAATCAAGACGCAGACAAAATTGTTGAAGCCATTGAAGACGGCGTTTACAGCCCTGCTGTTGTAAAAAGCTACGAGTAATCTTAGGCGACCAAATAGCCTCTTCAACAAATTAAAAAAAAACAGCTACCATCATGGTAGCTGTTTTTATTTGTACTAGAGTTAACGCTGAAATCTTGGGCTGTTCATTACAATTTCATCGACAAATGCGATCTGTAAGGATTAAACATTAGTTACAGGTTATTTCGTACTTTCGTCATTTTTGTTGAAAATTAACGACACAGAATTAACACAAAAACGTTCGCCAGTTGTCTTCGGACCATCAGGAAAAACGTGACCTAGGTGGCTATCACAGGCGCTACAACGAATCTCTACACGCTTCATTCCGTGACTTAGATCTTCTATATAGCGTACCGCTTCGTCGTTGATTGGTGCATCAAAACTCGGCCATCCACATCCCGAGTCATATTTATTATCCGACAGAAATAAAGGGGTTTGACAACATGTGCAGCTATACACACCCGTCTTATGGTTGTGTAACAACTTTCCGCTAAAAGGGGCTTCAGTACCACGCAAACGACACACTTCAAACTCATCGTCTGTTAGGCGCTCACGCCAGTATTCATCAGGCTTTATCATATTTTTTTCCTTTTGAATCACGTTAATATCTCTCCACATTATCACTTATTATATTTACTTTTTTCTATAAAGGCTTGCATATGAGTCGTTTTGTAGCACATACTTTCTCACAAGAAAACATTGTACATATACACTCATAAGTGAATCGTCATTTAGAGGTATTTTACCCAACTGGAAGGGTGCAGAACCACTAGCAATGGTCAATTTTCAACCACTTACACTCAATTGTTAAGAAAAGCGTCGCTTTTTTTTGACATTAAACAAGTTAAGTCGGATTATCTATTGCAGATTTAGACTGGATTCTGTAATTTTACTACCAGTTATCTTTAATCAGAAATTAAGTTGTGGAGCAACTACAATGACTATCAAAGTAGGTATTAATGGTTTTGGCCGTATCGGTCGTTTCGTATTCCGTGCAGCGCAAGAGCGCAATGACATCGAAGTTGTTGGTATCAACGACCTTATCGACGTTGAATACATGGCATACATGCTGAAGTACGACTCAACTCACGGCCGTTTCAACGGTACTGTTGAAGTTGAAGGCGGTAACCTAATCGTTAACGGTAAAACTGTACGTGTTACAGCTGAGCGTAACCCAGAAGATCTTAAGTGGGATGCAATCGACGTAGACGTTGTTGCTGAAGCAACTGGTCTTTTCCTAACTGACGAGACTGCACGTAAGCACATCACTGCTGGTGCTAAGAAAGTTGTTCTTACTGGTCCTTCTAAAGACGCAACTCCAATGTTCGTTATGGGCGTTAACCAAGACTCTTACGCTGGTCAAGACATCGTTTCTAACGCTTCTTGTACTACTAACTGTCTTGCTCCTATCGCTAAAGTTCTTAACGACAAGTGGGGCATCGAGTCTGGTCTAATGACTACAGTTCACGCTACTACAGCAACTCAAAAAACTGTAGATGGTCCTTCTGCTAAAGACTGGCGCGGTGGCCGTGGTGCTTCTCAAAACATCATCCCATCTTCAACTGGTGCTGCTAAAGCTGTAGGCGTTGTTCTTCCAGAACTAAACGGCCTTCTAACTGGTATGGCTTTCCGTGTACCAACTGCTAACGTTTCTGTAGTTGACCTAACTGTTAACCTAAAAGAAGCTGCATCTTACGAAGCAATCTGTGCTGCAATGAAAGAAGCTTCTGAAGGCGAAATGGCTGGCGTTCTAGGTTACACTGAAGACCAAGTTGTTTCTCAAGACTTCATCGGCGAAGTTAACACTTCAGTATTCGATGCTAAAGCTGGTGTTGCTCTAACTGACAAATTCGTTAAAGTTGTATCTTGGTACGACAACGAAATCGGTTACTCAAACAAAGTTCTAGACCTAATCGCTCACATCTCTAAGTAATTACTACTTAGATAGCGTTTAGCTAGACTGTCTTTGAGAAAAGACTGAAAAGAAAAGGCGGCTCTAGAGTCGCCTTTTTTGTACCTGTTGTTTATGAATCACTTCAGCACCAATGAAGATGATGCTTAACAAATGGCACATTTCTCAGGTACGAGATTCAATTCAAATGCGAGAACTACCCAACTCTTTACTTGAGTTTGAGTATCTCGAATTTGAATTCAATTTCCCTTAAGAAGGATTATGTAATGGATTTATCTACTCTTCCTGCACTGGCGGTGCTTTCTGACAACGTCACTATCGTTGAACACCAAGGTGTAAAACTGGTTCGTGTTATCCACGATAAAGCAAATGCAGCGATTTCACTGTTTGGCGGCCATGTTGTGTCATTCCAACCACAAGGCCAAGAAGACCTAATTTGGATGAGCCAACAAGCTAAATTTGATGGCAAAACAGCACTGCGTGGTGGTATTCCAGTATGTTGGCCTTGGTTTGGTCGCATTGCTGCACCAGCACACGGCTTTGCTCGTTCAAGCGAGTGGCAATTAGTTGAGCACCGCGAAAGCGAGGCTGGTGTGATTGTAAGCTTAGGTCTAAAGCCTAGCGAAGAGACGCTAGCAGTATGGCCACATCAGTTTGATGCACGCTTGAATGTTGAGATTGGCGATGAGCTTAAAGTGACTTTGGATGTGAAGAATACAGATGAGCAACCATGGACTTTCTCTGGAGCACTGCACACTTACCTAAACGTTGCAGACATCCATAACACAACAACCACAGGTATGGGTGCTGAGTACATCGACAGCCTGCAAGGTGGCAAGATCTGCCAAGGCGGTACTGAGCTTGTGCTAACCGACACCATTGACCGAGTTTACACTCAACCAGAAGCTCAAATCTTGGTTGCGGACAAAAAACTTGAGCGTACTCTATCGGTTGAAAACCAAGGTCATAACTCTGCGGTTTTATGGAACCCGTGGGCAGAAGGTGCTGCTGGTATGGGTGACATGCAAGACGACGGTTACCTAACCATGCTATGTGTTGAATCAACACTGCACGCGCCAAGCTTAGAGGCAGGCAAAACACTTCAGCCTGGTGAGAGCCACCAGCTGATTACAACGATTTCTGTTCAGTAACCTGTTCAGGAAACTGTTCACTACGCACGACATATTAAAGGCCGGTTCACTCCGGCCTTTTTATTGCTCTCAATCGGCTAACGCTCAAGCTTAGCTCTGAGAATATCGAACTAACGTATCTCTATAGAGTGACAGCAGCGCTTCATCGTTTACTTTAATGCCGACGTTCTGCGCCGGGAATGAACTCCACTCATCATTCATGTAACTGCGCTGGTCGCTTTTCTGGATGGTCATGCCCTCTGCTGGTCCATCAGTGACCACTCTAATCGCACCACTTCGACACTCAAACAAAGAAGGTTGGATGACATAAGCTATGGCTGATGGATCGTGAACGTGACAGCCTTCCATTCCCACTTTTTCTGAGTAGAACTTCAAATAGTAACGGCTAACATCCCAGATGAACTGCCCTACCTCTCCAGCATCATCTCTTAAATCATCAAGGTATTGAGCAGTAAAGAAGCTCTCCTCTGTTACATCAAGCCCGATAACCGTCACAGGCCATGATGCCGTGAAAACCTTATCTGCGGCATGAGGGTCATCGTGTATGTTCGCTTCAGCAAAAGGCGTCACATTACCTCTGTGGTCATTTTCGCCAAAGGCTCCGCCCATAATAACCACTTCCTTAACCAAATCGACAATGTCAGGAGCGGCTTCCAACGCCAGAGCAAGGTTAGTGAGAGGCCCAACAGCAACGAGTGTTATCTCTCCCGGCTCAGCACGAACACTATCAATAATGAACTGATAAGCGGGCTTCTCAATCTCTGAAACATCTAACGCGCTTGGCGCTTTCACATCACCAAAACCAGCTTCGCCATGTACGACTACGGTAGCGCCAACTGGGTCTCTGACTAAAGGCTTATCAGTGCCCTTTGCCACCAGCGCATTCATACCAAACTTTTGCTTTAGATAAAGCGCATTCTGAGTGCCGTTGTCTATCGTCGCATTGCCGTAGACCGTCGTAATCCCCATCAGCTCAATCTCTGGATGAGCTTCAGCAAATAAAATGGCCATTGCGTCATCAATGCCAGGGTCTGTATCGAGGATAATTTTCTTTTTCATATCAGTTTCTTATTCACGCTATTGAAGAGTGAACCATACCCAGAAAAACGGCAGACAAACGTGACCGAAATCGAAGCAATGATTTTTAATGTTGTCAGCCCCAATACTCTGTATCTCCAGAGCCACTATTGACGGCTTTTTTATTTAGCCTGACGGAGTCCTTTTTGATAGAATTTGCCGCCCTACTCTATGCTCTGAGATCGTCATGCACTACCAATGCCCTCTGTGTCACCAACTTTTATCTCAAAACGATCGTACGTTTAAGTGTGAAAAGAACCATCAGTTCGATTTAGCAAAAGAAGGCTACGTCAACTTGATGCCTGCACACCATAAACGTTCAAAAGATCCAGGTGACAACAAAGAGATGATGCAAGCACGTCGTCGCTTCCTTGAAGGCAATCATTACGACCCAATGCGCCAAGCGGTAGTCAGCTTATGCTCTAGCTACCTGCCAGACACAGATCCTAGCCTGTTGGATATTGGCTGTGGTGAGGGATATTACACCAATGAAATCGCGCTGAATCTTCAAGATAAAAACGGTGCTATTTTTGGTTTAGACATTTCTAAGATTGCTATCAAATACGCGGCTAAACGCTACCCTGCAGTCGACTTCTCTGTTGCCTCTAGTCATCGTCTACCCTTCGCTGAAAACAGCTTAGACGGCATTCTACGCATTTATGCACCATGTAAGGCAGAAGAGCTCCAACGCACAATTAAAGACAATGGTGTCGTGATTACAGTAACACCAGCAAGCCGACACCTATATCAGTTACGTGATGCCATTTATGATGGTGTGCGTTTACACGATGAAGATCCTGAATTGATCGAAGGTTTTACTCTTGAGCACCAAGAGCATCTAAACTATATGATGGAACTATCGGGGTCTGATGCATTCGACCTGCTACAGATGACGCCGTTTGCTTGGAAAGCGACTGAAGAGTTTAAACAACAACTCACCAACGCAGAGCAATTCAACTGTGAAGCTGACTTTATGCTAAGAGTGTATCGCAAACAGATTTAATTGATATTGATTATCGTTTGCATTGAAATCTCATCTTGCCTCCTTTAGTATGCGTGTTCTTCAAGGAGGCATTTCATGCAACGTATTATTCTTATCGGATTAGCCACTCTTCTCACAGCTTGTGCTAATCAACCTTCAGAAAACACTTCTCAAAAAGTGGTTCAACCAGAAACCGTTTCCACCTACTACGATTACCAGTTTGCCTCACCACAAGGCGAAGCACTCTCTCTTAACGCTTTACCTCAAGAGCTGCTAGACGCTGACGTTGTTCTTATTGGCGAGTGGCACACTCACTCCGCCATCCACCGCTTTCAAACTGATTTCTTAAAAGCGCGTCAAAATGCAGACTCAAACATTGCCCTATCAATGGAGCAATTTACTCGAGAGCACCAAGACACACTTAACCAATACCTAAACGGTGAAACTGGCGAACAGGTGCTTATCTCCAAGGCTGCGGCTTGGCCAAATTACGAAAGCGATTACCGCGCACTAGTAGAGTTCGCAAAAGCGAATGACTTAGATGTTATCGCGGCAAATGCGCCCAAACCCTTCGTTCAATGTATTGGTCGTAAAGGGTTACCGTACCTAGACCAGCTTTCTTCAGAACAGCGAGATTGGGTTGCGACTGAGGTTAATATTGGCGATAGCCCTTACAAAGAAAAGTTCATGGCATCGATGCATCACGGTACACCAGAGCAAACAGAAAAGCAGTTTGCCGCTCAAGTGACTTGGGATGAAACCATGGCGGAATCGATTGTCGATTACCTAGCAACGAACCCTGGCAAGCAGGTGATTCATGTCGCTGGTAAGTTCCATACTGAAGGTGGTTTAGGCACGGCCGCTTCTATCTCGCGTCGTAATCCTGACCTGAAAGTTGCCATCATCACACCGGTCGAAGCCTTGTCTTCGGATTCAAGTGATTACCAACTACAAGTATTGTCTCCACCGGTGCGTTTTGTTCAGAAAGAGAACCGTATGAAAGCATACAAACACCTATCTAAACGCAGCTCAGACCTACAATGTGACTAAGCTCGCTTAGCTTCTTAGGTTGAACATGGGTATCGGCATAGGAATTGCTTATTTACCAAGCAGTTTTGATTAAGCAGAAGAAAATGTAATGTGCGAATAAAAAAACATCACTATCGATGATTAATTGCACAAGTTTTTCACACCTCTGCCGATACTATGTTTAAGGATAGGTAAGGAGAGCTATATGACGCCAGTAGGAACGAGTAACACTCAGCTATATTCGCCTTCGCAGATGAACGCTAAGAGTCAAGATAGCGAAGCCGAAAAGCCTGCACCGCTTAAGGTTGAGCAAAACACGGTTAAGCTTTCTGAAGAGGGCAAAGCGCTCTTATCTGCCCTTAAAGAAATCGATAAAGAAGCGAAGAAAGTTGAAGCAGAAAACGCGACCGTTACCGATAAAGTTGAATCATTTGCTCACGGCGCTCTAGGTATGGATCACCCTGATAAGATCGAAGAAGAAGATGACGGTTCATATTCAGCGGGGCAATACTTGTCCGCAGCGGCAACCGTAGGCGGTATTCTTCTTGCTCTAATATAGCCTTACCCACTTAGTCCTTTGATCGTATTTTATTCAAAATAAAAGCGATTTGTCGTCACGACAATAGACCCGATTAGGTCAGAAAAACGAGTTCATTCCATAATTCCGCTCTCATTTTAATGGAATAATACTCGTGAAAAACACTTTTGAGCTTATCGATAAGCCAACCTTCTTTGGTGCAATTGCACTACTCCTCACGATAGTTTTCCCGCTCATTCTGTTTCCAGCTCAAGGTGCAGACTGGATTGCGATTGCGAAAACATTCATGACTGACCAACTTGGTTTTCTATATCTTGCGCTAGGCCTCGCGGCTTGTGCATTTATGGTGTACGTGGTGTTCAGTGATATGGGACAAATTAAACTCGGCGAAGCTGATGAAAAGCCTGAGTTTAAAACTGCTTCATGGGCTGCAATGCTGTTTTGTGGTGGTATCGGTGCAAGTATCTTGTACTGGGGCTGTATTGAGTGGGCTTACTACTACCAATCTCCTCCTTTCCAACTAGAACCTGGCAGTGAAGAAGCGGTTCGTTGGGCAGCAACTTACGGTCTGTTCCACTGGGGACCTATCGCATGGTCTATCTACCTAATTCCGGCAATTCCAATTGCTTACTTCTTCTACGTACGTAAACAGCCAGTTCTAAAGATCTCAAGTGCCTTAATGCCTGTTCTTGGTGAACACCGTAGTAAAGGCGTACCAGGAAAGATCGTTGATATCCTATTCATTTTCGGCCTATTAGGCGGTGCAGCAACAACCTTAGGTTTAGCAGCACCTCTAATCACCGAAGGCTTGAACCACCTGTTTGGCTTGCCGAAAAACAACCTGACACAAGTGACGGTTCTTTTAGTATGTACTGCTATTTTTGCTTACTCGTCTTATGCGGGTTTAGAAAAAGGCATTAAGATCCTAAGTAACATCAACTTCTGGGGTGCAATGGGTCTATTGGCATTCGTACTGATTGCTGGTCCAACGATCTTCATGCTGGAAACCGGTTTAGACTCGATTGGTCGTCTGCTGTCTAACTTCTTCGTGATGGCAACATGGGCTGAACCATTTGGTGGCTACGGCACATTCGAAAACACACACTTCCCACAAGACTGGACGATTTTCTACTGGGCATGGTGGCTAGTATTTGCACCGAGTATGGGCCTATTTGTAGCGCGTATCTCTCGCGGCAGAACCATCAAACAAATGGTGTCAGGTTCTATCTTCTTTGGTTCTCTTGGCTGTTTCCTATTCTTCATGATCTTGGGTAACTACGGTCTATCTCTACAGCTTTCTGGCGAGCTAGATGTTGTGGCTGTACTTAACGATGAAGGCGCAACCAAAGCGATCTTTTCGATGCTGGCGCAATTGCCGATGAGCACAATCGTTATCGCAGTGTTTACACTACTGTGTATCATTTTCACGGCGACCACCTTTGACTCGATTTCATACATCCTAGCTTCTGTTGTTCAGAACAACGTGACAGAAGAACCAATGCGTTGGAACCGTATGTTCTGGGCATTCACACTGTCGTTCTTACCAACGATTCTGATGTTCTTGGGTGGCCTGAGTACGCTACAAACCGCAGCGATTGTTGGTGGCCTACCGCTACTGGCTATCTCTGTGATGTTGATGATTTCAGCAGTGCGCGCAACTAGCCTCGACTTACGCCACCAAGATGCGTACATCGAACCAACCATCAATATCGAAGAGCTGCCAGACATGGATCCATGGTCAGCTGAAGGTATGGCTCTCGCTCAGTTTGAGAAAGAGAGAGACGCTGCGCAAGAAGCTGCAGAGTTAGAGCGTGTTGCTTATACAGAACTAGCAGCAGTGAAAAAAGAAATTCGCGCTTATGTGCTAGAACAAGGTTCACAAATGGAAACTCACGAGTTACCAGAGAACCTACAACAAGCACTTGAGCAGGCCGAGAGTAATCTGAGTGCCGCACAAGCGAAAAAGGTCGAGTTATCTGAGCAGGCTCAGAATGCTCGAATCGCGTTCAACCAAGTGGTTGCAGAACTACCGCTTGCTTGACTTTAGCCATGACGCTGCCCATGAGTTTGGGCCCTCCTAAATAAGCCAAAGGCTCACAGAAATGTGAGCCTTTTTTTATTTCTATTCCAAAGACTTGAGTTATTGCTCAATTTTATATTTATGAAATAAATATGAAACAGAGTTGACACATTCGAGTGCTTTAATCACCCCGCTTATATAAAAAGGGATAAACAATGAAGCACTTTATGAAACCTGTTATTGCCGCAGTGGCAACATCAACACTCTCATTCAATGTACTTTCAGCAGAAATCAAAAATGTCATTCTAATGATTGGCGATGGTATGGGACCTCAGCAAGTTGGCTTACTAGAGACTTATGCAAACCAAGCACCTAACTCAATCTATAAAGGTCAAAAGACCGCCCTTTATCAGCTTGCTCAAGAAGGCGTGATTGGTTCATCTCTTACCCACCCAGAAGATGCGATTGTGGTCGACTCTGCCTGTTCAGCAACCATGCTTGCTACAGGTATCTACACAGGTTCAGAAGTTATTGGTATTGACTCCCAAGGCAATCACGTAGAAACCGTGCTGGAGAAAGCAAAAAAAGCGGGTAAAGCAACCGGGCTGGTTTCCGATACACGTTTAACTCACGCTACACCTGCCGCATTCGCCGCACATCAGCCACACCGCTCTCTAGAAAACCATATTGCTAGCGATATGCTGGAAACAGGTGTCGATGTGATGCTATCTGGCGGGCTACGTCACTGGATCCCTAAGTCAACCAATGACAAAGGCGAAACCTACAAACAACTTGAGCAACTGACCCAAGGTGACGTTTATCTCAAGTCAAAACGTAAAGATGACCGCAACCTTCTTACTGAAGCCCAGAAAGACGGTTATCAGTTAGCGTTTAACCGAGATATGCTCGATAACGCTGACGGCGACAAATTACTTGGTCTATTCGCGTACTCTGGCATGGATGATGGCATTGCATACAGCAATAAAAAGCTGAGTGGCGAACGCACACAACCGAGCTTAAAAGAGATGACTCAAAAAGCGCTTAACGTCTTATCAAAAGATGAAGATGGCTTTTTCCTAATGGTTGAAGGCGGTCAGATAGATTGGGCTGGGCACAGTAATGATGCGGGCACTATGCTGCACGAACTGCTTAAGTTTGATGAAGCAATTCAAACGGTATACGAATGGGTAAAAGATCGTGAAGACACAATCGTAATCGTGACTGCAGACCATGAAACTGGCTCTTTCGGCTTTAGCTATTCATCAAGTGAGCTACCAATGCCACAAAAGCGCCCAGGTGAAGCCTTTACCGATCGTGATTATGCACCAAACTTTAACTTCGGTGCCTTCGATATTCTTGATGGTTTATACAATCAGAAACAAAGCTACTACGGCATGATCAGTGAGTATCAAAAACTCGACAAAGCTGAGCAAACGCCTGAGAAATTCGCTGAGATCGTGAACAAAAATAGTGAATTTCCTATCACCGCAGAACAAGCGAAAAAGGTACTAGCAAGCAAGCCAAACCCATATAGACTGGCACAACACAAGTACCTTTCTGAAGAGAATGTACCAGCCATCAACGATTTCGATGCTTTCTTTCCATATAACGATCGCGGCAACCTACTTGCTCGAGAACAAGCAACAGGTCAAAACATCGTTTGGGGTACAGGCACACACACTCATACACCTGTGAATGTGTTTGCTTGGGGGCCTGCCGAAAAGATATTACCAGTATCAAAGATCATGCATCACTCAGAGCTTGGTGAGTACATCAAGCAACAAGTAAATTAACCTGAGATTTTTTGCTAGCTTCACTTAACGCCCTGCGGGGCGTTTTTTGTTTTAAGAGTTAAGGCGTTTAAGGATTTAAGCTAAGTAAGTTTCAAATTTAGGTGACACCAAATAGCAAAACAGCCGCTGTTGAGCGACTGTTTTAATCATTAACGATTTGGGTGATTAAGGATGTGGTCTTCCCAATCCACAACATCAATTTCGTATACGACTTTGTTGCGAACGCTTTCACCCGCTGCGTGCATTTCAGATTTAGTACCTGTGATTAATGGGTGCCACTCTGGAAGCGGCTTCGACTCTGATAGCAGTCGATAAGCACACGTATCTGGCAGCCAATGGAACTCGTCGATCTTGTCACGAGTTAGCTTCAGACATTCTTCACCTGAAGTGAAACGGTTTGGATAGTCCTTACAAGAACACGTTTTGTCGTTCAGCCAGCTACACGCCACATTGGTGTAGTAAACTTCATCGCTATCTTCATCCATAAGCTTATGTAGGCAACACTTACCACAACCATCGCACAGAGATTCCCACTCTTGCTCGGACATCTGCTCTAGTGTTTTTTCTTGCCAAAATGGATTCGTCATAGGATTACTTCTTACTCTTTTACTGGGGTGCGTGTTATACCGCTAGCCCATAAAAAGTTCAAGGATAATAATTGTTCATTCTTTGATCCAATCAATAGCTGTCACTGCCATTATTTTTTGCTACTATCGCGCACCCTGTTATTTAGTGAGTTTAATTTGATGGAATGTCGCCTAGGTTGTGGAGCATGCTGTATCGCTCCGAGTATTACATCTGCTATTCCTGGAATGCCAAATGGAAAGCCTGCGGGTGTACGCTGCATTCAGTTAAACGAACAGAATCTTTGTAAGCTGTTTGGCCAAGACTCACGCCCTAAAGTGTGTCATCAATTCAAAGCTTGCCCTGTTATTTGCGGCAAAACCGATCAAGAAGCACTCGACAACTTAATCGAACTTGAGGCGATCACTTAGTCATACCTCTTCCATTTTCTGACATCTATATGCCCAAGATTTCACAATTTTGCGAAATCTAAACTATCTTGTTGATACTGGTACAAATTAATAAGGATCGTTATGAATAGGTATATCGCAGAAATGTTTGGTACGTTTTGGTTGGTGTTAGGTGGTTGTGGTAGTGCCGTCTTAGCCGCCGCTTTTCCCGATGTAGGTATTGGCCTACTTGGTGTCTCTCTTGCCTTTGGTTTAACCGTGCTCACCATGGCTTTCGCTATTGGGCATATATCCGGTTGCCACCTCAACCCTGCTGTCACTATCGGCCTTTGGACGGGTGGTCGTTTTGATGCCAAAGATGTTGTCCCTTACATCATTTCTCAAGTACTCGGCGGTATTATTGCCGGCGGTGTATTATTTGTGATTGCCTCCGGCCAAGCTGGCTTTGATGCCGTTTCATCAGGCTTCGCGTCAAATGGCTTTGGAGAGCACTCTCCCGGTGGTTACTCACTAACTGCAGCACTGGTCTGTGAGGTGGTGATGACCATGGTGTTCCTATTCGTGATCATGGGAGCGACCGATTCTAAAGCACCCGCGGAATTTGCACCCATCGCGATTGGTCTCTGTTTAACCCTAATTCACCTTATCAGTATTCCAGTAACCAACACCTCTGTGAACCCAGCTCGGAGTACGGGTGTAGCGGTATTTGTTGGTGACTGGGCCGTTTCTCAACTATGGCTGTTCTGGGTTGCGCCAATTATTGGTGCAGTGATCGGTGCGGTGATATACAAAGCCGTTCGAGGGTCGGATTAAGCTCTGAGAAGAGTTGGATAAAATAAGCTTTAAGTAATAAAAGAAAAAGCCGCTTAGTGATGATTCACCAAGCGGCTTTTTTTAGATCTTATGACGACCGAGTAATGAGTGTGAAAGCGTGGTGCCATCCACCAGCTCTAGCTCACCACCAACGGGAACACCATGAGCGATTCGGCTTGCGTTCACTTCATGGGCATTACAAAGCTCAGCAATGTAATGCGCTGTCGCTTCCCCTTCAACAGTCGGGTTAGTCGCTAGGATTACTTCAGAGATGTCACCACGACGTAGGCGGTAGTCCAAAACATCGAGACCGATGTCACTTGGACCAATACCATCAAGTGGTGAAAGGTGACCCATAAGCACAAAGTAACGACCAGAGTATTGGCCAGTTGCTTCGATAGCTGCAATATCAGCTGGGCTTTCTACTACACAGATTTGACCATTTTCCTGACGTTTAGGGTTGGTACAAATGTGGCAGGTATCTTCTTCAGTAAAAGTACGGCACTCATTGCAGTGACCGAGTTCAGTCATTGCTTGGCTAAGAGCATCAGCCAACTGAAGGCCGCCTTTTCTATCGCGCTGTAACAAATGAAAGGCCATACGCTGCGCCGACTTGGGGCCAACCCCAGGTAGACAACGTAAGGCCTCCATCAAATGCTCCAGCATATGACTGGTACGCATATTTAACCGTTCTAATTTTCAAATAACGGTCCGCTCAAGTATGGCAAGAACGAACCCTTAGAAATAAGCCGCTTAGAAAGGCATCTTCATGCCTGGTGGAAGTTGCATTCCACCAGTGATGCTAGCCATTTTTTCTTTTTGAGTTTCTTCAACACGACGAGCCGCATCGTTGAAAGCTGCAGCGATAAGATCTTCAAGCATCTCTTTATCGTCTTCCATTAGGCTTTCATCGATATCAACACGGCGAACGCTGTGGCTACCAGTGATTGTTACTTTTACAAGGCCAGCACCAGATTCACCTGTTACTTCCATATTTGCGATTTCTTCTTGAAGCTTTTGCATGCGCTCTTGCATTTGCTGGGCTTGCTTCATCATGTTGCCCATACCGCCTTTACCAAACATGTTAATACTCTCTGGTCTAATTGGTTTATTAAAATTTATTAAGCTATAAGCGCTTAAATGGGGGTTAAAGCAGTGTGATTCAACCCCTCGGTGTTCAGTTCTTCGATCGGCGCATCTAAGATGATACGCCCATCACTAAATCAAAATTAATGCTAGATAGGACGAACACTATCTCTGTCGAGCTCTGCAGCGAAGCGTCTTTCGATAAACTGTACGTTGGCATCGTTTTCCAAACTGGTAAACGCGTCTTTCAATTTACCTTGGTACAGCCTTTCTCGTAATTCTAGTGGTGTTTCACCACCATCGCCGATTTCAACACTCAAGTGACACTCTTCTCCGAGTACCGTATTGAGAGACTGTAACAGTTCGCTCTGCGCTCGGTCCGTATTCAAGTGAGCCTGGCTCGATCTCAAGGTTAACGTTATCGATGTATCATTCTTAGTAAATACAGAGTTCAACGCTAACTGTTCAACAAGCTTAGCTGTCTCTAGCTTTTGAATCGTGGCAGACCATTCATCTTGAGCAATCGACTCATTAAGCAGCTTTTCTACCATTTCTGGTGTTTTGACGTGCTCTAGCGCTCGCTTGATCTGAGTTGGTGTAAGCTCTTTGCTCGCCTCTTTTACAACAGGTTTAGACGGTTTCCAGCGATAAGGTTCATTATCATTGGTAACATTTTCTGTCGGAGAGGTTGGTAAAGAAGCTGGCGACACCCGCTCAGAACTACCGTGCTGCTGAGCAACTCGGTCAAGAACTGAAGTTTTAGCTGGTGCCGCTTTAGCCTTTTTTGGCGCTGAACCTTTGCTGTCCTGTGCTGCGTTACCTCTACGCTGAGAGCGTAATTGGTGGCGCAAACCACTGACAGGTGATGCAGGACGTGCAGGCTGCCCTTCAGGCGCAGACGGTGCAACATTTTGTGGCTGAGCCGGAGCTTGATTCTGATAGCTCGCTTGCTGCTGAGGCTGCGCTTGTTGAGTCATAGGACTCATCGGCTGCTCTGAGCCGTAGCTAGGGCGATCGTCGTAAGCTGGCGGCGCATCATACTGGCTTTGCGGGTAATCCTGTTCTGGATAACCTTGATGACCAGAATGCTCAGGGTAACCTTGCGAATTTGGATACTGAGCCGGACTTTGCTGCGGAGCTTGATGTGCAGGTTGCTGCTGCATAGCTTGAGGAGCCTGCTGCATCTGCGGCTGTCTTGGAGCGGCCGTTGGCGCTGGTTGACTAACCGGCTGAGCTTGACTCTGAACCGGTGCAGCAACAGGGCTTGTCGACTGAGTAGAGATAGCCGTGGCTACATTTTGCTCTGCAGGCCTAAATGCCAACATACGTAAAACCACCATCTCAATACCAACACGGGCGGTTGGTGATAACGGTAAGTCTTCACGACCTTTTAGCACTATCTGGTAATAAAGCTGAATATCTTGTGGGCTTAACGCTTTGCTAAGCAGTTCAAGCTTCTCTGCGTCAGGCTGAGCTTTATCTAAGGTAGACGGCAACGCTTGATACATGGCGAGACGATGAAGTTGAGCAGCAAGTTGATTCAGTAAACCATCCCACTCTACGCCATTCTCAGCAAGGTTTTGGATACAAGCCATCGCCTCTTGAGGCTGCTTACTGCTAATAGCCTCAAGTAGATGGATCGCTTGGTCAGTATCCAATGTGCCAAGCATGTGCGCAACCGTATCAGTCACAACATTGCCGTTGCCTAATGCGATAGCTTGGTCCGTTAAGCTCAAGGCATCACGCATACTACCGTCGGCAGCATGAGCAATCATTCCAAGCGCACGAGGCTCAGAGGTTACCTTCTCTTGTTCAAGAATATGGTCGAGTTGCTCATGGATATTATCAACGCTGATCGGCTTGAGATGGAACTGCAAACAACGTGACAAGATAGTCACTGGCAGTTTTTGCGGATCGGTCGTTGCGAGCAAGAATTTCACATACTCAGGCGGCTCTTCTAACGTCTTTAGAAGCGCGTTGAAACTGTGCCTAGAAAGCATGTGTACTTCATCGATAAGGTAAACCTTAAAGCGACCACGCGCTGGCTTGTACTGAACATTGTCCAGAAGCTCACGGGTATCTTCTACCTTGGTACGTGATGCCGCATCGATCTCTAGTAGGTCAACAAAGCGACCTTCATCGATCTCTTTACAAGTTGCACATTCACCACAAGGGGTTGAAGTAATGCCTGTTTCACAGTTAAGTCCTTTAGCAAACAAGCGGCCGATGGTCGTTTTACCGACACCGCGTGTTCCGCTAAATAGGTACGCGTGATGCAACCTATTTTGGCTAAGGGCATTCTCTAATGCTGTTAAAACATGGGCTTGACCAACCACTTCTTTAAATTTGGTTGGTCGCCATTTTCGCGCTAACGCAAGATAGCTCATGAATAATTCCGAAAAGGATTAGTGGCCGTCGAATTCGCAGATGCTAAACACTTCTAGACCTAAGCCTTCTAAGCGCTTGTCACCACCGATTTCTGGAAGATTAATTACAAATGCAGCGTGCTCTACCACACCACCAAGCTGACGAATCAACTTTGTTGTCGCTTCAATCGTACCGCCAGTTGCTAGTAGGTCATCAACCATCAGCACTTTATCGCCTTCAACGATAGCATCAGTATGAATTTCTAGCGTGTCTGTGCCGTACTCAAGCTCATAAGATTGTGCCACAGTTTCACGAGGCAGTTTGCCCGGCTTACGCACAGGGATGAAGCCAACACCCAGTTCTAATGCTAAAGGCGCACCGAATAGGAAACCACGAGCTTCAGTACCAACGATCTTAGTAAAGCCCATGTCCTTGTATGTTTCCGCTAACAACTCGATAGTCGCTTTGTAAGCTGCTGGGTCTTCCATCAAGCTTGTTACGTCACGGAACAAAATACCCGCTTTAGGGTAATCAGGAATGCTTTTGATGCTTGCTTTGATCAGAGAGATTTTTTCTGTGTTCATAATCTTATGCACTTCATTAGGCCGCTTTCCAAACTCTGGTTAACGAATCAAACATCAACGCTTGAAATTAAGGAAAGGTACGATTGGTATTCATTGCAACGAGAGTCATAACTCTGATTGCTGAAATAATAAACGCCCGCTATACAAGCAGGCACACTGGCTTAATGGTAGTGATTTTCTTTGCTGTCAGCAACCAACTCATGGGTTGGAAGTCGCATAAACCATGTGAGAAGAATAACAAGTACACAAATTAGGAAAACCTTGACCCAAATGAGTGGAGCAAAGTAGATAGATAACGCAAAGCTCAACAAAATAAAGAATACGCCACGCGTTTTAACTTGCTTGGTGACAGCGCCGTGTTGATACCAGTTTTCTAATAGAGGGCCGAGCGTTTTATGCTCATGCATCCATTTGTGAACTTTAGGATTGCTTCGCATGAAACATGCACTAGCAAGAAGAAGGAATGGAGTGGTTGGCAGAACGGGTAATACAATCCCTAGAACTGCAAGAAAGATACAAAGGCCACCAGCAATATTCAGGCTTAAAACTCGAACGCTAATTGTGGCCTCCTTGAGTTAGCTATCACCATTTGGCGACGACAGCTTAACTAAAATGTTGCGTAGCCATTAAATACACGGATCAACGTTAGTGTTGCTGGTAGTAATGGAATCATTAAAAATGCGGCTAGAAAGCCTAAAAAGTAGAATACATTAAACGGGTCTTTAAAGTCTTGATTATCTGCCATGATTGCTTCTTGTTTTTGTTAGTAAAAGTAAGTCCAGTGGCGAACCAAACCCTCTTTGCTAAATCGACATTTAACAAAAAAGGCATAGCCACACCATTTGCGCAACTATACCTTAATCAATTATTCACAAAAACCGAGGAAATATAGGGTTAATCGGTTGTCCCTTGATGTATATCCAAGCTGAAACTTGCCGCTCCAAGTAGGCTCAACGACAGCTGACAGCCCTGCTCTATTGGTAAATCTCTGGTAATAAAGTTCTTTTTACAATTCTCGCCTAAGCGTTCACCTGCTGCAATATGTTGATTCATTTCACCATTTGACCAGCGTCCGTCCAAACCCGCTGGCAAAATTGAAATGGTGCCCTCCGCGAGGTTAGCAACACCAAACAACGCGTTGACAGGTGTTGAACAAGCCGAACAGCGAATCCCTTTCTCCAAAATTTCAGCGATATCTTTGAGGTCAGCACTAAAATCTTTTCGGTTTCTTAAGTAATCGTGGAACAAAGCTCTCACTAACAAGGTAGTCGCAGAGCCGCCATTTTCAGAAGACGCTGAATCGACAAGGTAGAAAGCAAACTGCCCATTCATCGTCCACGCATAATCGAATACAAGTGGCATCATCTCGGTTGATTGCAACAAACGGTAGCTGCAACGCCATGAGCCTTGTCTTGTGTCTTTGTCCGGTAACAACGCGTGCAACAAATCTCGCGCTGCGCTTGGGTTATCCTGCAAGTAATTCAGATGCCAATGTAATTCTTGGTCTTCCGGGATCTCTCCTCCATCATCCACACAAAACCACTGGCTTGAAAAATCTCGTTGATCTGAAAGGTTGTCGAACGAATCTGTTAATGTGTTGGCAATCGCACTGCTTAGATGGCCGTGGTCCTCTAATGGCTTCGCTAAAAAGTCTTTAATACCAAATCGCAGGGCTTTTGCTACATCAGACATGTCATCTGTCGCAGACACCACAATCATAGGCAGTGATGGGTACTCTAAACTGAGCTCTTCTACAAGCTCGATGCCGTCCAGGATCGGCATTGATAAGTCACACACAATTAAATCTGGCGCTGCATCTCTGAGCTTCTGCAAAGCGTCCAGTCCGTTTTCAGCCTCAACCACTTTATAACCAACCTTCTCAAGGTAAGCACCGGTTATACGGCGAAAAATAGGATCATCATCAACCAACATTACGCATTTCTGGTTAATCACTTCCTGTGCCGAGGTCATTACTGGCTGACTGTGAGTTTTGTACATAATTTCTAACCTCACAAAACTAAGTCGAATTATTATTGTTATCTGTTCTAAGAACTAATATAAAACTTAGTAATAAAATGCTAAATACACAAATGTTCACTCTTTACTGGTAATTCGTGACAAGGCTTGGAATACTTGTAAATAGTGCAACAAGTTGACATGACGCAAACATTGATCTCAATGTTACGTATAAATTAGAAGAGATTGTAAACAAATGTGTCTGGATTTATGAAATTAGATGATTTAAACCTCTTTCGACTCGTCGTTGAAAATGGGAGCTACACCGCAACATCGCGCAAGACTATGATTCCGGTTGCGACCATCACACGACGCATCCAAGCTCTAGAAGACTCACTAAACCTGAGGCTTCTCAATAGACACGCGCGTAAACTCTCCTTAACAGAGGCTGGCGAACGTTTCTTCAATGAATGCTCTCCACTGCTGCAACGTCTCTCTTCGACCGCCGAAGAACTGACGGATGTTTGTAAAGGTGCTTCCGGTAAGATCCGCATTACGGCGCCTTCTAACCTGACTAAGCGCATGATGATGCCGATGTTCAGCGACTTCATGACTCAATACCCAGATATCAATATTGAGTTGATGATGAACAACCAAGCTGATCAACTCGACCCTACAGAATGGGACGTGATTTTCAGAGTGGGTCCGCAACGTGACTCAAGCCTCATTGCTCGAAAAATCAGTGAAGTAAAAGATATTCTTATCGCAAGCCCTGAGTACTTAGCGAAGAACCCTGCACCAAGCCATGCTGAAGAACTGGCGAACCATTCATTGCTTAAAGGCTACCCACTGATTAAGTGGCAGCTAAGTAACTCGAATGATGAGACTGTGGTTAACAGTGAAAAAGGCCGCTTCAACGCAAACGCACTTAATGTTGTAAGACAAGCTTGCTCTGAAGGTCTAGGTATCACACTGATGCCAGACGTGATGATTCGCGAATACATTGAAGATGGCAGCTTAGTTCAAGTATTGGAAGACTGGAGCGCTAACCCGCGTGACATCTACATGCTATATAACCACAAAGACCATCTACCTGAGAAAGTTAGATTGTTTATTGATTTTGTGATCGCGTACCACATTCACTAGGTTAATCCCCTACTTCAAAAACAAAAAAACCAGAGCATCGGCTCTGGTTTTTTATATTCTGGTCACTAAAGAAAACTAAGCGCCTTCGTTGTGTAACTCTAGGTTCGCTAAATCTTGTTGGATCTCACGCTGAATCTTAGAGTCATCATTACGTAAAGAGTCTAAGAAATCTAGATATGCTTGGTCGATATCACCCGTTACATACTCGCCATTAAACACAGAAGTATCGAAACGTGCGATGTCTTGGTTACCCATGCCTACCGCTGAAATCAAATCTGGTAGCGTTTGGAAGATCAGAGCGTCTGCACCAATCTGCTTACAAATCGTTTCATTGTCACGACCATGAGCAATTAGCTCTGTCGCGCTCGGCATGTCGATACCGTAAACGTTAGGGAAGCGAACCTCAGGAGCCGCTGACACCATGAACACCTTGTTTGCACCAGAGTCACGAGCCATCTCAATGATCTGCTCTGAAGTCGTACCGCGAACGATAGAGTCATCAACCAGTAGAACGTTCTTGCCTTTAAACTCAGAGCGAATCGCATTAAGTTTACGGCGAACCGACTTCTTACGCTGTTGCTGCCCAGGCATGATAAACGTACGACCAACGTAACGGTTTTTCACGAAACCTTGGCGGTACGGCTTGTCGATAGCTTGAGCGATTCGCAGTGCAATGTCGTTAGACGTTTCTGGAATTGGGATAACCACATCAATATCTAAGTCTGAGTACTCTTCTTTAATACGCTTACCTAGTAATTCACCCATCTCAACACGTGCGCTGTACACTGAGATTTTATCGATGAATGAATCAGGACGTGCAAAGTATACAAACTCAAAGATACATGGGTTGAGCTGTGGGTTGTCTGCACATTGCTTAGTGAA
The DNA here is from genome assembly GCA_041879415.1 of Vibrio chagasii. NCBI lineage: Bacteria > Pseudomonadati > Pseudomonadota > Gammaproteobacteria > Vibrionales > Vibrionaceae > Vibrio > Vibrio chagasii. Next base: position 495,194 of record CP090851.1, on the reverse strand, counting down.
AAGCTCACCGTCGAATGTTACGTAGATAGCTTCACCAGGTGCCACATCACGCATAAAATCGAAACCAACAGCATCCAATGCCACCGATTCAGACGCAACCATGTATTCCGTTTTACCTTCAACTTCACGCTTACCTAGACATAGTGGACGAATACCGTGTGGGTCGCGGAATGCGATCATACCGTGGCCGATGATCATAGCCGTTACTGCGTAAGCACCACGAATTGTGCGATGTACGTTTGATACAGCACGGAAAACATCATCTGAAGTCACGTTACCTTTAACCGTATCGATCTCATGAGCCAATACGTTCAATAGCACTTCTGAATCCGAAGTAGTGTTCACATGACGACGGTCTTTTTCGAATAACTTTTCACGAACTTCATTTGCGTTCGTTAAGTTACCGTTGTGAGCCAACGTGATGCCAAAAGGCGAGTTTACGTAGAAAGGCTGAGCTTCCGACGCGCTTGAGCTACCTGCTGTCGGGTAACGAACATGGCCAATACCAACGTTACCTTGGAGGCGTTGCATGTGTTTTGCTTCAAAAACATCTTTTACTAAACCGTTCGCCTTACGCAGACGGAAACGATTGCTTTCAATGGTACAAATACCAGCGGCATCTTGGCCACGATGCTGCAATACCGTTAAAGCGTCATAAATAGACTGGTTTACAGGTGTTGAACCCACGATTCCAACAATACCACACATGTCCTAATCCTCGATTTTTCGACATTAACTGGCGCTATAGCGCGCCAGATAAGAAACTAGATGTTGCTTGTAAATGCTCGAAGAACGGCGCAATGATTCGACTAAATTCCGGAACCAACTGCGAATTCTTCCACCACTCAGAACTTGGGAATGCAGTAAACGCATCCATGAAAAACAACACTGCAGAAACAATCAAAACACCACGTAAGCCACCAAAGACGACACCGAGGATTCTGTCTGTACCTGACAGGCCTGTTTTCTGAACTAGCTGACCGATGACATAGTTAACTAAAGCACCGACAACTAACGTTGCAACAAACAATGCTGCTATCGCCGTTCCGTTTCGAAACATCTCATCTTCGATATTGGTGAAGTACACCGCTAATTTTGCGTAGTACTGGCTAGCAATAAAAAATGCTCCAAACCAAATAACGAGTGACAACGCTTCTTTAGCGAAACCACGAACTAAACTGATCACGGCAGAGAAGCCGATCACGCCTAAAATGACAAAATCTAACCAATTCATGAATTCTTCATCTTAAGTTGGCGCGCATTTTAACAGAAAAAATGCTGACGCAAACGTTTTCTTATGGATTTAACGGTTTAAATTTGAGCAATTGGCCTTTTGAACCCGTAATTTTTTCTAATTCCTTAATTTGTCGCTCAAGTTTGGATTTAGATACATCTGGGCCGATAATTACTCGCGTAAAAGTTTTTTCTTGCTTGGTGTGAGCCTGGTAACCACGCTTTTGCAAATCCTTAACCACGCTTTTCGCGTTGTCAGCATTCTTCAAAGCCATCAATTGAATGATCCAAGCGCTGTCTTGGTACTCATTTTTTTCAGGTACTGGCTTAACCACAACCGCCACTTTATCCGCTTCTTTTTCAGAAGCCGATGCCGTTTGGGTTTCTGATGATCCACCGCTTTCGACCACTCGCTCTACCGGAGAGTCCGGCAGTGCAATCTGATCTTCAACTGGGTCAAGCACCTCAAACACTTCAACATTGCTATCAAGTTCAGGCTTAATAGGAATGCTCGCAAACTCTTCTTTATAGTGAAGCTTTTTACCATCGAGCACATCTGGCAATACAATCACGCCAATGGCCACTAAAATGATGGTGCCGACTAAGCGGCTCTGAAATTTACTTGCCATCTAGTTTCCTTTTTTCTGCCAATGCTCCAACACTTCCCCTACTGTATGGAAAGAACCGACCACTAACACGACATCATCTTCACCTTTCGCTGATGCTAACGCCGCCTCAAACGCCGCAACCGGGTTTGTATGCTGCTTAACACCGTGAGGAAGGCTTTGACAAAGTTCTGCTGCCGTTGCCGCACGTGGCCCTTGTAGAGAAGCTGGGTACCAGTGTGTTGCAATTGGCGTTAACACTTCTAATGTCGCTAGAATGTCTTTGTCATGAAGCATAGCGACTACAACGTGCAGGTTCTTGCCCGCATATTTTTTAGTAACTTGCTGTGCAAAGTATTCTGCTGAATGTGGGTTATGAGCCACATCAAGCACAATCACAGGCTGGTCGCTAATTTGTTGCATGCGCCCAGGAAGCTGAGCGTTCTTCAAACCATTAACCACGTTCACATCGCTAATATCTAATTCTGATGTGCCCAGTGCCATCAATGCGGTTGCCGCGTTCGGGAGCGGTAATGTTGGGATAGGAAGTGACTCCAATTGGAATGCACCGCTATGCCAGTTCCAGGTATCGCCATCAACGGCATAGGTATATTGAATACCGACCTGATAAAACTCAGCTTTGATATCATCGGCATGCGCAGCAACTGTCGCCGGTGGCTTAGGTTGGCCGCAGATAGCCGGCTTACCGCTACGATAAATACCCGCTTTCTCAAAACCAATCACATTGATGTCATCACCAAGCCAATCTACGTGGTCTACTGCCAAGCTCGTAATCACAGAAACGTCGTGATCAACAATGTTGGTTGCATCTAAGCGGCCACCTAAACCCACTTCTAACAACACAACATCGACCGCTTCCGTTTGAAAAGCACGTAACGCGGCCAAAGTGCCGTATTCGAAGAAACTAAGACTGATTTCACCACGTTCTTTCTCGATAAAATCAAAAGACTGAACCATCTTTTCATCAGATAGATCTTGGCCGTTGATACGAACGCGTTCGTTGTAACGAATTAAGTGAGGAGAGCTGTAGACACCAACAGAGTATCCCGCATCTAATAGAATGGCTTCCATTAGCGCACACGTTGAACCTTTGCCATTGGTTCCGGCAACAGTAATGACGTGTTTAGCAGGTTTGGTAAGATTTGCCTTAGAGGCGACGGCCTGAACTCGGTCTAGCCCAAGATCAATAGCACTGGTGTGGATGTTTGATAAATAATCAAGCCACATCTCCAAAGAGGATGTGGCTTGAGGAATAGGTTGTTGACTCATCTAACTCATAACCATAATAAAGTTGGTTTGTTAGAAGGTACTTTACCCTTTTTCTGGCGCTTCTGGTACTTCATAAGCAGCTTCATTCGGTGAATCGTTCACAGAAACTACTAATGGTGAAGGCTGATTGGTCATTTTTGCAACTAGGCTAGCTACGCGCTGACGCATTTCACGACGGTCAACGATCATGTCGATAGCACCGTGGTCTAGTAAGAACTCACTACGTTGGAAACCTTCAGGTAGGTCTTCACGTACTGTTTGCTCGATTACACGACGACCAGCAAAACCGATAAGTGCTTTTGGCTCACCGATGTTGATATCACCTAGCATTGCCAAACTTGCAGAAACACCACCCATTGTTGGGTCAGTCATTACTGAAATGAACGGCAGACCTTTCGCAGAAAGACGCTCAAGTGCAGCACTGGTTTTTGCCATTTGCATTAGAGACATTAGTGCCTCTTGCATACGCGCACCACCACTTGCAGAGAAACAAACTAAACCACAGTTGTTTTCAATAGCAGCATCTACAGCGCGAACAAAACGAGCACCTACTACAGAGCCCATTGAACCACCCATGAATGAGAATTCAAAAGCACACGCTACGATTGGTAGACCTAGTAGTTCACCTTTCATTGCTACAAGTGCGTCAGTTTCACCACTGTTCTTTTGAGCAGCAGAGATACGCTCTTTATAACGCTTAGAGTCTTTGAACTTCAGTTTGTCTTGCGGCTCAAGATCAGTACCAAGTTCAACACGCTCACCTTTGTCTAGGAATGTTTCTAGGCGGCGACGTGCTTTCATGCGCATGTGATGGTCACATTTTGGACATACTTCTAGGTTACGCTCTAGTTCAGCATGGTAAAGCACCTGCTCACAAGAAGTACATTTAGTCCAAACACCCTCAGGGATAGACGCTTTACGAGATGTTACGATGTTGCTTTTTTCTAAAATCTTTTCAAGCCAACTCATGGAAGACCTTTTGTTTCGATTCTTCCGCTTGATTGCGAAAGAAATAAATTTGGGAATTATGCGAGGAGATTAAAGCACATAAAACAGCAAGTGTAGATAAAAAACTGGTTGTACCTATTTTCTTGAGCTATTTTACGCACGATTTCGCAATATTTTTTGAACCTAAGTCCCACATTTAGTTCAAATTATCTGGAAGAAACAGAGGACCAATTGGCTCTCTTGGAAGACCGAATTCTTCTGGGTAATCTACGTCTACTAAATAGAGACCTTCGGCTTTGGCGGTCGCTCCAGCCAACTTACGGTCTTTCGCTTCAAGTAACCACTTAATCCACTCTGGCTTCTGTTCACCTTTACCGACAGCAATTAGGCTACCCGTAATGTTTCTCACCATGTGGTGTACAAATGCATTCGCTTTAATATCAATGACGATGTAATGGCCATGTCGAGTCACGTTCAAGTGAATCATGTTTCGCCACGGACTATGAGATTGACAGTGCGTTGCTCTGAACGACGTGAAATCATTTTCACCTAGCAGGTACTGACCAGCCTCATGCATCTTTATCTCGTCAAGATGCCCATGATAGTGGCTCACGCCTGAATTCAAGATTCCTGGGCGCAGTGCATGATTGAAAATGATATAGCGGTAGCGACGTGCCGTTGCAGAGAAGCGAGCATGAAAATCTTCGTTCACTTCAGTTGCCCAACGAACAGCGATGTCCTTAGGCATATTGGCATTTGCACCCATTGTCCATGCCACCATTTTGCGGTCGACATTGGTTTCAAAGTGAACGACTTGTCCCGTACCGTGAACACCGGCATCCGTTCGTCCTGCACATTGAACTTCTACTGGGTGATTTGCGACAACCGAAAGAGCCTTTTCCAATTCTTCTTGGACACTTTTCACGTCTCGTTGGCGCTGCCAACCAAAGTAGTGGGTACCGTTATATTCAATACCTAAAGCAATTTTCATGTTCTTGTTCTCTTTGAAAATGGGCGAGAAGTATATACGGAAATGAGTGCTATCCCAAATAGGAAGCAGCTAAATCTATAATATTAGAAGAACGACTCGCCAAAAAATAAAGGGTAGCCAATGCTACCCTTTATATCTCGTCCAGTTTATCGTCCGTTTAACGTATCGATAAGATTCTTGGCTTCTCGGCGAATATCGTCGCTTCCGTCGACAATCGCCTCTTCTAGGAGCTTAATCGCACCTTGAGAGTCACTCATCTCAATGTAGATTTTCGCGAGATCAAGCTTACCAGCGGCTTCAGCGTTACTATCAACATCATAGTTTCCAATATCGCCAATCACGTCAGGGAATTCATTCAGACCAACATCCAGCTTCAATTCTTCTTCGTCTGGGTTAATCGCATCTTCACCCTCTTGCTCAACTTGAGCCATCAATTCATCGATGGTCATGTACTGCTTGTCACGACTGTTCGATGATTCGGTCAAGTTATCCTGTTGCGCCCAATTCTCTTCTTTGATCTTAGGTTCAGCTTGCTGCTCTGCAGACGCCCAGATCTCTTGTTGATCATCAGGGACATCATCTTGCATGCTCGATTGCTGTTCTGGCGCAAGATTAAAACCTTTCCAATCTTCACCGCCCACTTCAAGCATTGCGTCAATGTCTAACCCAGCACTATCAATAGATGTCGCATCTAATGGCTTCTCGAACATGTTGTCGACTGTGTCTTGAACATCTTCTGAAAGCAATTCAGCCAAATTAGTTTCATCAAAGTTATCGAAGCCCTCTAACGGCTCGTCTTCAACTTCACTGACCTCAGCACTAGACACTGAAGGTGCACTTGTTGGTTGGTTCGCTTCTGGGAATCCGGCTAAATCCGCTTCATTGACATCCGAGAAGTCATCCGCACCAGCAAAACTTTGTGGGTTCGAGAACAGGTCATGCAGTGCATCTTGCTCTTCTCCCTGCGGGCTAAAGGCAGTTAATGGCGTCGGCTTTTCTGCAAATGCATCAGAGATCGCTTCATCTTCACCGTATTCAGGTAAATCGAACTCGTCAAACTGTACGCCTTGCTCCTCTGCAACAGGCTCTGCACTGCTCTGCTCAATATCATCTAAAACAGAGTCCGCTTTAGCACTTTCTTCATCGTATTCTGGAAGGTCAAGATCATCGAACTCAAACTTCTCACTGCCATCCGATAAATCTTGCTCTAGCTGAGCTTCATCAGGTTCACTCACAGCCTCAGCAAGTGCGTCTTCTTCACCAAACTCTGGTAGCTCAAAGTCGTCAAACGAGAACTCATCGTCACTCTGTTGCTCTGTAGCTTCTGCTTGTGGCGTTATTTCAGGTTGAGGCTCAACTAGCGGTTGAGTGCTAACTTTTGTTTCAGTTTCAGCTAACGCATCTTCTTCATTAAACTCTGGAAGCTCGAAGTCATCAAACGAGAATTCGTCTTCGCTCTGTTGCTCTGCCGCTTCTGGCTGTGATGCTGTTTCAGATTGAGGCTCTGCTTGAGGTGCAATGGCAGTTTCAGCCTCAGCTTCCGCCAATGCATCTTCTTCATTAAACTCTGGAAGCTCGAAGTCATCAAACGAGAACTCACCTTCGCTCTGTTGTTCTTCAGCTTCTGGCTGTAGTGCTGTTTCAGGTTGAGACTCAGCTTGCGGTTCAATGGCAGTTTCAGCCTCGGCTTCCGCCAATGCATCTTCTTCATTAAATTCTGGAAGCTCGAAATCATCAAACGAGAATTCATCTTCGCTCTGTTGCTCTGCCGCTTCTGGCTGTAGTGCCGTTTCAGGTAGAGACTCTGGCGTTGGTTCTTCAGCAGTTTCAGCAACTACTTCAGTGGTGTCTTCGTCAATCAGCCAATCGTCATCTTGTGGCACACCGAATTCATTTGGAATGATCTCTGGCATGTTCGCAGCACGAACTGGCTCTGGCTCTGGCTCTGGCTCTGGCTCTGGCTCTGGCTCTGGCTCTGGCTCTGGCTCTGGCTCTGGCTCTGGCAAGGATTCAACAGCACTATCGAACTCTTCGCTACCTTGAATCTTAGGTTCAAAGTCAAAATCAGAGTCAACGTTCGATGGAGATTCTACATCGTTGATCGCTTCAGCTAGCCAGTCTTCAACGGTATCTTCATCATCGTCAGAAATGTCACCTAATGAAGCTGGAGACGCAGCCTCGTTATCAAATCTTGGCGCGCTTTCTTCTGAACTGCCTAGTTCCGGTGAAGGTTCAAGTTCAGGTTGCTCCTGCTCAAACTCCTCAACATTATTATTTTCAGAGAGTAACGAATCGATATCTAACTCATCGCTTTCTATCTCTGGTTTTGTATCTTCGACCACTGGTTCAATCACGTCAGATTGAGCGGGGTGCTCAGAAACTTCTTCAACGTGTGCGCCCAATTCTGGCGTCATCAACTCATCGATAAGCGCTTCATCAGTGGTGTCCAACGGGTCATTGAGTAGCGCATCTGTAGCAGGTGCAACACCAAACATATCATCGATAAAGTCATCACGATTAAATGCAGCTTCATCATTCTTGAGCTCTGGCTCTGTAGTATTTTCTGGCGCTTCTGTGCTTACTAGCTCGTCGTTAACTTCGATGTCGTCGACTTGTAGTGCTGGCTCTGCAACTACCGGCTCATCAAGTTCAGCTTCAGTAGGTTCAGGTACAGCAGAAGGCTCAGAAAGTAACGACTCGATATCAGCCTCTGCAAGGCTACTTACATCATCATTTGGTGTGTCGAAGTCGAATGCAGCTTCAAGCTCTTTATCAAAGGCTTGCTCTTCAGACTCAATCTCGTCTTCAATACCGCTCGTCAGTAGCTCATCGAATGGATCCAGAGATTCAGTCGCTGACTGATCGTCTTCATCCGCCGACAGCTCGTTTCCTAGCAGCTCATCCAAGGTTTCATCACTGTCTAGAGTAAGCTCAGTATCATTGATATCGTCGTCAAGGAACTCATCTAAAAGGTCGGTGCTCTCAGCATCAATCTCAAAGTCATCGTCCGAGTCGCTAAGCAGCTCATCTAGCGTCTCTGTGCTGTCTTCAGAAATGTTCAGTTCATCATCGGTTGATAAGCCTGACAGCTCTTCCAATTCAGACAGAGCGTCAAAACCTAGAGGTTCACCTTCAGAATCCTCATCAGAGTTATTTTCCAACATCTCATCAAGTAGGTCTGTCGAGTTACTTAAATCGACATCATCACCGGCTAATTGCTCGTCAAGCAGGTCAACACTCTGCTGCTCTTCTTCGCTTTCCAGAGGTTGGTCAAACTGAGCCAAAATGTTTTCGATATCGTCATCAGAAGCCAAACTACTATTTAGGTCTTTGGCACTCTCATCGTCGCTATCTAGATTGAAAGGATCGTTCTGTTCATTCTGAGCTGCCACTTGCGCGAAAATGTCATCAATATCGTCTTCAACACTTGTTGGCTCTGGCTGAGAAGTTTGCTGTTCAGAAATAAGTGCATCGATATCAAAATCATCGCTTGCAGTCGTGTCTGCACTCGGTTTCGAATCACTTTGTTCTTCTGAGATCAGAGCATCAATATCGAAGCTGTCATCATCCTCATCATCCAATGCAAACAGGTCATCGAGCATAGACTGATCCAGTTCGTTGGAACCTAGGTCCTCTGTCTGCGACTCTTGAGATAGAAGTGCTTCAATATCATCAGCAGACATTGAGTTGTCGTCCGACAAGTCAAAGTCACCATCATCAGAATCAAGCGCGCTTTCTGCCGTCTTATCAAGCGCACGTTCCATCTCTTCTAGACCAAGCGCTTTCTCTTCGCCATTAACACTGATGCCGTTGCTGCTGTCTAAATCTAGATCATCGAAGTTAGTGTCTAAATCGCCGTTCTCACCGATGCTGGCAAACGGATCATCGTCTTCACCATCAAGGTTGAAATCAAGGTCCGACTCATCTAGGCCTGCAAACACATCGTCTTCGTCAGCCAGTGCTTGGTCATCAAATAGCTTGTTCGCATCATCTTCTGTACCAAACAGCTCATCATCGAGAGACAACTCATTGTCTAGGTCGTCGATCTCATCAGCCAGCATCATTGGGGCAGCGCTGCTTGGCTCAGGCTGAATAGGCTGGTCTTGTGTTGGTTGCTGTTGCTCTTCATTTTTAGAGCGGCGACCCAACAAGATCACAATGATAAGACCAAGTAGAAGACCAGGAATAATCGCAAGTGCAGCGACTAGCCAGCCATTCGACAACAGCTGGTCCATTGCACTTGGTGCCATTTTTTCAATTTCAGCGTTCTTTCTGCGCTCTTCAGCAAGTAACTTTTCAACTTCACTGCGAATACGGTCTTCGTCGCTCAGCTCTGTCTTAAGCACATCCACTTCAGACTGAACATCCGACAACATCAATCGAAGTTGATGGTTCTTCTCCTCAAGAGATAGAAGCTCGCTTTCAGATAGCTCTAGCTGCTTCTCCAGTTTGTTCATCTCTTTAACAGAAGAAGATGGCGCACCTGAAACCAATTTTTTCGCGGTTTCTACGGCCGGATCTGGCTTGGCAGGCACCGAATTTTTCGATCCCACATTCGATTGGTTTGAAGCCTGAGCGGCTTTTGGCTTGGCTGCTGGTTCATCAAGCTTCGCCAAATGCGAGTTCATGATGTTAATAGCTTGCTGCGTTGAGCTCGCACGAGCTTGCTCTAAAGAAGGGACACGTAAATGGCTAGCAGGCAATAAGCTATGGATATTCTGGTTTTCAAATGCTTGTGGGTTCAGTCGGTAAATTGCCAACAAGGTTTGTTGGACGGAAACAGAGTTATCTGGGCGCAGTTTTGAGGCAATAGACCACAGCGTTTCATTTCCACGCGTTGGACCGTAGAAACGAGAAGGCTCTGCGCTATTCGATTGAGCTCTTTGAAGAGGTTCTGAAAAAGTAGGCGCTGATTGTATCTGACCATTAGGCCCTACAACTCGAATGGAATCTGCACGAACAACGGAAATCTGAGTCGCAATGATAACGGCAAAAGGTATTAACCACTGCTTGAAAATTTGAAACATAAAAGGCTCAGCTAGGTGCTTAAATTCGGATAATGTGATGATCTATTAAATATATCGGATAAATGACGTAAAACTATAGAGATGAAAACAAAAAATGTGTTGCAGCGACAATATTCGCAGCAATTTCACACAATTTGACTAACAATATTTTTAATCGATTAAAAAAGCCCCACTAAAGAGTGAGGCTTGTTTATCAAAGCGGTGAGGCTTAGAAGTAATCGCGAATCAGAACTTCAGCGATTTGAACTGCGTTTGTCGCTGCGCCTTTACGAACGTTGTCAGCAACCACCCACATATTAACGCCACTGTGGTGACTGATATCACCGCGGATACGACCAACCATTACATGATCTTTACCGCCCGCATCACGAACCTGAGTTGGGAACTCCGCACCGTGGAATACTTCTACACCTTCTGTGTTCTCTAGTAATTGAACAACATGCTCAGCACCGATTGGAGAGCGTGTTTCAATGTGTAGAGATTCAGCGTGACCGTAGAATACTGGTACACGAACACATGTTGGGTTCACAGTGATTGAAGAGTCGTTAAAGATTTTTTGTGTTTCCCAAACCATCTTCATCTCTTCGCGCGTGTAACCGTTTTCCGTAAACTCATCAATTTGAGGGATACAGTTGAATGCGATCTGCTGTGGGAATGCTGAGTTTTCAGCTGGCATACCATTCAGAAGCTTAGCGGTTTGACCAGCAAGCTCATCGATACCTGTTTTGCCTGCACCAGACACCGATTGGTAAGTCGACACGTTGATACGCTCTAGGCCAACTTCATCGTGAATTGGCTTAAGCGCAACCAGCATTTGAATCGTTGAACAATTTGGGTTCGCAATGATGTTGCGGTTGCGGAACTCAGCAATTGCTTCTGGGTTCACTTCCGGCACAACCAGTGGAACATCGTATTCGTAGCGGAACTTAGATGTGTTATCGATAACAACAACACCTTCATCCGCAGCAACTGGTGCCCATTGTTCAGAAAGGTCGCCACCAGCAGAGAAAAATGCGATATGAACTTGAGACCAATCGAAGTCTGCTACGTTCTGCACTTGTATCGTCTTACCATTAAAGCGGTAAGTTTTACCTTCACTACGTTCACTTGCTAGTAAGTGCAGTTCTCCGATAGGGAATTTACGCTCTTTAAGTACTTCAAGAATGGTTTCACCAACCGCACCAGTCGCACCTAAAATAGCAATATTAAATTCTTGGCTCATTGTTTCTCTCTTTTATAAAGTTGGCTTTACCATAAAACCGAGTTTAGCTAACGGCGCTAGATTACAAGAATCATCACCTGTTAACTCGACTGCACTGTACTCTCTGCGGTCCCAATATTCTTTACGCATCTTGTCAAAAGAACCTGGCGTAGCGATATTGCGACGGAATAAGGCATCGTCTTTGCGCACATCATAGATCAACTGAGTCAAATTGTGCAGTGTTGCTTCGTCCCAAGCTCTATCTAATTTCATTTGAGGTACAGGCGCTGTTGGCAATAGATCGCTCGCGTAAGCGCGTTTTTCACTACCCAAGAACTCACAATAGCTGTTAAAGATCATCGTAGTACCGCGTGCTTTGCCCTCTAGACCGTAGCCCGCTACGTGAGGTGTTGCGAAAGCAAGTAAAGGTAGCAGTTCCATGTCCACTTCAGGTTCAAACTCAAATACATCAAGGACAGCCGTGAAGCCATCAGCTTTTTGCAGACGAGCTTTGAGTGCTTGGTTATCAACCACAGGGCCGCGAGCCGCATTAATTAGGATCTGGTCAGCACGTAAATTATTAAGCACTTGTTCGTTGATCAAATGATGAGTTGGGAACTCACCCGTTCTCGTGATCGGGGTATGCAGGGTGATCACGTCTGATTGCTCAAGCAGAGTTTCTAATTCAGTGAATTCACGGGGGTCACCTTCTTGCTGTTTCAGAGGGTCGTTCAGCATAACCTTAATACCAATACCTTCAAGGCATTTTGCTAAGTAGCTACCCACTTGGCCACAGCCAATAATACCGACAGTTTTATCAAACACAGAGAAGCCTTGTTGCTGCGCAAGAACCATCATCGCACTGAACGCATATTCAGCCACACCCACTTTGTTACAGCCCGGTGCCGCAGTAAAGAAAATGCCACGCTCTTTCATCAATTCTTGGTCGACGTGATCCATACCCGCCGTTGCAGTGCCGACAAACTTCAGTTTATTGGCTTTGCTAATTAATTCTTCGTTCACCTTAGTGACAGAACGAATCATCAGTGCGTCTACGTCAACCAGATCGTCCGCAGTTAATGTGCGACCAGACTTCATTGTCACTTCACCCAGCTGGCTAAAAAGCGCTTCAGCATAAGGCATGTTTTCGTCGATTAAGATTTTCATTTGGCGAGTACTTTTGTTGGGGTCTATCGACCTAAATGTGAATTGAAATGATTGTGCAAAATTCCACACACGGTGTCGAGTAACAAATGGAATACATTATGAATAAAGGCTTGTTCAGATAAGGATTGATTGCCCTACTCAGCTTTACTACTCAAGCCTAAAACGAAAAATGCCCGATTGAATTAACAATCGGGCAAACATCCAGAACAAAAGGATCCTATCTCGCTCTCCAGGAGACAGAGTCTGCGTCTGTTCGACCAGTACTGACCAAAGCCACTACTGATCAAGCTCTGGAAACCTTTCCATTTCTAAACCTGTGTTCAGAAAGCTTTGTTCTGTGGGTCATGGTTAATGGGTTTCCTGTGCGTGTTGAAACTGCACTCGCGTCACCCGTTAACAATTAACCTGTGTCTATCTAACTCAAGCCTAATTAAGCTTGGTATTTTTTGATTACTAGCGTTGCGTTCGTACCGCCGAAACCAAAGCTGTTAGACATAACTGTTGTTAGCTCTTGTTCGCGAGCTTCAGTTACGATGTCTAGGCCAGCAGCTGCTTCGTCTAGGTTAGAAACGTTAATGCTTGGAGCGATGAAGCCGTTATCTAGCATTAGCGTTGAGTAAATAGCTTCGTGTACGCCAGCTGCACCTAGAGCGTGACCTGTCATCGCTTTAGTTGCTGAGATTGCTGGGCTATTGCCACCAAATACTTCTTGGATAGCACCTAGCTCTTTCACGTCACCAACTGGAGTTGAAGTACCGTGAGTGTTCACGTAGTCAACGCCATCAACGTTTTGCATTGCCATCTTCATACAACGAACCGCGCCTTCACCAGAAGGAGCAACCATGTCGTAACCATCTGAAGTTGCGCCGTAGCCTACGATCTCACCGTAGATTTTCGCGCCACGAGCTTTAGCGTGCTCTAGTTCTTCGATAACTAGCATGCCGCCACCACCAGAGATAACGAAACCGTCACGGTCTGCATCGTAAGTACGAGAAGCTAGCTCAGGTGTATCGTTGTACTTAGTAGAAAGTGCGCCCATTGCATCGAACATCATAGTCAGAGACCAATCTAGCTCTTCACCGCCACCAGCGAATACTACGTCTTGCTTACCTAGTTGGATAAGCTCCATTGCGTGACCAATACAGTGTGCAGATGTTGCACATGCAGAACTCATAGAGTAGTTCACACCACGGATTTTGAAAGGAGTTGCTAGACAAGCAGAAACCGTTGAAGCCATTGTACGTGGAACCATGTATGGACCAACACGCTTAACGCCTTTCTCACGGATGATGTCTACTGCGTTTACTTGGTTAAGAGAAGAAGCACCACCTGAACCCGCAACGATACCCGTGCGGTCATTAGATACTTGCTCTTCTGTTAGACCAGCGTCCGCAATTGCTTGCTCCATTGAAAGATAAGCGAATGCCGCTGCATCACCCATAAAGCGCATCTTTTTGCGGTCAATATGGTCAGCAGGGTTCATTTTTAGGTTACCCCAAACTTGAGAGCGTAAGCCGTTTTCCTTGAACTGCTCTGAAGCGGTAATACCAGATTTACCCTCTTTCAGTGATGCTAAAACTTCTTCGACGTTGTTACCGATACTTGAAACAATACCCATACCGGTGATTACGACTCGTTTCATGTGACATTCCTATAATTCTAAATTCAGCTAGATGATAACTAAGAAGCCTAACAAAAGTGGTCAGCTTTCCTAGAAATTCGTACAATCCCTACCAACATATCGCTTCAAATCACAAAATGATAGATTTTATGACTTCAATTACTAATGCTGAGCTGGAATGGAACGAGTCTGGCACGCCAGTTTCAGACCAATTTGACGATGTTTATTTCTCCAACGTGAATGGTTTGGAAGAGACTCGTTACGTTTTTTTAAAGCAAAACCACCTTCCAGAGCGTTGGCTTGAACATGATCAGCGCCGTTTTGTGATCGCTGAAACTGGCTTTGGTACAGGCCTCAACTTTCTTGCGGTTTGGCAATGGTTCGATGCTTTCCTTAAAGATAACCCTCAAGCTATTACCAAAGAGTTACATTTCATCAGTTTTGAGAAATATCCTTTAAACAAAGAGGATCTCATCAAAGCGCACCAAGCGTGGCCAGAATTAGCCGAGTATGCGACGCAACTCCAAGAACACTACCCTATCGCCCTGCCTGAATGTCACCGCATTGTATTGGGCGATGGTGCGATCACATTGGATTTATGGTTCGGCGACATTAAAGACTGTATGCCAAGCGTGCCTACACCAAAGCAAGGTTTGGTAGATGCATGGTTCCTAGATGGATTCGCCCCAAGCAAAAACCCAGAGATGTGGAACCAAAACCTATTCAATGGCATGGCAAAGCTGGCCAAGCAAGATTGTAGCTGTGCGACTTTTACCGCGGCTGGTTTCGTGCGTCGTGGTTTGATTGAAGCTAGCTTTGAAATGAAGAAGGTCAAAGGCTTTGGTACTAAACGTGAAATGATTGCAGGCCGACTTGGCGAAAAACATGCTCATACCAATATCAAGCCTTGGTATGGCTTATCAGAGCACAGTAACTCACAAGATATCGCGATCATTGGTGGTGGTGTTGCCAGTGTTGCGTTGGCTAAAACACTGAGTCGCCGTGGTAAGAACATCACGCTTTACTGTGAACACCAGCAAGCTGCGGGTAACGCCTCTGGTAATAACCAAGGTGCGATTTACCCGCTGTTGAGTGAAGCGACCTCAAACGTTTCGCGTATATTCGGCCCTGGATTGTTGTTTGCGCGTCAGTTCATCAATCAAGCCGCAACATCGATTGAATTCGATCATAACTGGTGTGGTGTGAACATTTTGATGTGGGATGAAGGTTCCACTAAGAAGCTCAATCGCATGTTGGAAGGTAATTTCCACACCGATTTGATTCAGCGTTTATCGCCAGAGCAAGCAAACGAAAAGATCGGTTTACCAGTTGATAAAGAGAGCGTCTACTTTCCTCTAGGTGGATGGTTAAGCCCACTTCAGCTTACTCAAGGCCTTATTGGTCAATTGGAACAAACCAATAAAGTAAGTACACACTATCAACATCAAGTGACTCAGCTAGAGTGGCTAGAGACAGACCAGCAATGGCTACTAACGATTGAGACACCACAAGGTCAGATTCAAACTAAGCATGACCAAGTGGTGGTTGCGAACGGCCACAAGTTCACTCAGTTTGAGCAGACTCAACCTGTACCCCTGACTCCAGTTAAAGGTCAAGTTAGCCACATTCCGACCACGGAAAACCTCAGCAAACTTAAAACCGTGTTGTGCTTTGATGGTTACTTAACACCACAAAACCCAAACAATGGACACCATTGCATTGGCGCGAACTACGACAAAACCAACATCGACCAAGAGTTTGATGCTGAAGTTCAACAGCACAATGGCGAGCGCCTTCATGGGTCACTGCCAGATCAAGCGTGGACAAAAGAAGTCGATACCAGTGGCAACCTAGCACGCCAAGGTATCCGTAGTGTAAGCCGCGATCATCTTCCGTTTGTCGGTAACGTTGGTAACTTTGAAGCCATTAAAGAGCAGTACCAAAATCTGCATAACTTTAACCCACAGCGTGACTCGGTTGACGATGTTGAAACCGTCACTAGCTTCCCTAACCTATTCTGCTTTATCGGTTTAGGCTCTCGCGGGTTAAGCTCTGCTCCCCTACTCGCAGAGGTTTTAGCATCACAAATTTGTGGCGATCCACTTCCTCTTCCTGCTGATGTACTGGAAGCCATTCACCCAAGCAGAATGTGGGTACGCAGACTACGTAAGGGTAAGGCGTTAACAGCGGGATGGGTCGCAGATAAACAAGCGAAAGCCAATCAATAGCTGACGGACTACTCGCTCGTTAATTCAGAGTATTTGTAATGAAAAAGCCCGAGTGACGTTATGTCTCTCGGGCTTTTTGTATCTGATGACTTAAACTTTCAAACGACTTTACTGGGTTTAAGCACTAATAAGAGTTAAAGCTTAGCGACGGCTTCTTTAATCTGCTGTGCGATCTCTTCGTTGCTGATAGCGCCAGATTCAAAGTCGAAGTTATCGTAGAAGCTTGGTACTGAAACCGATGCTTTAACGTTACCGCCAAAGTACGGTGCAGAACCTGTTGCCGCGCCAAGTACTGTTTGCGCACCACCAGGACCAGGAGACGTCGCTAGGTATACCGCAGGCTTCTCACCAAACACTGAACGCTCAATACGTGTCGCCCAGTCAAATAGGTTTTTGTACGCTGCTGGATAGTGGCCATTGTGCTCTGCGAAAGAAATAACAAATGCGTCCGCTTCTGCTAAGTCACGCAAAAATGCTTGTGCACCTTCAGCTTGGCCAATCTCTTTTTCAGTGTCTTCACTGAACATAGGAACGTTGTAATCATTGATGTCGAGAACTTTTACGTCAGCACCTTCAATCAAGTTAGCTGCGTAAGTTGCTAGTGTTTTGTTGATAGAGGTAGAGCTTGTGCTTGCGCCGAATGCGATAACTTTCATGATGTAACCCTTTCTGTAATCTCGTTAAGTAGGATTAGAATAACGTAGTCAGAAAATGGAACCATCACAAGGATTGAACAGACTCATTCAAAAATTTCGAATGAGTCTCAAACTTCACTGCTCAGCAAAATGGAAAGGAAGGGACCGAGCAGATAATGATAAATAACCCGCGATTAAGCTTGGTTTTGCAGCTCAACCCAAAGGTCATTCACAATAGTGCGATCGGCTGGTGTGAGTTCAGAGCGAGCATCATCTAGGCTTTTCTCAATGCGCGCTTTCACTTCTGCTAAATCTTCAATGCCTTCTTCTTCACATGAAGCCACTGAAAGAGAAATATGACCACGTAAGTAACCACCCGCAAACAGTTCGTCGTCTGATGCGTTTTCAATGCGAGCATCAATTACTTCAAGTAGTTTTTCTTCAAATTCGATAATCATAATATTCTCTTATTTCACAATAAACTGGCTAGCACACAGAGGTTCTACATCGTAGAAGTCGCGCAACGCTTCGGAAAGCATTTTGACTCTTGGTGGAAGACCAACTTCTAGGATACCCATCACTTCTTTGTGTACTTTATACATAAAGGCCAAACGATCTGGCTCAAAATCGCCGTGTAGATTGTCACAGCTAACATTAAAAGGAAAGCCTGCACTGGTCGCAATGATCCATTCATACGCTTGCGGGCGGATTTCTACCTTTTCAAACTCAGCTTGAACCGCTTCTGTTCGGCCATCTGGCTCATACCAATAACCAAAATCTTCCAGTAGACGACGCTCAGGGCCCGCTACACACCAGTGCGCGATCTCGTGCAG
Organism: Vibrio chagasii; assembly: GCA_041879415.1. Lineage (NCBI taxonomy): Bacteria > Pseudomonadati > Pseudomonadota > Gammaproteobacteria > Vibrionales > Vibrionaceae > Vibrio > Vibrio chagasii. The sequence goes on along the minus strand of CP090851.1, from coordinate 477,415 downwards.
TGCTGAAGCATAAAACCCACGAGCAAACACGATACGATGGTGAGGAACCTGCTCATCGGCTGGCAGATAAATAGGCTCATCTTCACCCAATTCGAGTTTAGTATTGAAGCTCTCGAAAAAGGTTTGGTTGAAGATATTGATGATGTCTGGATATTGGTGCGTCATAGAATCAAATTAAAGTAAAAAGAACAGGCGCATTTTGCGTTTTTTTACGCGCTCGGTAAAGCCCTATTAGGGGTAATGACATTAGCAATATCGTTGTCCTATCGGTGGACAATCGATTGCAGCATCCAGATTACACCACTTTTAGGTGAATGATTAGTTTAGCTAATCTGAAATGCTTATTCACGGTACAAATATTCATTCGTCAATTGCCAATTTTACTACTACACTCGCGCTTCATTTTTATATCTCCAAGGCCTATAAGACTCCAATTTATAGACCTAAATAATAGAGCTACAGCAATGCTACTAAGTGTTTTGTATATCATTGGCATCACGGCAGAAGCCATGACCGGCGCTCTCAGTGCTGGTAAACAAAAAATGGATTGGTTTGGTGTAATGTTGGTTGCCAGCGCAACGGCTATTGGCGGTGGTACAGTGCGAGACATCTTGCTTGGTCACTACCCGTTAGGTTGGGTTGAGAACCCTGAATTTCTTGCGATTACTTGTGTGGCAGGCGTTGTCACAACAGGCCTAGCTAAGTGGGTTATTAAACTTAAAGGCTTGTTCATTCGTCTAGATGCACTAGGTCTGATTGTATTCAGTATCATTGGTACTAAAGTGGCGATGAACATGGGCCTTCATCCAATGATCTGCATGGTATCAGCACTGGTTACTGGCGTATTTGGTGGTTTGCTGCGTGATCTTATCTGTCGTCAAACACCTCTGGTGCTGCATGAAGAGCTTTACGCCTCTATCGCACTGATTGCTTCAGGCTTATACCTAGGCTTACTCGAGTTTGGTATTAACGATGTCACTGCAACGATTGTAACGCTTGTGGTCGGCTACTTGCTGCGCATGGCAGCGGTGAGATTCAAGTGGCGCTTGCCTTCATTCCAGCTTGATCCTGAAAGCTCTGTGCATTAATAGCGAATACCACTAGAAAACAAAAAGGGTTGCTCCAATAGGAAGCAACCCTTTCTTTCATTCACTCAATCGTTAGATTTGAGGAGTATTCGTCGTTACGCCATGGTTCTGACCACGATGGCGTAATAGATGATCGAGTAAAACAATCGCTAGCATCGCTTCTGCAATTGGCACTGCACGGATACCAACACATGGGTCGTGACGACCTTTAGTGATTAGCTGCGTCGCTTCACCATCTTTAGTGATAGTGTCACCTGGAACCGTAATGCTTGATGTTGGCTTAAGCGCAATGCTTGCCACAATATCTTGGCCAGTAGAGATACCACCTAAAATACCGCCAGCATGGTTGCTAGTGAAGCCTTCTGGCGTTAATGGATCACGGTGTTCACTACCGCGTTGATTAACCACATCGAAGCCATCACCAATCTCAACACCTTTCACAGCATTAATGCTCATTAGCGCGTGCGCGATATCAGCATCTAGACGATCAAAAATCGGCTCACCAAGGCCTACTGGCACTTTAGTCGCGACCACTTGAATCTTCGCACCGATCGAGTTGCCTTCTTTTAGTAGGTCACGAATCAGTTGGTCAAACTCAGGTACTTTGTCCGCATCAGGACAGAAGAAAGCGTTGTTTTCAATCTCGTTCCAATCCACTTTATCAATTGAGATATCACCCATTTGAGAAAGGTAAGCTTGGATTTCAACACCAAACTCTTGCTTTAGGTATTTCTTTGCAATCGCACCAGCCGCAACACGCATTGCTGTTTCACGAGCTGAAGAACGACCACCACCACGGTAATCACGCACACCGTACTTTTGATGGTACGTGTAATCAGCATGGCCTGGGCGGAATTTGTCTTTAATTTCGGAATAGTCTTTAGAGCGTTGGTCTGTATTTTCAATCAATAGACCAATAGAAGTACCCGTAGTTTGGCCTTCAAATACACCTGATAAAATCTTTACTTCATCCGCTTCACGGCGAGCCGTGGTATAACGAGAAGTACCAGGGCGACGACGATCCAAATCTTTTTGAAGGTCTGCTTCGGTAATTTCTAATCCTGGTGGGCACCCATCTACGATACATCCTAGTGCGATACCGTGACTTTCTCCGAACGTGGTCACGCGGAAATGTTGTCCGATACTGTTTCCTGCCATTACTTCCTCTAAATCAGCCATCAGCAGAAGGTTTGATTCCTAAACCCGCTGGTGAACAGCTTTACTTGTCTATTCTTCGTGAATTCATAGTGGCTTTATTACTAAATGATGTAAACCCCAAAAAAGGAACAATTTTAACTTTCTATTACATGAGCCGAACGAAATGAATAAGGACAGGAAATAACTGGAGCTTTAAAAGAAGTGTTTTATGATGGATGAAATGCAAAAAACCCGACAACTCAGAGAGCTATCGGGTTTCTTTAAATAATGGCACGCCCTGAAGGATTCGAACCTTCGACCACATCCTTAGAAGGGACGTGCTCTATCCAGCTGAGCTAAGGGCGCGCTACAGGAGGGAATTATACGAATTCGAATCATGAAAGCAACGGCTTTATGTAACATTCTGATCTAAGTGAGTAAAAAAAGGTCAACAAACATATAAGTGTTGGAAAATAGAGCAAAGCAATCGTTTGCTTGATGGTAATCAAAAAGATTTTCTGGAATAATGCGCCAAAAACATCAGCCACTAACTTGAATATCAATACTAAGGAAATTCATGACTGCTCAAAATATTGATGGAAAGCTAATTTCTCAAACGGTTCGCTCCGAAGTTGCTGCACGTGTAAAAGCTCGTACTGAAGCTGGATTACGCGCTCCGGGCCTAGCGGTTGTTTTAGTGGGTGAAGACCCTGCTTCTCAGGTTTACGTTGGTAGTAAGCGTAAAGCGTGTGAAGAAGTTGGCTTCGTATCTAAATCTTACGATTTGCCAGCCACTGCAACAGAAGATGAACTGTTAAACCTAGTAGACCAATTGAACCAAGATCCAGAGATCGACGGTATTCTGGTTCAACTGCCTCTACCTGCTGGCATCGATAGCACTCACGTTCTTGAGCGCATCACACCAGAGAAAGACGTTGATGGCTTCCACCCATACAATGTCGGCCGTTTGGCTCAGCGTATGCCAAAGCTTCGCTCTTGTACGCCAAAAGGTATCATCACCCTACTTGACCGTTACAACATCGATTTACGTGGCAAACATGCAGTTGTTGTTGGCGCTTCAAACATCGTAGGTCGCCCAATGACCCTAGAACTACTTCTAGCGGGTTGTACAACGACGACATGTCACCGTTTCACTAAAGACCTTGAAGGCCACGTACGCCAAGCAGACGTTGTAGTGGTTGCTGTAGGTAAGCCTAACTTCATTCCTGGTGCATGGATTAAGAAAGGTGCAGTTGTGGTCGATGTTGGTATCAACCGTTTGGACTCTGGCAAGCTAGTCGGTGACGTTGAATACGATGTCGCGAAAGAGAGCGCAAGCTTCATCACACCTGTACCGGGCGGTGTTGGCCCAATGACAGTGGCTAGCCTGATTGAGAACACAATGATCGCTTGTGAGCAATTTCACTCGAAGTAATCTGCGAACGACAAATCTGTTAACGACAGTATAAATAGAATTAGAAAGCCGCAACGTGATATACGCTGCGGCTTTTTTGATAAAGAACACTTACTACTTATCTGGAGTCTCGACTTTCTCAACCTGCTCTGAAGGTGGCAGTAAACTGATGATCTCACATTCTGTCGATATCAGCTTTTCTAAGTCAGCCCCTTGAGTAATTAAACGGAAGTCCCCGTCATTGATGACTCCAAGCAAAATCGCTTTAGGATAAAGCGCGTTAAACTCATTCAGATCAAATGCCTCTGTCAGCCCTGTACTTTTAATTTGGCTGCCTTGTGCCATCAATGAATTGAGCTTGGAGTAGGTGACGCCTTCCTCAAATAGACTTCGGTTGCCATCTCGACTCACTTGGTGTCTCTCGTGCTTGTTTTCTGGCGACTCAAGTTCAAAAACCTTGTTGGCACCAAACTCGTCTTGATAATGCATGCTTACCAACGGGTTAGTTTGGCGATAAGGCGAGACAATCATCGCTCGCCCTATCCCATCGAGTTCCAAATTGTTTTCCGCGTGACTGGAAGCTGGGTTACCAAAGTAAACATTCAAGTTATCCATACGTGCCAAGCGAATGCTCTCCCAGTTGGTATCCGCAAGTACACTATTGATGTTGTGTGTCGCGAGCACCTTGGCAAACTGCCTTGCAAAGTGGGTGGCACCAAAGAAGATAACCCCCTGCGCTTTCTCTTGAGTGACACCTAGCTTTCTCGCCCACCAGCTCGCGGTTAAGCTCTGAATAACAACCGTACCTATGATGACTAAGAACACCATAGGGACCAACAGGTCTGCGCCCTCGATCAATTGCTTCTCTTGAAGTTTGATCGCAAACAAAGAAGAAACCGCTGCCGCCACGATCCCGCGTGGTGCCATCCAACTTAAAAACCATTTATCTGCAGAACTAAGATCCGTGCCGATCCCGCTGATCCACACACTTAACGGGCGAGCCACCAGCATAACCACCGCTAATAATCCTATGCCGCCCCAACCTATCGACAGGAACGCGCCCGAATCGAGTCGACTGGCTAACAAAATAAACAGCGCAGAAATGAGTAACACAGTCAGGGTCTCTTTGAATTCGATGATGTCTTCGATATCCAAGCCTTTCACATTGGCAAGCCAGATCCCCATGATGGTCACGGTTAACAAGCCAGATTCTTCACTCAGGTCGTTAGAGAAGGAGAAAGCCGCCAACATTAATGTTAGCACTGCTACATTACGCAGGTAGTGTGGCACCCAATGCCCTTGCAGCATCTTGGCAATCAAATGGCCACCGATGATCCCCAAGCCTAAACCAATAGCCAGAGTCAGCCCAAGTGCTGACAACACATGACCAGTAGGGTCGGCTGAAGAGACAATGTATTCATAAACCAGAACGGCAAACAGAGCGCCAATCGGATCAATCACAATCCCTTCCCATCGTAAAATGCTGCCAAGAGAAGCTTTGGGCTGAATACTACGCAGCATAGGCACAATCACTGTCGGGCCCGTCACCACCACCAAAGCACCGAATAGCGCCGCTAATGGCCAACTAAAGTTAGCAAAGTAGTAGGCACCGACCACAATACACGCCCATGTAATCAACATGCCTACACTCACTAGATGAGTCACCATGCGACCATGCCCTCTGATCTCTTTGAAGTTAAGCGTCAATGCGCCTTCGAACAGAATGATGGCAACACCTAATGAAATCAGCGGAAATAGAACATCACCGAAAATGACATCTGGGTTAAGAACATTTAAGCCGGGGCCCAATAACAGGCCGACAATAAGAAGAGGGAGAATCGCGGGAAGACGCAATCGCCAGCCGAGTAGCTGACAAGCTAGAGACAAGAGTCCAATTAGCGCCAAAGAAGAAGTAATCGACAAATCCATTTATGCCCCTAAATAATTGGTGCCACGCCCTGTGGTCCAAATCTGTTTACTGAAACAAGAAAGCCTACGTCATTAAACTATAGGCTCTCTTTTTCATGCTAACCGAATATTATTGTGATTAATCAGTCACTTTACTATAGGGGAAATAAAGTGACTGACTCGTTCACTCGGTACTTATCATCTAGCTAGAGTGAAAGTACCACGCCAGCAATCGCAGCACTCATTAGGTTAGCAAACACACCTGCACAAATTGCTTTAAAGCCGTATTGTGAGATGAAAGAGCGACGCTCTGGTACCAAGCTACCTAGACCACCAATCAAAATCGCCATTGTTGAAATGTTAGCAAAGCCACACAGTGCAAAGGTTACGATCGCTTGTGAGTGCTCGCTAAGAACCTCTTTCGCATCCATTAACTGAACGAAAGCGACAAATTCGTTCACAACAATCTTGTTACCGATCAGTGAACCTGCCACAACAGCTTCAGACCACGGCACACCGATCAGCCATGCAACGGGTGCGAACACATAACCTAGGAGAAGTTCGAAGCTTAGGTTTACGCCAAACCAACCACCAACAATACCCAGCAAGCCATTCAGCATTGCAATCACACTGATAAAGGCAAGAAGTGTCGCACCCACCGCAACGGCAATACGAAGTCCAGACATAGCCCCATCTGCCATTGCCTCAACTACGTTTGTTGCTCGTGGAATTTCAACATCAGACTCAATGTTTTCTTGAACATCGTCAGCACTGCCAGGCACTAGGATTTTAGCCATTAACAAACCTGCAGGTGCAGACATGAATGCCGCTGCAATCAGGTAGTTTAGGTCTACGCCTAGTGACGCATAACCCACTAGCGTGCCACCCGCTACAGACGCCAAACCACACACCATCACTGCAAATAGTTGCGAGTCTGTCATGTGTTTCAGGTAAGGCTTAACCACCAATGGTGCTTCAATCATGCCAACGAAGATATTTGCAGTTGCAGACAGTGATTCAGCACGGCCTGTGCCCAAGAACTTCTGCAGCGCACCACCGATAAGGTTGATCACTTTTGGCATAAAGCCGATGTGATATAAACCAGAGATAAGCGCAGAGAAAAAGATAATGATGCCCAGAACATTAATCGCGAAAACGAAACCGTTGTTCGTAAGGCCACCAAATAGGAAGTTAATCCCTTCTTGACCGTAGTTGATCAAGCTAGATACCGCACCTGTGGCTGCATTCAACGCTTCTTTACCCATTGGTACATACAGAACCAATAGCGCGAATGAGATTTGTAGTAAGAAAGCCAAAGAGACTGTTCTTAGTGGAATATTTTTTCTGTCCGTAGATAGTAACCAAGCGGCAACTAAAATAGTAATAATTCCAAGTAGCGAAGCCATGTGCGTCAACCTAAAAGTTGTAGTTAGGAAAGGCGACGCATTCTATAGAGGAAATCGTTTGCGGCAAGCGGCGGTTGTTAATGTGATGTTGGGGTAATCACCTTTGAGTAATGGTTTTAATTAAGTCATTGAATTTTAATAATTAACTTTGGTTAAAAAGCATACTTTTTCCATATGGAAATTATATTTATAGATTTGGAAACAGTTAACGATGCAGTTCAACGCACGTTTTTAGGTTTTCATCCCAGTACGTCGGCGATCCAATATGATCTTTGATGAACTCAATCACCGCAGAAAGCTTCTTCGGCATGTTCTTTCGACTCGGATATACAGCATAGAACGGCATCAGCTGACTCGCTCTCCATTCCGGCAAAACTTGGATTAACTTGCCCGTTCTGAACTCTTCCTTCACTAAGTAAGTGGCTAAGTAAGCCACGCCCCACCCTGATACCGCAGCGTCTCGAACGGCCTCAGCTAAATCCACCGAGTAATCCCCAGCAACTTTTACACTGAGGTTCTCTTGCCCATTATCAAACGCCCACGATGTGTAATCTCGCTCTCGGCTACGATAGATAAGGCAGTTGTGGTCAATCAGATCCGACGGTACGTGCGGTGTCCCGGCTTTAATCAGGTAATCAGGCGATGCGGCTACCACAAACTGACTATCTGCTAATCGCTGCGCAATGTACCCTTCAGGTAAGTCTTCGTTATTGGTGATCCAAAGATCCAGACGCTCTTCAATCATGTCCACTTTGTAATCGAACAGGTGGACTTCGATTCTCAACTGAGGATACAACTGCCTGAGCTCATCTATCGCAGGAATAATATGTAAGGTGCCAAATGACTGCGACAGCCCAACACGCAGTATTCCAGAGATATCGTCACGCTGGCTATCCATATCCATTTGAGCCGCTTTTACCGTGTTAAACAGTTGCTCACAGTGCTGATAGAAGACTTCCCCTGCTTCCGTTAGCGTGAGGCTACGTGTGGTGCGTTGTACCAATTTGATACCAATAGAGTCTTCAAGCAAAGCAACTTGTTTACTGATATGAGACACCGAGACGTTCAAGCTTTTCGCAGCACTGGTAAAGCCATCGTGCTTAATTAATGCATGGAATATCACCATCTGTGCAGCTCTATCTGTTAGCACAAGACCACCTTCTTAAAACTCTAAAATATAAAATCAAAAAGGACTCCGAAGAGTCCTTTAGTTCGTTCTGCCTATGGTAGGCCAAATGCCATCAAAGCAAGCTCTACCAATGAATATAATTAGGTCTACTAATCAAACTTGATTCTGTCTGCTAGATGACTAACAGCCAAAGCAAAGTAGTAAGAACGATTCCACTTCATTAACACATTGTAGTTGTTGTAAACGAGGTAAGAACGGCCCGCTTCGTCATCTGGCATAATTAACCAAGCTTTAATGTCTTCATCAAGGTTTGGCAGTGGGCGGTCGTCGTAACGCTTAATACCCAGTTCAGACCACTCTTTTAGGTATTTCGCTTTATCTTCAGAGCGACCTTGTAAATCAATAGAAACCGTTGACGGTACGTGAACCTGACGACCCCAAGTGTACTTGTCATCCCAACCGGATTGGCTCAGATAATTCGCCGCCGAGGCAAATACATCTTCTTCCGTACCCCAGATATCTTTCTTACCATCGCCATTACCATCAGCGGCATACGCTAAGAATGAGCTAGGCATAAACTGAGGTTGGCCCATAGCACCAGCCCAAGAGCCTTTCATCTCTTTCGGGGTGATATGCCCTTGGTCTAGAATAGTCAACGCCGCCATCGCTTCACTGCGGAAAAACGCTTCTCTGCGTCCTTCGTAAGCCATCGTCGTTAAAGCATCGATAACGCTGTAATTACCGGTGAATTTACCGAAGTTACTCTCAACGCCCCATAAAGCGACAATGAATCGCGGCTGAACGCCATACTCATCACCAATGCGCTTTAAGGCTTTGTAATGCTTCTTATACAGTGATCTTGCTTGCTTCACTTTCCAATCTGGCACTGCTCGTGGAATGTACTCATCCAGAGTCAGTTTCTTTTCAGGTTGGTTTTTATCCGCTTTGACTGCTCTTGGCTTAAACGTCACACCATCAAAGGCTTCATCAATGATCGCTTCAGAAATGCCTTCTTCACGGCCTTGTTGCTTTAGTTTTTCTACATATTGCTCGAAACTCAGTTCTTGAGCCTGTACTGAACCAATGGTCAGGCTATTACCTAAAAGTAATGCCGACACCGCCAATATGCTTTTCGAAAATTTACTCAACGATCACTCCTCCCTGAATTGAGATAGTTATCACTCTTCGTCTTGATTGTTTTGCTGAGCTTTGCGCTCTTTGTACAGCTCAAGTTCGTTTACTGGTGGAGGCGGAACCTGCAAAAAGAAACCATCGGTGTTCAGTGATTCTCTCACTTTATCGATGTTCACTTGAGCCAGTTTGCGACCGTCCATTTTAATTACCATTACAAAACTAGGTTTACCAAACATTTGCATCAGTGCGTCAGGAACTTGTGAAAAATCATCCTTCTTAGGGATATAAAGGTATGTTCCTTCTTTCTTTGAGCTTTTATATATAGAACACAGCATGACAAACCTTTTTAATTGATTATGACTACAAAACTCTCACTTGCGAGATCAATAGTTTATGTTAGGGAAATATTGGGAACAAAACGTTCATTTGACAACAAGATTACTTGCTGTGCTTGGTCTGGGAATATAACATGATAAACCTAGTTTCAGGCAATGCCCTTTATTTTATTAATAAAGAAATTGTACCAATTCGCTATTGAGGTCCTGTAGTTTTTCGATGTCTAGTAATCCAGATCTAAAAGGTAGCAGCTTTACGCTATCTGTTTTGCACTTATCCGATGATCAAGTCGAAAATGCAGTCTCTTTTCTTCAAGAGAAGGTAGACCAAGCACCCACTTTTTTTGCTGCCGCACCTGTGGTTATCAACATCAGCAAAGTGGCTGGCGATATCGACTTCGTAAAGCTAAAAGATGGCATATCTCAAGCGGGTATGATTCCGGTTGGCGTCGCTGGCTGTTCTGACAAACGCATGCAAAATCTTGCTAGAGAAGCTGGCTTTGCGGTCATGACGGCAAGTAAATCCCCATCGCAAGCACCTGCAAAAATGGCGCCTATTAAAGTAATTAGAACCCCGATTCGTTCTGGGCAACAGGTATACGCAAAAGATGGCGACCTATTAATCCTAAGCCACGTAAGTGCTGGTGCAGAAGTAATTGCCGATGGCAGCATCCATATTCATGGCACATTGCGCGGCCGTGCGATTGCCGGTGCAAGTGGTCAAACTGAAGCAAAAATAATTTGTAATGATTTACAAGCCGAGCTGGTTTCTATTGCAGGAAATTACTGGCTCAGCGATCAAATTGAAAGCGAGTACTGGCAGAAGAAAACCATGTTCAGTATGGCAAACGATGTATTACACGTTGACGTCCTCGCAATATAAGAGAAATAAAAGGAAAAAATAATGGCACGCATTATCGTTGTAACGTCAGGTAAAGGCGGGGTAGGCAAAACGACCTCTAGTGCAGCTATTGCCTCAGGTCTGGCTTTAAAAGGGAAGAAAACCGCAGTTATCGACTTTGATATCGGTCTGCGTAACCTTGATTTAATTATGGGTTGTGAGCGTCGTGTTGTTTACGATTTCGTTAACGTTATCAATGGTGAAGCTACGCTCAACCAAGCGATGATTAAAGACAAGCGCACAGACAACCTATTCATTCTTCCAGCTTCTCAGACACGTGATAAAGACGCACTGACTAAAGATGGTGTTCGTCGCGTATTTGATGAACTGGATGAGATGGGCTTTGACTTCATCATCTGTGATTCACCTGCGGGTATCGAGCAAGGCGCGCTAATGGCGTTGTACTTTGCTGATGAAGCGATTGTAACAACTAACCCAGAAGTCTCTTCTGTACGCGACTCAGACCGTATTCTAGGTATTCTGGACTCTAAATCTCGTCGTTCAGAAGAGGGCTTAGAGCCAGTGAAAACTCACCTTCTACTGACTCGCTACAACCCTGCTCGTGTAAATCAAGGCGAGATGCTAAGCGTACAAGATGTAGAAGAGATTCTGCACATTTCGCTGCTGGGTGTAATCCCAGAAAGCCAAGCGGTACTGAACGCATCGAACAAGGGTGTTCCAGTGATCTTTGACGAAGCAACCGATGCAGGTATGGCTTACAATGATACTGTAGAGCGACTACTAGGTAGCCAAGTTGACTTCCGCTTCTTAACGGAACAGAAGAAAGGCATCTTCAAACGACTGTTCGGGGGCTAATACACAATGTCATTACTAGAGTTTTTCAGACCACAGAAGAAGACCACTGCAAACCTAGCCAAAGAGCGTTTGCAAATCATTGTTGCTGAACGCCGTAGTCATGACGACCCAGCGCCGTCTTACCTGCCGCAACTAAAAGAAGACATCTTGAAGTGTATTGCTAAGTACGTAGAAGTAGACCCATCAATGGTTGACCTTACGTTCGAGCACAAAGATGACGATATCTCAGTACTAGAGCTGAACGTTAAGCTGCCTGAAGACGATAAGTAATCATTACTGTCTCGTCAGCAGATTGAATAAAAAAGAGAGCTTAAGCTCTCTTTTTTTGTTTGCGTTTTGTTTTTAAACAATCTGGCTATTTGATTGCTTTATTCAGCCTCTCGCCAACCAGATCTAAACGCCAACCTTGCATCACATCCGGAAGTTTTTCTGGATTACGATCGTGTTTCCAAACCCAGCTCAACATTTGGTTTAGCTGTTTCTTCGATGCCAAAAATTCAGTCGCTAGGCCACTGTGTTGCGAAGCGGTTTTCACTTCATCTTTCAACACTTTAAATACTTGTTTATAGCCCGGGTAGTCCATTAGACGTTCAACTGGTGCTGGGTACTCTTCTTCTGGCGTGTGTTCCGCTAACTTAACGATTGAGCTGATCTTAGCGCCATGACGACGTACAGAGCGGAAATCAAAACCTTCCTCTTCCATACGCTTCGGATTCTTAATCGCAAAACGCGCGACAGCCCAAAGGTCTTGTTCTTTAAAGATAAAGTTCAATGCGAGATCGCGCTTAATCGCTTCTTTCAAACGCCATGTAGCAAGCGGTCTCAAGATAGCAAGTTGCTGTGGCTTAAGTTGCCATGCGCCTTTGATATCAAGGTAAGCCGTATCTGGGTTTACTTTGCGGATACGCTTCGCCACCTGTAGATCAGACTCTTGTTGCGCCGCTTCCCACCAACCTGCTTCCATCACTTTTTCAAGAAGCTTGTTGTACATAGGCATTAAGTAATGAACGTCTGCTGCCGCGTAGTCGAGTTGCTTTTGAGAAAGCGGACGCGCCAGCCAATCGGTGCGAGATTCACTCTTATCTAAATCCACACCAACAAACTCTGAAACCAAAGCAGCAAAGCCCGTTGATAAGCCATGGCCTAAGAACGCCGCCATGATTTGGGTATCAACCATTGGGGTTGGTGTACAATCAAATGCGTTCTGGAATACTTCTAAATCTTCACCGCATGCGTGTAGCACTTTCAGCACTGAAGCGTCTTTCAATAACCCAACGAACGGTGTCATTTCATCAAGAGCAATAGGGTCAATCAGAGACAGCGTTTCACCGTCAAATAACTGAATCAAGCCTAATTGAGGGTAATAGGTTCTTGTACGAACAAACTCCGTATCAAGCATAACGACATCGGCTTCACGTGCTTGTTGGCAAACTCGCTCAAGGTCTTTCAATTGGGTAATGATTTGATAATCCACAAAAACTCTCACTGGTTTCTATTTGATCGCCGGATACAAAAATGCCGACATTAACTGTCGGCATTCTAACATCATTTTACCACGCCCGCTTAGATTAAGCGTTTCAATGGTTTCAAGTGGAACCGCTTGTTATTCACTTGCGCGTTTAGCAAGCTCAGCATCGTTCTCTTCACGTAGTACACGACGTAAGATCTTACCTACGTTGGTCTTTGGAAGATCTTCTCTAAACTCAACCAGTTTAGGCACTTTGTAACCCGTTAGGTGTTCACGACAGTGCGCGATGATGTCTTCTTTAGTTAGGCTAGGATCACGCTTAACCACGTAGATCTTAACTAGTTCACCAGACACTTCATGAGGTTGACCAATCGCTGCTACTTCTAGCACTTGGCCGTGTAGTGCAACGACATCTTCAATCTCATTCGGGTAAACGTTAAAGCCAGACACAAGAATCATGTCTTTCTTACGGTCAACAATGTGCAGCAAACCTTCGTCATCAAACTTAACGATGTCACCCGTCGATAACCAACCGTCTTGGTCAATCACTTCTTTGGTCGCTTCTGGACGTTGCCAGTAACCTTGCATAACTTGAGGGCCACGAACTTGCAGCTCACCCACTTGATCATTAGCAACCACGTTACCTTCATCATCAATGATACGAACATCGGTTGAAGGTACCGGTAAACCAATCGCACCAGTGTAATCTTTTAGGTCATATGGGTTACCCGTTACCAGCGGTGAACACTCGGTTAAACCATAACCTTCTAACAGGTGGATACCTGTCACTTTCTTCCATTGTTCAGCAACAGCGCGTTGAACCGCCATACCACCACCAACAGATAGGCGTAGGTTACTGAAGTCTAATTCATGGAAATCTTCGTTATTTACTAACGCATTAAATAGTGTGTTTACACCGGTAATTGCGGTAAACGGAACCTTTTGCAGCTCTTTGATGAAACCAGGAATATCACGAGGGTTAGTGATAAGAAGGTTACGACCACCCATTTCTACGAACAGCAAGCAGTTTACTGTCAGTGCAAATACGTGATACAGCGGCAATGCTGTTACTACTAACTCTCGGCCTTCATGTAGAACCGGACCATACGCCCCTTTCGCTTGAAGTACGTTCGCGATCATATTGCGATGCGTTAGGATTGCACCCTTCGCAACACCCGTAGTGCCACCAGTGTACTGAAGGAATGCAATATCATCCCCAGTCATAAATGGTTTTACATACTGAAGGCGACGACCTTTATGCAGCGCTTTTCTAAAAGAGATAGCACCTGGTAGATCATACTTAGGAACCATACCTTTCACGTATTTCACGACGAAATCGACAATAGTACCTTTCGCACGAGGTAGCATTTGACCAAGACTAGTCAGTACTACGTGCTTCACAGGAGTGTTATCGACCACTTTCTCAAGCGTACTCGCGAAGTTCGAAACGATAACAATCGCCTTTGCACCTGAATCGTTCAGTTGGTGCTCTAGCTCACGAGGTGTGTACAGTGGGTTGACGTTCACTGCAATCATACCAGCGCGCAATACACCAAAGAGTGCAATTGGGTATTGCAGCAAGTTTGGCATCATCAGTGCAACGCGATCGCCCTTCTTGAGCTTCAAATCATTCTGCAGGTAAGCAGCAAAAGCACGACTGCGCTCTTCAAGCTTACGGAATGTCATTACTGAGCCCATGTTCTCAAAAGCAGGTTGGTCTGCGTATTTCTGTACAGACTGCTCGAACATTTCGATAAGAGATGGGTATTGATCTGGGTTGATCGTTTCTGGTACGTCACTTGGATAACGTGAAAGCCAAGGTTTATCCACTATGTTACTCCTCGTTTATCAGCTGACGACTGCTTCGCCGCTTTTATCATTACGGTATTACAGCACAGCTTTAGTGCATGAGCACTAAAAGGCTCAAACACTTGTTTAAATTTTGTTAACTAAACCAAGAATTAGCTCTGAAACTAGCTCTGGGCTCTCTAAATGACAGTGATGTCCGCCGGGAACAGTCTCGATTTCTAGAGGACTATGGGCTGATTTGTAGCGATTATGCTGCAAATGTCTAAATCCATCATTGCCTAATATTATGAGTTGAGGGCATTCAATAGCCGCCATAATCGCTTCAGCGTGCGCCTGTGACATTCGGTATAACGAGTCACATTTTAGATTAGGGTCGCATCGCCATTGCCAGGAGTCGTCTAACTCGGCAATCCCTCGCTCTACAATAGGAGCAATGAGTTCTGCATTGATTTGATTGGCGTGTGCTCTCAGCTTAATAGCATCCTCTAGGCTTGCTAAAGGACGTGAAGGCTTTCTCCGCTGTCGAAGACGACTGAGTACCCCATCTCTTAGACGAGAGACCGTTTCTTGGGGAGCTTCAGAAAGAGGTCCGTGACCTTCAATTTGAATTAATCCTGACACCTTTTCAGGAAAGGCGGCACTATAGCAACTTGCTATCAATGCACCAAGTGAATGTCCTACTAGTACCAGTCTGTTTGACGATAATTTAGTCACAAACTGATGTAAATCATCTATGTAGTCATGAAATGGATAGTAACTTCCCGGCTTGTGCGAAGACAAGCCATGACCAAAGAGATCAATCGCCATCAGATGACAACCAGGGAGTCTGGTTTGTAGGTTGGTAATCACAGAAGAAAAACTCGCAGAGTTATCTAACCACCCGTGAATAAAAACGACCGTCGTGACGGTCGTTTCTGGGTTGCCTATCTGTTGTGTGGCAAGCGTCCCGCTCGCAAGGGAATATGATTTATCAATCATCAAGCTTTAGTAACCTCTAATCCTTGCTTGGTGTAGCAATCAACATCTAATAACTAGCGTTAATTACTCGACATCCTGTATAACTCTGCCTTGTCTTGGCATCGTTTGAAAACTGCGGCAATGTAAGCTTCTGCACGAATAGTAGGTTGGTGCGAAGTCGTTAACAACGACACGCTCCGTAATATTCCATAGTCGTTGATTATCTACCTTCATCACTGGGAAGGTGTAAGGGTACTCGCCGATTTTGCCATCTTCACTACCGTCTGATTGACCAACTAGCGTAATCAAACGACCTTCAGCAAAGCTTAACGGCTCAACGTATCCTTCAATATAACCAACAAAGCGCCCACTCGGCTCTGCATCGAGATCAGGCTTACCATTGCTTGAAATTGGCATGTTAGCAACTTCAATTCGAGTTCTGTCTTTTAAGTTGGTCACTTTAGAAATCACACCACCTAACCGAACGCTTTTAGCGTCTGGTAATTGGTCAACCCATTGTTGGTAGTCGCTGATAACAGGCTCTGATTTTGCTTCGAGTTCGCTAGGTAGTGATGAACACCCTGCTAGCACCAAGATACCAAGAGAAAAGACAATTAAGCGTATTTTAGATAAGTAATTAGACATGGTTCTGGTCCTTAAACAGGCATTAATAAATCGCTTCAGATGTAAATATCGACACCGATAAGCTTTGCAAGTTCTTCTTTTTTCGCCTGGTTCATTACATCCATGTATTCTTCCATAGCCTTACGTCCTCGGCCTTCTGGAAGATCATACTGGATTTGAGCCTTGTGTAGCTCAGACTCTTTAACTTGACGAATAGAATGAGAGACAGCATTGGCCACTTTGGTTGGTTGCCCAACCGCAGTGCTAGCATCAGATTTTTTTGCCTGCTCCTTCTTTTTAACTCGATTCGGCTTAGACGTATTGCCTATCGATGAAGGAGGTAAGTTATTAATTGATACCATGACTAAATATCTGCCCTCTCAAATCTAAATAATACGCATTTAGATCTAATTTGCATCAGAACCTTGTAAAAAATTACTCGCGACCTGGCAGCTTCTTCCACGTCACTTTGTCACGCAGATACACTGGTTCAGACTCTTCAGCTGGCACGGCTTTGCCTTCTGCATAAGCAAATTGAGCCAAGAACGCCATATCTTGAGCTTCTGGAAATAACACTTCACACGCTTTAGTGTTGATCGCTAGTGTATCCATATGCTCGGCGTAAGCTTCCCAACCGGTACCCACTTTTGCCCATGTTTCAGAGTCTGCTTCAAGCTGCGCAACCAATTCACTTGGCGGTGTTACACATTCAGCATCAACCGCAGTCCAACGACCGTCTTGTTCACGGCTGTAACGAGCCCAGTACACTTCACTCATACGCGCATCAATCGCTGTCGCAACATGAGTTTCACCAAATTTACGGTAGCTGCCTTGCGCCATTGCAGCCAGTGTAGAGACACCGATCATTGGTAAATCCGCACCAAAAGCCAAGCCTTGAGCAATACCAATACCAATACGTACACCCGTGAAACTGCCTGGGCCTTGGCCAAACGCGATAGCATCAATATCGGCTAAAGCGACATTCGCTTCTTTCAGTACTTCATCAACCATAGGTAGAATTTTTTTCGTATGGTCTCGAGGTGCCTCTTCGCTACGAGCGAACACCTGGTCACCAATTACTAATGCAACTGAACAGTTTTCAGTTGCGGTATCTACTGCAAGAATTTTCGCGCTCATTTGTGTCTCAAATATTCGTTATCTAATCTAAAAATAATGGCTAAACTCAACAATGCCAGTTATTCGGCAGCGGTTGAATGGTCTTTAGCTAAGAATTCTTTAATGACCCCTAAGTCACGTGTACGAGGGATAGGCGGTAAACTCGCCAAAAAGATGCCACCGTAATCGCGAGTCACCAATCGGTTATCGCAAATAATCAAAGCACCATTGTCACGCTTATCACGTATCAATCGGCCCACACCTTGTTTCAAGGTAATCACGGCATCTGGCAATTGTACCTGTGCAAAAGGGTCGCCCCCTTTTAACTTACAGTCCTCAATGCGAGCCTTAAGTAAAGGGTCATCAGGGGCTGTAAAGGGCAATTTATCGATGATAACACAGCTTAATGCATCGCCCCTAACATCTATCCCTTCCCAGAAAGCGCCTGTCGCCACCAGCAAGGCATTACCCAACTCCATAAACTCGGCCAAGGTTTTTTGCTTACTTGTCTCACCTTGCAACAGCACCGGCACGGTCAAGGTTTCACGGAATCGCTCCCCTAACTCTTTCATCATGCTGTGTGAAGTGCACAAGAAGAAACAACGACCTTGGTTCTGCTCAATCACAGGCGTCAACATACGAACCAGTTTATCGGCTAAGCCTGGGCTATTCGGTTCTGGAAGGTAACGAGGCACACACAAACGCGCTTGATTCGGATAGTCGAATGGGCTCGGCAGTGAGAACTGAGCCGAGGGCTTTAAGCCTAGTCGTGAAGTAAAGTGGTCGAAATCGTCAGATACCGCCAAGGTTGCAGAAGTAAACACCCAAGCGCCCGGTTTCAGCTCAATTTGCTCGTGAAATTTATCAGCAACTGAAAGCGGCGTAATGTGCAAAGCAAAGTGACGCGGTGTTGTGTCATACCAATACGAATAACCAGTAATCGACACATCACATACACGCTCAATGCGTGACTTAATCATGTTGGCACGCTCGAAAGCGGTATCCAATAGTTGGCTTCGTCCAAGTGCTAATTTCAATACATCTACAGCCAGTTGCAATGCGTCTTGCAGGCGAACTAACTCTCTAGCGATCGACTCTGATTTTAGCGCCTCACGCCAGTTACCACGAAAACCGGTATCACCCAGCACGATTCTTAAATCAGATGAGGACTGAACGAGCCTGTCACCAACCTTCTGCAGTTGGCGCATGTCTTTAGCTTCGGTGCGATAACCAATCTCAATGTCTTTGGCGAGTTCGTGAATTTGTCGACTCGATACAGACTGACCAAAATATTGGCTCGCAATGTCAGGAAGTTGATGCGCTTCATCGAAGATAAACACATCGGCCTCTGGGATAAGCTCACCGAACCCGGTCTCTTTAATCGCAAGATCGGCTAGGAAAAGGTGATGGTTCACTACGACGACGTCGGAATCCATCGCTTTTTTACGCGCTTTCAGTACAAAGCAATCGGTATAACTTGGACACTCTTTGCCCAAGCAATTATCGTTGGTCGAGGTAATCGTTGGGATTACAGGGCTATCTTCCGCAATATCATCGCAATCACCCAAATCACCGGTTTGCGTGGATGACGACCAGCTACGAACTTTGACTAACTGAGCGAGTAGCGTTGGATCCGTATGAGTACCATGACTTTCTATCATTTGGCGGCTCAATCTATCCAAACACAAATAGTTTGAACGACCCTTAAGCAGCGCAACTTGACCATGAAAACCAAGGGCATCAGTCATTAAAGGCAGATCACGGTGGAACAGTTGTTCTTGAAGGTTTTTAGACCCCGTACTAATGATGGTTTTCTTACCACTTAGCAGTGCCGGCACAAGATAAGCAAATGTCTTACCGGTACCCGTCCCTGCTTCTACCACCAATTGGCTCTGTTGCTGAATGGCCTGTGAAACTGCTTCAGCCATGTCTAACTGAGCTTGTCTTGGTTGAAAGCCTGGGATTGCTTTACCCAGTGCGCCATCAGCAGAAAACGTTTTAGATATCATAGAGTACGAAGTTTAGAAAAAGAGAAGGCGAATTATGGCAGGTTTAGTGAGCCGGCGCGAATCAAGAATGACTTCGCACCGGAGGTGTCTGGGTTATTTCAAATTACCAAGAGAACAGAGATTAAAATCGAGATTGCTGTTTTAGCTTAAAGGTTAATTGCTTATTTTCGATTGAGATAACGAGATAGCCAAGGAGCGCCTTCAAATTCATTGTCATTTGGCTGTATGGCTTTTACTGCATCGCTTGGCGAGGTTTTGCTTTCCCACATTTCATCGAGAACATTTCCATCTAGCTCTGCGCTGCCAGCCAATGAATTCACGCGTTTGCAGTATAGTTTTTTTGCTAGTAACTCTTTCTCCATAAGTATCACCTCTATTTTTGGCCAAGGCGAAAATGCCTCGGTTGAAGTTCAAATGCGTACTACGGTCAAAACTTTAAAAATGAAGCTTCTGCCTGTTTTTCTATCTGAAAACTGATATTTCGATATCAAACAATTTATCAAAGCGATAAATGAGCAGCAGAATTTGTTGAAACCAACTTGATAATAGATTAATTATAACGGTGATATTGCGGCTCAGTTCACCGTTCGACGGCCTGTATTTAATTTGAAGAATAAAAAATATTTCATGGAAGTAAGATGCAAATGGAAAGAAAAACATTACTAACACATTGTACTGATGCCCCAGGCCTCATCTCAAAAATCACCAACATTTGTTACAAACACCAACTCAATATCGTTCACAACAACGAGTTCGTAGATAACACTAGTGGTCACTTCTTTATGCGCACTGAGCTTGAAGGGTATTTCAATGATGAAACCTTTCTAGCAGACCTAGACCAAGCCCTACCAGAAAACGCGAAGCGCAAGCTAGTAGACTCTTCTCGCAAGCGTATTGTTATTCTGGTAACGAAAGAAGCACATTGTCTTGGCGATATTCTGATGAAGAACTTCGATGGCAGTTTAGACGTGGAAATCGCAGCGGTTGTCGGTAACTACGACATCCTACAAAGCCTAACCGAGCGTTTTGATATCCCTTATCATCATGTTTCACACGAAGGTCTGAACCGCGAAGAGCATGAGCAAAAAATGCTGGAAGTGATTGACCAATACGAAGCTGATTACCTTGTTTTGGCTAAATACATGCGAGTACTGACTCCGGGGTTTGTTGAAAAGTACAACCACAAGATCATCAATATTCACCACAGCTTCTTGCCAGCATTCATTGGTGCGAAACCCTACCAACAAGCGTATGAGCGCGGCGTAAAGATCATTGGTGCAACAGCGCACTTCGTGACAAACGATTTGGATGAAGGCCCAATCATCAAGCAAGACGTTATCCCTGTCGATCACAACTTCAGCGCGAAAGACATGGCGCAAGCGGGTCGTGACGTAGAGAAGAATGTTCTGAGTAAAGCGCTAAATAAAGTCATCAACGACCATGTGTTTGTTTACGGCAATAAGACTGTGATTCTGTAAGTTCGACACCTTTTAGAACCCAATAAAAAACGCGTAATAGGATTTCCCCATTACGCGTTTTTTGTATCTGGTTATCGAATCCGTTGTTAGAGATTCCCGACTACGCTCCTTCGTCGCTATCGGGAATGACGGTGTTCTCTTGCTAGTAAAAACGATGGCTCAGAAGAGATACAGTCAAGCCGAATGATAGTAAGGCACAACCACTGCACACGTCCGCGCTCTATCTGAAAATTTTAATATCAAATCAAGCGTTCACTACAGTTGGTAGACCAACATAGCCACTAACCGGCAACTTCCGTCATTCCAACGAGCCAATTCGAGCTCTGGCACTCTTTCTTGTTAACTCAGACTAAGCCTGCTCTGACTCAACAATCTTCTTCAACGAATGTGGGTGCAGCTTGATACAGCTCCCTTGATGCTTGAATGCAACGGTTGGGTTGTTCAAACGTTCACCCTCACCTTTCGGGCTAGACAGTTTGATCTTAACACCTTGCTCAGTCAGCGTTTCAAAGTTAGCAGCGAATTGCGGGTAAGTATCTTTCAGGTCCGCTAAGTACTCATCAGCCGTTTGGGCGTGAGACGGAATTACGAACTCAACGTGTTCCCAATCTTGGCTCGGATAAATCTTACCTTCTGCGGGGTATGGTAACTCTAAACACTCAATGCTCCAGCCACGGCTTTGTAGAGGTTCATCAAAAGCGATCACAACAATTGGACGACCATTGATCATCGCTTGTGAAATAGTTGAGCCGTATTCAGACCATGCTTGATGTGCAGCTTTCGCTAATTCCGTTTCATTGATTCTTAGTGCGATATGATCCGCTTGAGCAAAACTCAAATCTAAACCCAGTACATTACCTAGGTTCTCAATCTTCGCCATAAACGTATCAAGGCGGGCAATCATTTGTTGTGGTTCTAATTCGGCTTGCTTGAGGCTCATCGTCATTGTCTGTGTTCTCCAAATATTGGCTGCATGGTATCAGTTTTGCCTTGTTCAACAAGCGCTGCGTATACAAAAAGACAGCCGATAAGTACGTTAGCTCACATTCCTAAATACACAAATGCTGTATGGCGAAAATTGATTGTCAAAAACCCCTCAGGAAATGTTAATTTTCTATCAATTCGACCTATAAGAAACCGCACAAAATTGGTATGATTACTGCCATTTTTGTGAACTTAAACAGTGTCTGTTGTTCATTTCGGCATTAAATCGTTAACTAGACGCATAATTAACCAAATTTGATGACCTCGAAATAACGGCCACTCTTATCATCCTTGAATTGAAGGAAACGCGTGTGAATATCCAAGCACTTATTAATGACAAAGTATCTCAGGCTCTAGAAGCCGCTGGCGCACCTGCAGGCTCTCCTGCTGCTGTTCGCCAATCTGCAAAACCACAATTTGGTGACTACCAAGCAAACGGCGTAATGGGCGTTGCTAAGCGACTAGGCACTAACCCGCGAGAATTTGCTCAGAAAGTATTGGACGTTCTAAACCTAGACGGTATCGCTTCTAAAGTTGAGATCGCAGGTCCAGGTTTCCTTAACATCTTCCTAGATGAAGCTTTCCTAGCAAAACAAGCAGACGCAGCTCTTGCTGATTCTCGCCTTGGTGTTGCAGCAGCTGAAGCACAAACCATTGTTGCTGACTACTCAGCGCCAAACGTTGCAAAAGAAATGCACGTTGGTCACCTACGTTCAACCATCATCGGTGATGCCGTTGTCCGTACACTAGAATTCCTAGGCCACAAAGTTATCCGTGCTAACCACATCGGTGACTGGGGTACTCAATTCGGTATGCTTATCGCAAACCTTGAGCGCGTTCAGGCTGAATCAGGTGAAGTTTCAATGGAACTTGCTGACCTTGAAGGCTTCTACCGTGAATCTAAAAAGCTTTACGACGAAGACGAAGAGTTCGCAGTTAAAGCACGTGGCTACGTAGTGAAACTACAAAGCGGCGACGAGTTCTGTGCAGAGATGTGGAAGAAGCTTGTTGACGTAACAATGATTCAAAACCAACGCAACTACGATCGTCTAAACGTATCACTAACTCGTGATGACGTAATGGGCGAAAGCATGTACAACCACATGCTTCCAGGCATCGTTGCTGATCTTAAAGAGCAAGGTCTTGCTAAAGAAGATGACGGCGCACAAGTTGTATTTCTAGACGAATACAAAAACAAAGATGGCGACCCAATGGGCGTTATCATCCAGAAGCGCGATGGCGGTTTCCTTTACACAACAACGGATATCGCTTGTGCAAAATACCGTTTTGAAGAGCTAGGCGCAGACCGCGTTCTTTACTTCATCGACTCGCGTCAGCACCAACACCTAATGCAAGCTTGGACTATCGTTCGTAAAGCAGGTTACATCCCTGAATCTGTTTCTCTTGAGCACCACGCGTTCGGCATGATGCTAGGTAAAGACGGCAAGCCATTCAAGACTCGTGCAGGCGGCACGGTTCGTCTAGCTGACCTTCTTGATGAAGCTGAAGTTCGTGCAGCACAACTGATCGAATCTAAGAACCCAGAACTAGCAGAAGACGAGAAGAAAGCGATCGCTAACACAGTTGCAATGGCAGCAGTTAAGTACGCAGACCTTTCTAAGCACCGTACGACTGACTACGTGTTCGATTGGGACAACATGCTTGCGTTCGAAGGTAACACAGCACCTTACATGCAATACGCATACACTCGTGTAGCTTCTGTATTTGCGAAAGCTGGCGTTTCTATGGACTCTCTTGAAGGTGAAATCAAAATCACTGAAGAGAAAGAGAAAGCGCTTATCGCGAAACTTCTACAATTTGAAGAAGCGGTTCAATCTGTTGCTCGTGAAGGTCAACCACACATCATGTGTAGCTACCTATTCGAACTAGCAGGTCAGTTCTCTAGCTTCTACGAAGCATGCCCTATCCTAGTAGCAGAAGACGAAGCTGTTAAACAGAGCCGCCTGAAGCTTGCTGCACTGACAGCGAAGACAATCAAGCAAGGCCTGTCTCTACTAGGTATCGATACTCTAGAGCGCATGTAAGCGATTCGAGATTCGAGATTCGAGATTCGAGATTCGAGATTCGAGATTCGAGATTCGAGATTCGAGATTCGAGATTCGAGATTCGAGATTCGAGATTCGAGACAATTAGAAAGGTTGACGTGAAAGCGTCAACCTTTTGTTTTATTTGGAGGTTATATTTACTCAGCTATCCGCTAACTTCCGTTGCAAGAGATCTCCTACTACGCTCCTTCGTCGCTTTAGGAGATGACGGCAACCAATGCCGTGAATCCGAGACAAGATCAATAGCGCGCTATTACTCTCCTTCACGCTATTCCCCACAGTGAAGTACGAGCGTGTTGGAGAATCTCCTCAAGCATGAAACCACCGATAACCAATTCGTTGTCCTTCTCCTCTACCGTCATTCCCTACAGTGAGGTACGAACGTGATAGGGAATCTGCTTATTGAGATCGTAAGCGCTAGCCACATTCTCATTCCAACCTTATACTCAACTAAAACAATTAACTGGAAAGATCATGAGCTTCGAACTTCATCCTCAATTGGCAAAAGACACCACAGTTATTGGCGAGTTCCCGCTTAGCCTTGCACTGCTGCACAAAGACAACGCTGTGCCTTGGGTTATTCTGGTCCCAAAACGTGCCAACCTAAAAGAGCTGCATCACTTACCAATGAAAGAGCAACAGCAGTTCTTACATGAATCTCAAGCAGTAAGCCAAGCACTAGAAGCTACGTTCCAACCGGATAAGCTCAACCTAGGCGCACTAGGTAACATGGTGCCACAACTACACATCCACCATATCGCACGTTTCAAAGATGATGTGGCCTGGCCTGGCCCAGTGTGGGGCAACACCACAGGTGAACAGCGCAGTGAAGAAGAGCAAGCAGCTATCCTAACTCGTATTCAAAATGTGCTGTCATTAAGCTCTATCTTTAAGAAAGCTTAACCTTCTGACATAGGTGATACCTAACCTCTTGGTATCACCATTATTACCAATGTGTAATAATAATTCACAAAAACACCCCATTATCACAACACAGACTCCCGCGTATACTCTCTTACACACAACATAGAGAGAGCATCATGAAACAAACCTTCAACTTATTTCGTCATATCAGCTGGATCGCCATCATCTGTTCTATGCTTGCTTCCCTACTCTTATTCTTTATGGGAGCAACCAAGACTTATTCTGCTTTTGCGATCTTCATGCTCAATCAGGTACCACCAGAATCGCTCGCGCATTTAGACACAACAGATATCGCGATCTCGTACTTGATTAAGTCTCTGGATACGTTCTTGATTGCTTTTGTACTCTTCATCTTTTCTCACGGTGTGTTCACTTTATTCATCTCGGATAAAAGTAACGCCGCGAAAAGTGACCAACAAGTCAATAAAAGCAAAGTACTGAGTTGGATAAAAACACCTAACATTGGCCACCTGAAAAACATTTTGGCTGAAGTGATTATCATCATTCTCTTCGTGAAGTTTTTGGAACTTGTACTTGTCAATTTTGACAGCATTGGATGGGATATATTGGTTCTTCCAGTATCCATACTGTTACTGAGTATCGGCCTTAAAGTTCTTGGGTTAGGTGGAACCAAAGAGTCTTAAGTCGATAAACACAAACAAAAAACCGCAGCTCATAGGCTGCGGTTTTTTATTAGATATTGACCAAACTACATCATCACATTCAGCGACAGACCATCTTGTTTGCTGATGGTATAGCGAATACGCGTTGTATGACCATGTTTGTTGGTGTCGACTAAGCGAGATACTTTGCCTTTCTTAACCCACACGCTCAACATCGCATCCACGCCGTCTTCACTCATACCAAATTTCGCTGCTATCTCTTTACGAGCTGCGACACCTTGGCTGTCAATGTACTGATGAAGTTCAGTTAAAATCATACAACTTGCACCTCTAATGCTTTTTGCTTGCTGCCAACTTTCTTAAATACACGGTAGGTAATCACAAAGCCACCAGCAATCGCGACCATCCACACTGCACTTGTCACAGGGTGTGCTGCAAAGTTTGCTGCTTGGTAGTAGAAAGTTGCACCAAAGTAGCCAAGCGCCATTGTCCAAACCGCAATAAAGCGTGCAAACATTTGACCAAATTCACGAACGTAAGCACCCATTGCAGCGACACAAGGTGTGTAAAGCAAGATAAGGATTAAGTAAGCAAACGCAGCGTGACCAGAAACAAATTTGTCTTTCAGGTTACCAAAGATAGACGAATCAACCTCTTGCTCTTCGGCAACTGCACCTGAATCGCTTAAGTCACCTACTTCAATACCTAGAGGATCCGAGTAGCTCAGACCGGCTAGATTCTCAGGAATCGTCATCACCGCTTCTTCTAAGCTCGCCGCTAAGTCAAACTCAGCCGCTTCTTCATCAGAAGGCGTTGTGTAAAGGCTGTTCAACGTACCAACTACCGCTTCTTTTGCGAAGATACCAGTAATGATACCTACCGTTGCTGGCCAGTTTTCTTCTGTAATACCAATTGGTTGGAATACTGGAGTCACAACTTGCGCCGCCTTAGAAAGTACTGAGTTTTCGCTGTCTTCGTTACCGAAACTGCCGTCCATACCCAGAGAGTTCAAGAAGCTTAAGATTGCTACCACAACCACAATCGTTTTACCTGCACCAAGCACGAATCGCTTCAGTTTCTGCCACGTTTTCAACATCACGTTTTGTACAGTTGGCAGCTCGTAGTCTGGCATTTCCATTACCAAGCTGTCGCTGCTACCTGGGTAGATAGTGTTTTTAAGGAACAAACCAGTAAATACAGAAGCAAGGATACCCATGATGTACAGAGCAAATACCACGTTTTGGCCAGCACCAGGGAAGAACGCCGCAGCAAACAGTGCGTATACCGGTAGACGAGCACCACATGACATAAATGGCGCCATAGAGGCAGCTAGCTTACGCTCACGCTCTTGGTCAAGTGTACGAGTTGCCATGATTGAAGGTACGTTACAGCCAAAGCCAAGCACTAGCGGTACAAACGCTTTACCCGGTAGACCAATCTTTTGCATCACTTTATCAAGTACAAACGCAGCACGAGCCATGTAGCCTGAACTTTCAAGTACGGCTAAGAACAAGTAAAGCGCCGCGATAACAGGAATAAAGGTTGCAACAGTTTGAATACCACCACCGATACCATCTGCAAGAATAGTAACCAGCCAAACTGGTAGGTGTCCGTCTAATAAATGGTGTCCACCATCGACCAATATTGCACCAACACCAATATCAAAGAAGTCGATGAACGCACTGCCGATATTGATAGAGAACATGAACATTAGGTACATGATGACGAAGAAGAAAGGGATACCGACCCATTTATTCAGAATGAATTGGTCAGCTTTCTCTGTGAAGTTACGGCTTAGTTTGCCTTCACTGCGGCGAACACGTTTACACAGATCGTGTAAGAAGGTGTACTTCGCGTCTGCTACCGCAAGGTCGATATCAAACTCGGCGCCAAGACGCACACTGTCAATTTGAGTACGTGTTTGAGGAGCTAAACCGTTTAGCACCAAGTAATCATTTTCTAGAGCACGAATTGCAAGCGCTCGGTGAGAAACATCAGCATCATCAAAGTGTGATTCAACAGAAGGAATAAGTGCTTCTAATGCTTCGTCATAGTTAATAGAGATAGGATCAAGGCTAACACCTTGAACAAGAAGCTTATGTAGGCGCTCTTTGAAACGAGCCACTTGGCCTTTATCGTTCGCAGACAAGCTAAGAACCGGGCAGCCTAGCTCTTTCTCTAGCGCTTTAAGGTTAATCACCTGACGCTCACGCTTTAATACATCCATTTTGTTCAATACAACGATCATCGGGCGACCCAACTCTCGCAATTGCAATGTCATGTATAAGCTTCGTTCTAAGCAGCTTGCATCAACGACATTAATGATCACGTCAGCAGGGTGAGTCAGAACAGCTCGCGACGCGATAGACTCATCAATACTATTCGCATCATTACCACTATCTAGTGCGTAGATACCAGGCAAGTCGGTTAGCTGAAATTGGTCACCCGCATGTGAATAGACACCCGTTTTCTTTTCAACGGTTACGCCTACCCAGTTACCAACATGCTGCTTCGCACCTGTTAGTGCATTGAATAACGTTGTTTTACCACTATTCGGGTTACCAACGGTAAGAACTTGATAATCCATTTAGATAACCTCGATTTGTTCTGCGATGCTTTCACGAATGGCGATAGAGACTCCTCTCACCTCCACTTGAAGCGGATCCCCCATCGGCGCGCGACGGATTAGTGTAACTTCAGTGTTTGGCAACATACCCATGACCATTAGCTTTTTTCTAACTTCTGGTGTTAAGCCGGTTAAGGCAACTATAGAAGCCGCTTTTCCTTGCTCTAGTTGTGAGAGTTTCATAAATACCCAATTCGTGATTGATAATGAGAAAGATTGTTATTAACAGCATAATACACATACATGACCACAATTCTATTGTGTGAAATCAATGTTTTCGAAAATATATACTCGTAAGTTTCGTTAAAAACGTTTACGTCAAAACCGTCACTTTCAACAACTAGTGAGAACTACCTCACTAGTACACCACAAGCAAAAACACAACAAACCACTAAATATCAACAACTTATGAAAATGTCGCTTTTCTCATAGCCTTCTGTCGTTAATTTTATAAGTAAAATAAGTCACTAATCGTATAGTTACTCCATCGAAGAGAAACTCCTTCTCTTTAATTTAATTCCAGAGGTGATGTGGCTCGCCATATCACTCCGGCAGCAAGCGAAGGTGTCATTGGCACCCGTGGTATAGTCCCCCCGGCTATACCACGATATTTTTTTTCTTATCTTGTTTAATCCCTGCAAAACAATCTTCAACAACCTAAACCAAATATCTCGTATCTCGTATCTCGTATCTCGTATCTCGTATCTCGTATCTCGTATCTCGTATCTCGTATCTCGTATCTCGTATCTCGTATCTCGTATCTCGTATCTCGTATCTCGTATCTCGTATCTCGTATCTCGTATCTCGTATCTCGTATCTCGTAGAAGCATAAAAAAGCCCCAACACGAATGTCGAGGCTTCAATAAAACTATCTGTCGTTAGCATAAGACTGTCTGGTTAATATTGTTCGCTCTAGTCTTCACTGTTTTCAGCAAACTTAGATGGAGACATACCAAAGTGATGTTTGAACCTTTGGCTGAAATAAGACGGGTCATTAAAGCCAGAGTCAAAAGCAACGTCTGATATCTTCTCTCCGGCAAGTAACCGCTCACACGCATGCTCCAAGCGAACTTCATTCAGGTGCTCTTTAAAGGTCTTGTCATAAGCCATCTTAAATCGCCTTTGTAAGCTTCTCTCTGACATGAATAGATACTTAGCAGCAGTCGCAGTACCAAACTCAGCATCAGCGTAGTGCTCACTAACAAGCTGAGACACTCGGTTCTTCCATTCTTGCTCTGCACTGAGCTTTAACTGTTCAGGTGAGGTATTGGCGAGCTTGATGGTCTCAATCTGCTCTATTGTATTGGTTTCGAGATTATCTAATACCTGATAGTCAATTGGCCAAGTAAGCTGCACCTTATTCTGAGATTCCGACACAAAAGCATTGAGCTCTCCACCACTCTGATTCACCAGCAATGGTAACTTTTCTATATTTAAGTCGGTCGACTTTCCACTATTATCACTGATGCTAGAGGTTAATTTAGGGAAAGGCATACCATGGTCTAAAATCGTCACGACTAGATGCTCTTTTAGCTCTTCAACCGTAACCATCATGCTCTGCGACTTAAAGTTACGCTTGATGATGCTCGCGATCAGGCTATTAAAGATAATATCGAGATTAAAATACAGTAAAGATACATGTCTGTGTTTCGTTTCTATTTTTATCTCTAGCTCAATACCGGCTTTCGCTAAGTCCTCTTGCCAAGCCTTTAGAACAGACTCCAAAATTAAGATCATATCGTAACCAACCGCACCACCATCCTGTCGGCTATTACTCAATTGGGCCAAACCATTCTTTAACGCAAGAATCGGTGATTTACCTTGCTCATCATTCCAATTAGGGAGCATGGCTGCAACTTGGTTAACCTCTGAGGACAGTTCATCGGCGGTATGAGACACGAGCGCATTCTTGACCGATAACTGCTTCTTAAGCTGCTGATTAGTCGTCAGCAATATCCGGCTTTGGTGTCTCAACTGATCGGTTTTTAAAGCAACTTGCGCCTTTAGGTGTCGGTTGGCAAAGGTGACATAACGAGAACGCCAAAAAACCAAGATAGTGACGACACAGATAAGCAAAATCAGAGAACTTGCTGCCGCCCAGTTACTTAGGTACCAAGGTTCAGCTATTGAGAAGCTTTGATTGGTAGACACAAAACGATAGTGAGAATCCTTAACGGGCTTAACCTCAAGTGTGTAGTCGCCGGGTAACAAGTGATCGAGGGTTAACAAGCCCCCTTCAAACTCGCTCCAAGATTCATCACCATTGAGCCTATATTCCATCGCAGGTGCAAACGTAGCAGGCAAAATACCGAGCTTGAATCCAATCGACGAGCCATAAGGTATCTCAGCTAAGTCAGCTGCCTTGCCGCCAAGAGACACGGTCTTTTGATTGACACTTATTTTGCTCAGTAAGGCACGACTATGAGGCGTAGTAGACACCAATAACTCATTTGCTAATGCGCTCACCACCCCATATTTAGAACCCAATACCAACCTTGAGGATTGGCTCTGCTCACTGTAGAAGAGCTCACATGCGCCAGCCGCGAGTTCATTGGTGATCAAACCAAAAGGTGAACCGATATGTTTATGAAGCTGTCCGTCTAACCCGTAATAGCTAAGCCCTTTTGAAGAGCCTAACCAAACACCATTTTCATCGCTGATTAAACAGCTGGGACTGATGTTCTCTTCAACAAGGGGAATCTCTTCAATGACTGGACGATCGTAAGGGATCCGATAGACACCATAACTGCTCGCAAACCACTGAGAACCATCGCTGGCTTTTTCTATATCAACGACCTTGCCAAATCGCTCACTGGAACGACTAAAGCTAATTCGCTTATCAACAAAGGAATAAAAGCCGTGGTCAGTGCCGATATATACACTGTCTTGCAGGCCAATATTCAGGTCGGTGATTTTTGCGGGCAGAAATTTGTCTACGAGCCAATCCATTCCATAGCTTGTCAACGCCATAGTATCTATCGACAAGGAATAGAGACTCTGCCCGGAAGTCATCCAAAGTGTGTTGTCACCTTGAAGTGCCAAGTTCTCAATATGAACACCTTCAATAGCTCTTGGTAGATTCAGAGCTTCGCGCTCCAATGTCTTGGTGTTGAAGCTAACGATACCCTCTTCAGTCGCAAACCAAATAGATGAGCCAAAAACTTGAAAGTCTCGGACCGGCTTAGGATATACACGATTAGGCCGCTCTTCAGCGTCAGAATCAACAAGATAGAGCCCCATTGAAGAAGCTACCCAAGAAAGGTGGTCACTAATTGGCTTAACTTTATTGATCACGACACTGCTAGAGTGCATACCCATACCGGTTAAAGGCGTTCTTGAGAATGTCTTACTAAACAAAGAGAAATACCGGATGCCATTATTGGTCGCGACCCACATACCACCAGCATGGTCGTTAATTAATGAGTAAATCTTCTCACCCGGTAATGAAAAGTCTTGGTTGGAGGCTTGTTCAAAACGAGTAGTTTCTCCAGTAATAAAGTTATAGCTAATCAGGCCATGCTCAGTACCAATCCAATATTGATCGGTTGTTTCGGCAAGAGAGAGAACATGCGAACCACTGATCTTGGTCTCTTTCTCTGAATTAGCCAAATCGACAATCACCACACCATTTAATGTACCAATCAGTAATTCGCGTCTTGCCTTTGAAAAGTAGATCGTCTCGATATAGTGTTTATCTGATGCAGCCACATGGGTAAATTCTTGATTTTCAGAAAGGTAGGCACCCGAACTGGTTGCCAGTACCCATTTGGATAGCACCCACTCCGCATCATTGATCGTAATGTCGCTGCTGTTGTTGTATCGATATAGCTTGAGGAGTGAGTAAGTATTAAATTCCAATGACTGGGTGTTGTAGGTGTAGAAGTTATTGCCGTCTGTCACCCAAATATAATCAGCCGATGCACCGATATTCGTGATCTCTGCGCCAGGACTTAAGCTAAAGGCTAACTCGTTACCTATCCCTGGAGTATGTCGATACACCTCATTATCAAAGAACGTCCAAAACTCATCGTCCAAAAAGGCGACGCGCTCCGATGAAAACTGCAACAGGCTGCCTTTGCGTGGCAGTAGAGCTCGCCCATCATAAAAAAGAACTTTCCCATGCACATCATGAATCCAAAGCCCACCACCAGCGCCTAGATAGAGATTTTTAGCTGCAAGAAAGTTCCCTTGCGCTTGGACAGGCAAAGGATAAAAAACAGACGGTGATGTATTTACCGCGATAGCGCTAAATGAAATGCTCATTAATATGAACATTCGGAAGACAATTCGATACAACTTCTGATCCTGAACAGCAACAACGTATGAAGTTTCAGTCGTCACAATGTCTTGTCATTGTTCAACCAGAAACTGAGTTTTTTTGTGCTTATTATTATCTTTCCATTTTAGCGGAAATTAACCAAGGAGAAAGAAGGTTTGCTATTTGTTGAGAGGTTTTATCTTAGCGGTCACGAAAATGCCGCAAAAAGCGGCATTATTCATAAAATATCGAGAGCAAAGTGAAGTGAAAGATACTTTCTATGAATTACTTTGCGTTTAAGCAGCTTGTGTAACTATCGGTAAGTTGCTGAAGAAAATCGAAATAACTTCCGCTCTTCACTTCAACACTAGAACCAACAGGGTCTAGTTGACCTTGCTTAGCGTTACTTCCACGAGTCACAGATTCAATCACTGCAGGCGTAAACTGAGGCTCAGAAAATACACACTGAACATTTTCACGTACTATCGTTTTCTTAATCGCAATCAGGCTTTTTGCACCCGGCTTACGATCTGGGCTTACGGTGAAATGACCTAAGTTATTCAAGCCAAACTCTTCTTCGTAGTAGCCATATGCATCATGGAAAACGTAGTAACCTTTGTCTTTTACTGGCGCCAGTTGCTCGCGAATCGACTGCTTTTTCTCTTCCAAGGCAATCAAGAATGAATCTAGATTCTCTTGATACGCCATTGCGTTGTCTGGGTCAGTTTCAATTAGCTTGTCTGAAATGTATTTCGCGGCAACTTCAACCTGATCGATCCCCAACCAAAAATGTGGGTCGTGGCTGCCGTGGTGATGGCCTTCGTGCGCGTCATGATCATGCTCTTCGTGTCCATAAGCGCGTAAGTTGATGCCAGGGATCTTAGCGATTTCGATAACGTTATCGTTCGACTCAATCACCTTGGTCAGAAACGCTTCTAAGTCAGGACCAAACCAAACAACCATATCTGCACTATGAACTTTTTTGACATCTGATGGTTTGAGCGCATAATCGTGCGGCGAAGCATTGCTGTTCATCAACACTTCCGGTTCACTAACACCTTGCGTTAGTTCTGTCACAATCATTTGAATTGGTTTGAAGCTTGTTAGAATAGTATTGGCACTTGCAACACTTGGCGCTAAAAGCAAAGTAGCAAGTATAAAAGATGAACGTGACATAATTCCTCGATAATAGAAAAGTAGCTTAGGCTTGAGGTAAATGTTACATTATAACATTAGCGAATTGCAAATGAGTTCTATTCATGGATAACTTAATCCAACTCGATTCCGTGAGCGTCGAGTTTGACGGTCGAAAAGTACTAGATAATATCTCCCTAAATCTAGAACGCGGCAGAATCACTACCCTAATTGGGCCTAATGGTGCAGGTAAATCGACCTTAGTTAAGGTTCTACTTGGGCTTCAGCACAAATATTCAGGGAAGATCACCAAATCAAAAAAATTAAAAATTGGTTATGTTCCCCAGAAACTAAAGCTGAACGACTCTCTACCACTTAATGTAGAACGTTTTCTTAAGCTCACCGGTAAATTCAGTAAACAAGAGATCTTAGAAGCGCTGAAACTCGTTGGCGCTGAGCATCTAATTAAGAGCAACATGCATCAATTGTCTGGGGGTGAAAACCAACGCGTACTGATTGCTCGCTCTTTGTTGAAGAGACCCGATCTACTGGTTCTTGATGAACCAGCACAAGGCGTTGATGTACAAGGCCAAATTGATCTATATGAACTGATTGACTCTATTCGCCATCGCTTTGGTTGCGCTGTATTTATGGTGTCACATGACTTGCATTTAGTGATGGCAAAAACAGATGACGTGATCTGTCTACACCACCACATCTGTTGTTCAGGTGCGCCTGCAGATATCAAACATCATCCTTCTTACATTGCTCTATTCGGTACCGCGGTGCAAGAGAGCTTGGCGTTCTATCATCACCAACACGACCACCATCACCATGACTTAGCAGGTCAGCCTGTATCTGGAGATGTACATGACTGCTCTAACCATAAACACGGACATCACCACTAATGCTTGAGTTTCTTTTACCTTCTATTCTCGCTGGCCTAGGCATTGCGCTTATTGCAGGTCCACTGGGGTCGTTCGTGGTGTGGCGTAAGATGGCGTACTTTGGTGACACATTGGCTCACGCATCGTTAATGGGTTTAGCGCTTGGTTTCCTATTCAATATTAATCTTTATTTCGCGCTGCTGATCTGTTGCTTGATGTTGGCTGTACTCCTAGTAACACTCCAAAAACAAAAGCTTGTGGCCACCGACACCCTACTCGGCATTCTTGCACACAGTGCGCTATCACTGGGCTTAGTCGCAGTTAGCTTTCTCGATAATGTTCGTGTCGACCTGATGAGCTACCTATTTGGTGACCTGCTTGCCGTTTCCCCGACAGATTTAATGTTCATTTATGCCGGT
Source organism: Vibrio chagasii (assembly GCA_041879415.1). Lineage (NCBI taxonomy): Bacteria > Pseudomonadati > Pseudomonadota > Gammaproteobacteria > Vibrionales > Vibrionaceae > Vibrio > Vibrio chagasii. Next base: position 442,765 of record CP090851.1, on the reverse strand, counting down.
GCGGCTGTCATTGGACTGGTGTTAACTATCTTTTGGCGACCGCTGTTATCGACAACGGTAAACGAAGATCTTGCAGCAGTTGATGGTATCAACATTGATTTAATGCGTCTGATTCTAATGTTACTGGTCGGCATCGTGATTGCCGTTGGTATGAAGTTTGTTGGTGCGTTAATCATGACATCATTACTGATTATCCCTGCAGCAACAGCGAGAAAGTTCTCAAGTACACCTGAGCAGATGGCGTTGTTCGCTTCAATTATTGGCTCTATCGCAGTATGTGGTGGGTTGAGCCTATCTTGGTTCTACGACACACCTGCAGGCCCATCTGTTGTGATTAGCGCTGCTGCGATGTTTATGTTGTCTCAGATGGTTAAGAGCCGAGCTTAACGTTACGCTCTCGCATCTCGCATCTCGCATCTCGCATCTCGCATCTCGCATCTCGCATCTCGCATCTAAAAAAACCATACAAAAAAGGCTTGGTCATCGACCAAGCCTTTTTATTATTTATCGCTTAAAGCGCTGATTACCAACCAGTAATCTCACGTAGACCTTTACCGATGTCAGCAAGAGACTTAACTGTCTTAACGCCTGCTGCTTCTAGTGCTGCGAATTTGTCTTCAGCAGTACCTTTACCGCCAGAGATGATTGCGCCAGCGTGGCCCATACGTTTACCTGGAGGAGCAGTAACACCTGCAATGTAAGAAACAACTGGCTTAGTTACGTTCTCTTTAATGAACGCTGCCGCTTCTTCTTCCGCGGTACCACCGATCTCACCAATCATTACGATTGCTTCAGTTTCAGGGTCTTCTTGGAACAGTTTTAGGATATCGATGAAGTTTGAACCTGGGATTGGGTCACCACCGATACCAACACATGTAGACTGACCGAAGCCTTCATCTGTTGTTTGTTTAACTGCTTCGTAAGTAAGAGTACCTGAACGAGATACGATACCTACTTTACCTTTCTTGTGGATATGACCAGGCATGATACCAATCTTACACTCGTCTGGAGTGATAAGACCTGGACAGTTAGGACCGATCATGCGAACGCCAGTTTCTTCTAGCTTCACTTTAACATCGATCATATCTGTTGTTGGGATACCTTCCGTGATCGTAACGATCAGTTCGATACCTGCGTCAATCGCTTCAAGGATTGCATCTTTACAGAAAGGTGCTGGTACGTAGATAACTGTTGCTGTTGCGCCAGTTACTTCTACTGCTTCACGTACTGTGTTGAATACTGGAAGACCAAGGTGAGTTTGACCACCTTTACCAGGAGATACACCACCAACCATTTGCGTACCGTATGCGATAGCTTGCTCTGAGTGGAATGTACCTTGACCGCCAGTGAAACCCTGACAGATTACTTTAGTGTCTTTGTTAATTAATACAGACATTATTTCGCCTCCGCAGCAGCAACAACTTTCTGAGCAGCATCTGTTAGAGATTCAGCTGCAATGATATCAACATCAGAATTAGCAAGTACTTCGCGACCTAGGTCTGCGTTTGTACCTTCTAGACGAACAACAACAGGTACTGTTACGCCTACTTCTTTAACCGCACCGATAATACCTTCAGCGATCATGTCACAACGAACGATGCCACCGAAGATGTTTACTAGTACTGCGCTAACATTGTCATCAGAAAGGATGATCTTGAATGCTTCAGCTACACGCTCTTTAGTTGCGCCGCCGCCTACATCAAGGAAGTTTGCTGGTTTGCCGCCGTGTAGGTTAACGATATCCATCGTACCCATTGCTAGACCTGCACCGTTAACCATACAGCCAACGTTACCGTCTAGTGCTACATAGTTTAGTTCCCACTGTGCTGCGTGTGCTTCGCGCTCATCTTCTTGAGATGGATCGTGCATTTCACGTAGTTTAGGCTGACGGTACATCGCGTTTGAATCGATGTTGATCTTACCATCTAGACAAAGAAGGTTGCCTTCGCCAGTGATTACTAGTGGGTTGATTTCCAGTAGAGCTAGGTCGTACTGAGCGAACATTTCACCAAGACCCATGAAGATCTTAACGAACTGTTTGATTTGATCGCCAACTAGACCAAGTTTGAACGCCAGTTCACGGCCTTGGTAAGCTTGAGGACCTACTAGAGGATCGATCGCAGATTGGTGAATCAACTCTGGAGTTTCTTCAGCGATTTTCTCGATGTCCACACCGCCTTCAGTTGACGCCATGAATACAATTTTACGAGTTGCGCGGTCAACAACAGCGCCTAGGTAAAGTTCGTTAGCGATGTTAGACGCTTCTTCAACTAGGATCTTCGTTACAGGCTGACCATTTGCGTCTGTTTGGTAAGTCACTAGGTTTTTACCTAGCCACTTTTGTGCAAACTCTTTAACGCCTTCTTTTGTGTCGTGTAGCTCTACGCCGCCCGCTTTACCACGGCCACCAGCGTGTACTTGACACTTAACAACTTTTTTCTCAGTTGAGATACGACCAGCAGCCTCGAAAGCTTCTTGTGCTGTATCACATGCGAAGCCTTCTGGTACAGGCAAACCGAATTCTGCAAACAGCTGTTTGGCTTGGTATTCATGCAAATTCATTTTGATATTCCGTTTATTTTCCCTTAAGGGATTATTATTTCCATAACGACACAGTTACCTGTGTTACGTCTGTAGGGTCTTCTCAAATCAACTGCTGTCCATTTTGTAATGGCTTAACAGTTCAAGTGAAGGCCAGGTGTTGAGCAGCCTAGCCTTTGAAACTTTTAACGTCTAGTTAACTGGGTTAACTAGACGTTTTAGCGATACTAAACGTCTAATAGCAGACGTGCAGGATCTTCTAGAAGCTCTTTGATGGTCACTAGGAAGCCAACTGATTCACGGCCATCGATTAGACGGTGGTCGTAAGAAAGCGCTAGGTACATCATTGGTAGAATTTCCACTTTGCCGTCAACAGCCATTGGACGCTCTTGGATTTTGTGCATACCCAGGATTGCCGCTTGAGGCGGGTTGATGATTGGCGTAGACATTAGAGAGCCAAATACACCACCGTTTGTGATAGTGAAGTTACCACCCATTAGCTCATCAACAGTTAGCTTGCCGTCACGGCCTTTGATCGCTAGCTCTTTGATGCCTTTTTCGATGTCAGCGAAACCTAGTGTGTCACAGTCTTTTAGAACTGGAGTCACTAGACCACGTGGCGTAGATACCGCCATGCTGATGTCGAAGTAGTTGTGGTAAACGATATCATCACCGTCGATAGATGCGTTTACTTCAGGGTAACGCTTAAGCGCTTCAGTTACCGCTTTCACGTAGAAAGACATGAAACCAAGACGCGTGTCGTGACGCTTCTCGAATTGGTCTTTGTATTGCTTACGAAGGTCCATGATTGGCTTCATGTTTACTTCGTTGAAAGTCGTTAGCATTGCTGTGCTGTTCTTCGCTTCTAGAAGACGGTTTGCTACTGTCTTGCGTAGGCGAGTCATAGGCACGCGCTTCTGGCTACGAGCTGCTGCTGGCGCTTCAACCGCTGGTGCAGCTGCTGCCGGCGCCGCTTTCGCTGCCGCTAGGTGTGCGTCAATGTCTTCACGAGTAATACGACCACCAACACCAGTGCCTTTAACGTCAGCTGGTTGTAGGTTGTGTTCAGCAAGAAGACGACGTACAGCTGGGCTTAGTGCGTCGTTGCTCTCTTCTGTTAGTGCCGCTTTATGACGCTTATCAGGAGATGCTTCTGTTTCTTCTGTTGTATCAGTCGTTGGCTCACCTGCAACCGCGCCAGGCTTCAACTTAGCAATAAGCTGCTTAGAAAGTACCGTAGCACCTTCGTCTTCAATAATCGCTTCCAGAACACCCGCTTCAGGAGCAGGTACTTCTAGAACTACTTTGTCTGTTTCGATATCTACAATGACTTCATCACGTGCAACCGCTTCGCCTGGTTTTTTGTGCCAAGTAGCAACTGTTGCATCAGCCACAGATTCAGGTAAATCTGGAACCAGAATTTCAATTGTCATGTCTGTATTTTCCTTTTACTTCTAGTTCTTTGGTAGGGTCAGAGCGTCATCTACTAACGCTTTTTGTTGTTTCAAGTGTACCGACATATAGCCTACAGCTGGTGATGCTGATGCAGGACGACCTGCGTATTGAATATCAGCGCCTACTGGGATAGCAGCTCGGAAGTTATGTTGGCTGCTGTACCAAGCACCTTGGTTCTGAGGCTCTTCTTGACACCAAACGTAATCAACGACATTTGTGTATTGTGCAATTGCAGCGCGAACATCCTCGTAAGGGAATGGGTATAGCTGCTCAATACGAACAATAGCAACGTCGTCTTGCTCGTTCTTACGTCTTTGGTCAAGTAGGTCGAAGTAAACCTTACCTGAACAGAATACGACGCGTTTTACGTTCTCAGGAGCGATATCGTCAATCTCTGCGATAGCTGGTTGGAACGTACCGTCTGCTAGGTCTTCTAGAGAAGACGTACACAGTGGGTGACGAAGCAATGACTTAGGTGACATTACAATCAGAGGACGACGCATTGGTCGAACAACCTGACGGCGAATCATGTGGTAAACCTGTGCTGGAGTTGAAGGAACAACTACCTGCATGTTTTGTTCAGCACACAATTGAAGGTAACGCTCAAGGCGTGCAGAAGAGTGCTCTGGGCCTTGGCCTTCATAACCGTGAGGAAGCAGCATAGTTAGACCACATAGACGTGCCCACTTTTGCTCACCTGACGAAATAAATTGGTCAATAACAACTTGTGCACCGTTTGCGAAGTCACCAAATTGTGCTTCCCAAAGGGTTAGACCGCTTGGCTCTGCTGTTGCGTAGCCATACTCGAACGCTAGCACTGCTTCTTCAGACAATACCGAGTCAAATACTTGGAATGGACCCTGCTTATCATGAATGTTCGCAAGAGGAACATACGTGCTTGCGTCTGATTGGTTGTGCAGTACTGAGTGACGGTGGAAGAAAGTACCACGGCCTGAATCTTGGCCAGAGATACGAATACGCTTGCCATCGTCAACAAGTGTTGCGTAAGCCAGAGTTTCAGCCATACCCCAATCAACTTGTTTCTCACCATTCACCATGGCAGTACGATCGTTGTACAGTTTATTTACTCGGCTTTGTAGCTTGTGGCTCTCTGGGTATTGACAGATCTTAGTACCAAGCTCTTTTAGACGCTCGATATCAACCTTGTTATCCCAGTCGATATTCCAGTCGTGACCTAGGTATGGAGACCAGTCTACTGAGTGCAGTGCCATTGGGCGCCACTCTTTAACCACAACTTCACCGTGATCAAGTGCATCACGATATTCGTTAACTAGTTGAGTTGCTGTATCAATACCAAACTCACCGCGCTCCATTAGCACATCAGCGTATAGCTTACGTGGCGTTGGATGCTTCTTGATTTTTTGGTACATCAAAGGCTGTGTTGCATTCGGCTCATCGGCTTCGTTGTGACCGTGACGACGGTAACAAACTAGGTCGATAACGACATCACGTTTGAAGGTATTACGGTAATCCAGCGCTAAGCGAGCAACAAAAGCAACCGCTTCTGGATCATCAGCATTAACGTGGAAAATCGGAGCCTGTACCATCTTAGCGATATCAGTACAGTACATCGTAGAACGTGTGTCGCGAGGGTTAGATGTTGTAAAACCAACTTGGTTGTTTACAACGATGCGAACCGTACCACCTACACAGAAACCGCGAGCTTGAGACATGTTAAACGTCTCTTGCACAACACCTTGACCAGCGATTGCTGAGTCACCGTGAATCGTGATTGGCAGTACACGGCTACCATCAGTATCGCCTAGGCGATCTTGACGTGCACGTACTGAACCGATAACCACTGGGTTTACGATTTCTAAGTGTGATGGGTTAAATGCTAGTGCTAAGTGAACGTTACCGCCCGGTGTCGCGAAATCCGCAGAGAAACCTTGGTGGTATTTCACATCACCAGTACCCCACGTTTCGTCGTGCTTACCCGCGAATTCGTCAAACAGGTCTTGCGGCTTTTTACCAAGCACGTTAACCAGCATGTTTAGACGGCCACGGTGAGCCATACCAACAACGACTTCACGCATGCCTTGTCCACCAGCATGACGAATAATCTCTTTCGTCATTGGGATAAGCGCATCACCACCTTCCAACGAGAAGCGTTTCGCGCCTGGGAATTTCGCACCAAGGTAGCGCTCAAGACCTTCAGCAGCCGTTAGCTCTTCTAGGAAAGCTTGCTTTTCTTCTTTGTTGAAAGAGGGTTGACCAGATACAGACTCTAAACGTTGTTGAATCCAACGTTTTTGCTCTGTATTAGTCATGTGCATGTATTCAGCACCAATCGAACCACAGTACGTTTGCTTTAGAGATTTGTGTAAATCTTTAAGCACCATCGTCTCTTGGCCAATCGCGTAAGAGCCGACGTTAAACGTCTCATTGAGGTCTTCTTCGGTAAGAGTGTGGAAAGAAGGGTCCAGTTCATCAACTGTCGCTCTCTTCCATAAACCTAGGGGGTCTAGATTTGCTGCTTGATGCCCTCGGAATCGATAAGCATTAATCAGTTGCAGAACTTTTACTTGTTTCGCATCGACATCTGGATCACTAACTTGGACACTGTAATGCTTTGTTTCTTGAGCGAGTCGACGGAAGTATTCACGAACACGAGAGTGTGGTTGTTCCACCGCTTCTGAAGCTTGCACAGGCAATTCTTCAAAAACACTTCTCCATTCGTCACTTACCGAATCGGGGTCACTTAGATACAGTTCATAGAGTTCTTCTACGTACGTTGCATTGGCGCCAGCCAAGTGTGAAGACTCGAGCCATGCCTTCATCACGCCGTTGTGCATATTTTCCCTTAACCAGTAGTTTTCACGTTTGCTGCGGTCTATGCCGAGCTATTAAAAGGCCGCCCCAAAACTTCTAGGGCGGCAATTTTTTTTATAACTTAAACCGAACGATTCACTAACATGGTCTTGATGTGACCAATCGCTTTCGTCGGATTTAATCCCTTAGGACAAACACTTACACAATTCATGATGCCATGGCAACGAAAAACGCTAAATGCATCATCAAGATCAGACAAACGTTCATCTGTCGCAGTATCTCGGCTATCAATTAGCCAACGGTACGCGGCAAGTAGGCCTGCTGGTCCAATGAACTTATCAGGGTTCCACCAGAACGATGGGCATGACGTTGTACAACATGCACACATGATACATTCGTACAGTCCATCTAAATGAGCACGCTCATCAGGGCTTTGTAAGTTTTCACGTGCCGGTGGTGTATTACCATCTGACACTAGGAACGGTTTTACTTTTTCGTAGTTATCGTAGAACTGAGTCATGTCGACAATCAGGTCACGAACAACTGGTAAGCCAGGCAGCGGGCGAATCACAATCTTATCGCCTTTCAAAGCAGATAGAGGCGTGATACACGCTAGACCGTTTTTACCGTTCATGTTCAGACCATCCGAACCACATACACCTTCACGGCATGAGCGGCGGAAAGCGATCGTCGGATCTTGTTCTTTCAATAGAATAAGCGCATCCAGAAGCATCATGTCTGAACCTTCATCCACCTCTAGGGTGTATTCCTTCATGTAAGGCTTTTGGTCGACATCTGGATTGTAACGGTATAAAGAGAAATTCAGTTTCATGGTCATGTCTCCTTAGTACGTACGTGCTTTTGGCGGGAACGCTTCACGATGGATAGGTTCCATGTTTACGTTACGCTTAGTCATGCTTTCTGACTCAGGATTGTAAAGCGTGTGGCATAGCCATTGCTCATCATCACGATCAGGGAAGTCAAAACGAGCATGTGCACCACGGCTTTCTGTGCGGTAGTTTGCCGCCACAGCTGTCGCGTAAGCTGTTTCCATTAGGTTTTCAAGCTCTAGACACTCAATACGCTGCGTGTTGAACTCAGTAGACTTATCTGAAAGGTGTGCATTCTTCAGACGCTCACGAATCGCTTTAAGCTCTTCTAGGCCGTCAGCCATTGCTTGACCTTCACGGAATACAGAGAAGTTGTTCTGCATACATTGTTGTAGATCTTTACGGATCTGTGCTGGATCTTCGCCGTCTGTGCTGTTTTCCCAACGGTTGTAGCGCTCTAGAGAACGAGCGATATCTTCTTCCGTTGCAGGTTTCGCATCAGCTTGCTTCTTCAGAGTCTCACCTAGATGTAGACCTGTCGCACGACCGAATACAACCAAATCAAGCAGTGAGTTACCACCTAGACGGTTAGCACCGTGTACTGATACTGAAGCAATCTCACCACAAGCAAATAGACCTTGTACTTCTACATCGCTACCATCTGCACCTTGCTTAATCGCTTGGCCAGAAACTTGTGTTGGTACACCACCCATCATGTAGTGACATGTTGGGATTACTGGGATTGGCTCTTTTACTGGATCAACGTGTGCGAATGTACGAGACAGTTCACATACACCAGGTAGACGAGACTCAAGTGTTTCTTTACCTAGGTGGTCCAGTTTCAGTTTGATGTGTGGACCCCAAGGGCCGTCACAACCACGACCTTCACGGATTTCTACCATCATTGAACGAGCAACAACGTCACGACCCGCTAAGTCTTTCGCATTTGGAGCGTAACGTTCCATGAAACGTTCGCCGTCTTTATTTAGAAGATAACCACCTTCACCACGACAGCCTTCTGTTACAAGAACACCAGCGCCAGCAATACCCGTTGGGTGGAACTGCCACATTTCGATATCTTGCATTGGAACGCCAGCACGAATCGCCATACCAACACCATCACCAGTATTGATGTGTGCGTTAGTTGTCGATGCGTAGATACGACCAGCACCGCCAGTCGCTAGGATCGTTGCTTTAGCTTTGAAGTAGCATACTTCGCCTGTTTCCATGCAAAGTGCTGTTGTACCAAGAATGGCACCGTCTTCGTTCTTCACAAGATCAAGCGCGTACCACTCAGAGAACACAGTTGTCTTATGTTTAATATTTTGTTGGTAAAGCGTGTGTAGCAATGCGTGACCAGTACGGTCAGCTGCTGCAGCGGTACGAGCCGCTTGCTCACCACCAAAGTTTTTCGATTGGCCACCAAAAGGACGTTGGTAAATGGTGCCGTTGTCGAAACGAGAAAATGGAAGACCCATCTTTTCTAGTTCGATAACTGATTCTGGGCCATTTTTACACATGTATTCGATAGCATCTTGGTCACCGATGTAATCAGAACCTTTTACTGTGTCGTACATGTGTTGTTCCCAGTGATCTTCGTGCGCATTACCTAACGCAACCGTAATACCACCTTGAGCAGATACGGTATGAGAACGAGTTGGGAAAACTTTAGAAAGCAATGCACATGATAGGCCTTGCTCTGAAATTTGCAGTGCGGCACGCATACCAGCACCACCAGCGCCGATAACTACGGCATCAAACTCACGAACAGGAATAGTCACTTACGCACCCCACAAAATAAACAGACCAGAGAAGAAATATCCAAGAAGAACCGCAACTACACCTACTTGAAGGCCAACACGCAGTTTAGCGCACTTGATGTAGTCGGTTAGCACTTGCCATAGACCGATCCAAGCGTGAACAAGAACCGAAGTAAGCGCTAACATGGTAAATACTTTAGTGAAGGTTCCACCAAAGAACTGAGTCCATGATACGTAAGAGATATCGGTGAAGGCACAAAAGCTCACCAAATAAATTGTATATAGCGTCATAATGATTGCAGTTGCACGAATCAATAAGAAATCGTGAACGCCATTACGGCCAAATGTCGAAACGTTGTTTACCATACTAAGATCCCCGCTAGTAGAGACAATACCGCTGTCGCTGCGAATGCAACCTTAGCGCTCTTCGCGCCAGATTCCAGCTCTTCAAAGTGACCTAAGTCCATAAGAAGGTGACGAATACCACCAGCAATGTGGTAAGCCAAAGCGGTTAAAATGCCCCACAGAATAAACTTCACGAAGAAACCGTCGACAATGTCGCTAGCTTCCATAAAGCCTACTGGGGATGAGAGGGAAATGGATAGTAACCAAAGCAAAATTCCAATCGCAACAAAAGTAATCACCCCAGACACACGGTGTAGGATGGAAGCTATTGCAGTGATCGGAAAGTGGATGGTCTGTAAATCTAAATTAACAGGTCTTGTCTTTCTTTCTTTCACGGGCTTGCTCACTCAGCTCCATTGAGCATTATGGTCATTAAATAACCTTATGATATTGTTATGGACAAAATTTGATCGCAAACCTTCAAAATTTAACATTAACTTAACAAATAACTGAAGTTGAGCCTTAGATAATTGTAAAATAATTGTTAACAACAAGATTAAGATAGACACCTCACATTTCTTCTTAGCCTTGCATTTATAAGGTTTTAACCAAATTTTTCATCGCCACTATACGGTCGGCAACATTCTAATACAATTGATGTAACAAATAATGCTACACAGACCAGATTTTTAACGAATTTAATGTAAAAAACACTAACAAGTGCACACAAAGCTGCAGAAAAATTGACTTTCCCACGTAAGACCAGTAAAAAAATGGCACATAAACATCCTGGACGGATTAAATAATAAACAAAGGAGATTGTTATGGCGGATAAGAAAGCTACCCTTCACATTGAAGGTCAAGCGCCAATCGAGCTGCCGATTACAGAAGGTGTACTAGGTACTCCAGTGATCGATGTTCGTACACTAGGTTCTAATGGTTTTTTCACTTTTGACCCTGGTTTTCTTGCCACTGCATCTTGTGAGTCTCAAATCACTTTTATTGACGGTGGTAAAGGTATCCTTTTACACCGTGGTTATCCAATTGACCAACTTGCCAATAACGCTGATTACTTAGAAGTATGTTACATACTTCTTTACGGTGAAGCCCCATCTCGAGCTGAATACGAAAAGTTCAAGACTACCGTGACACGTCACACTATGGTACACGAGCAAATTGCTAGTTTCTTCCACGGCTTCCGTCGTGATGCTCACCCTATGGCTGTAATGTGTGGTGTAGTAGGCGCTCTAGCTGCGTTCTACCACGACTCACTTGATATCAACAACGATACACACCGTGAAATTGCGGCTTACCGTCTAATTTCAAAAATGCCAACACTGGCAGCAATGTGTTACAAATATTCTATTGGTCAGCCGTTTATCTACCCACGCAACGACCTAAGCTACGCAGAAAACTTCCTACACATGATGTTTGCAAACCCATGTGAAGAGTACGAAGTGAACCCTATCGTAGCTCGTGCAATGGATAAGATTTTCACCCTACACGCAGACCACGAACAAAACGCTTCTACATCTACAGTACGTCTATCTGGTTCATCTGGTGCTAACCCGTTTGCTTGTATCGCAGCAGGTATCGCGTCACTTTGGGGCCCTGCTCACGGTGGTGCAAACGAAGCATGTCTACGTATGCTTGAAGAGATCGGTAGCGTAGATAACATCGAAGAGTATGTTGCAAAAGCGAAAGACAAAGATGACCCATTCCGTTTGATGGGCTTCGGTCACCGCGTTTACAAGAACTACGATCCACGTGCAACAGTAATGCGCGAAGCGTGTCACGAAGTACTTAAAGAGCTAAACATCCAAGATCCACTACTTGACGTAGCAATGGAACTTGAGCGTATCGCTCTTTCTGATGAGTACTTTGTTTCTAAGAAGCTATACCCGAACGTAGACTTCTACTCAGGTATCATTCTGAAAGCTATCGGCATTCCAGTGTCTATGTTTACAGTAATCTTCGCGATGTCTCGTACTATCGGTTGGATTGCACATTGGAACGAAATGCACAGCGACCCAACAAACCGTATCGGTCGTCCTCGTCAGCTATACACTGGTGAAGAGCAACGTGACTTTAAAGCACTTCACGAACGTGAATAATTGTGATTAAAGTATGATTGTTAAAAAGGGTTGATGCGAAAGCATCAACCCTTTTCTTTTATATGCTCGCAACTCTGTCATCCTCAAGAACGAGGAGCAAGTGAGTTGGGGATCTCATTCAACGAGTAGACAGCCCAAAGAGATTCCCTACTCCCTCCTTCGTCAGTCTAGGGAATGACGGATTCTGCTATGACCCTTTAACCTTCTGACTCGCGCATCATATCGACGGATACAAATTTATAGTCTCTCGTCATCCCCAAGAGCGAGGGACGAGTGAGTTGGGGATCTCACGAAGCGTATATAGAAACTTACGAAGCTCCTCAAAGGTTTAAGGGACACTCTCTACTCGCATCCCTAATCCCGTATCTGCTCTTATACCGGATTATCGATATCGATAAACTCAACATCCAAGCCGTGATCTTTTGCTAACCACTCACCTAGTGCTTTAACACCGTAGCGCTCAGTGGCGTGATGACCCGCAGCAAAGTAATGAATGTCTTGCTCACGAGCCGAGTAAGTTGTGCGCTCAGAAATTTCACCAGAGATAAATGCATCGATACCTTGAGAAGCAGCAAGCTCAATGTAATCTTGGCCACCGCCAGTACACCAACCTACTGTCTCAATCATTTTATCTGCGTTTTCAGGAGCAATGTGTAGCGGCTTACGATTCAACACTTGATCAATTTTTGCTGCAAACTCAGAACCAGTCATTGGTGTCTTCAATCTACCGAACATAGCGACTGACTGAGGGTGCCCTTCCAAACCACCTTCAACATCGATCTCAAGTAACTCTGCCAGTTTGGCGTTGTTACCAAGCTCAGGGTGAATATCAAGAGGAAGGTGGTAGCCTATTAGGTTGATATCGTTTTTAATCAACGTACGAATACGCTTACCTTTCATGCCGCGAATCGCTTCCGGCTCACCTTTCCAAAAGAAACCATGGTGAACTAACAAAGCGTCAGCCTTTAGCTCAACCGCTTTATTAATCAAAGCTTGCGAAGCCGTTACACCAGTAACGATACGCTTTACCTCAGCACTGCCTTCTACTTGAAGACCGTTTGGGCAGTAATCTTTAATCTGCTGTGGCTGCAGTTTTTCGTTAAGTAGCTTTTCTAATTGTAAGTTATTCATTTTTATTTCCAGCTTACCTTTATAATAACGTCGTTATATCAATTTACGGGTAGAATGTCGAAAGCCCTTCCACTCTGTTTCTAGAGAACAGATGACTGAAGTTTACGAGGAACCGATGACCGAACTGCAACGCTTTTACCAATGGGTGATTAGCTCGCCACCGCTACTAGAAATCAAGCCGCCCATTTCTGATCTCACAGTGTTCTCAAATCACCAAAAGATCGATGACGCCCACACTTATAATGGTAACCCTAGGTTAGGCTTCCTCTACCAACACCTATGTGAACAAGTCATCACCACTTCGGATAATTATTCAATCAAGCATGATGAAATTCAGATTAATGTTGAGGGAAGAACACTCGGCGCAATCGACTTTATCCTGGAAGAAACAAACAACCAAAAATTAGAACACTGGGAAGTGGCAATTAAGTTTTACCTCCTTCACGAGCAAACATGGTTTGGTCCAAACTCTCATGACCAATTAGACAAGAAGCTCGATAGAATGCTCAGCCACCAGCTTGGTATGTCCTCTTCAACCGCCTTTGTTGAGCAGTACCCAGAGATCGATGTCGACTCAAAACATCTTTTGATGCAAGGTCGTCTCTATACCAACCCATTTTTAGAACAAAACGTACCTACAGAGTGTTTGGGCTACGACATTAACCCAAGCCAAGTAAACGGATTTTGGTGCTATCAAAATCAGGCACACCAGATCACCGAAGCACTCTACCCTCTAACCAAAGAGCAATGGGCCGCAGGAACGGATGATTTCAGTGGTGAACCTATCACCGAATTTGGTGACCGCTTCGTTCATGCGCAAACTAAGTCTGGTCAATTCTGGTTTGTGATGCCACAAAGTTGGCCACATGGTTAGACGCTCTCGTTTATCCTTCCTTTCTTATTCACAATCCGGCCAACTAAAAAGGGCTGATGCTTTCACATCAACCCTTCCATTCTTTGCTTTATAACTCTATGAATCGTATTCGATTATAGACCTGCAGCAGAAAATACTTGGTTAACAATCTCTTGAGCTTCTGCTTCAATTGCTTTTAGGTGCTCTTCACCTTTAAAGCTTTCACAGTAGATCTTGTAGATGTCTTCCGTGCCTGATGGACGAGCAGCAAACCAACCATTCTCAGTTGTCACTTTAAGGCCACCAATTGCAGCGCCATTACCTGGAGCATGTGTCAAGCGAGCAGTAATCGCATCACCAGCAAGTGTTTCAGCAGATACCATCTCTGGAGATAGCTTCTTAAGCACGTCTTTTTGTGCACCATTTGCTACCGCTTGAATACGGTTGTACTTAGATTCACCGTGTTTAGCAGCTAGCTCTTCATAGTACTCTTGTGGATTCTTACCCGTTACCGCGGTGATCTCAGCCGCCAATAGGCAAAGGATTAGACCATCTTTATCTGTTGACCACGGCGTTCCGTCTTTACGTAAGAAAGATGCACCCGCACTCTCTTCGCCACCGAAACCAAACTGACCGTTGTATAAGCCATCAACAAACCATTTGAAACCAACTGGCACTTCACAAAGTTCACGACCTAGATCAGCAACAACACGGTCAATCAATGCACTTGATACCAAAGTTTTACCAACAGCAACCTCTTTACCCCAACCTTCACGGTTACGGTATAGGTAGTCGATACAAACCGCTAGGAAGTGGTTAGGGTTCATCAGGCCTTTAGGCGTAACAATACCGTGACGATCGTAATCAGGGTCGTTACCAAACGCTAGTGCGTACTCATCTTTAAGCGCTAGCAAGCCTGCCATTGCGTATGGTGAAGAACAGTCCATACGAACCACGCCATCTTTATCTAGAGACATGAATTGGAAAGAAGGGTCAACCGCTTCACTTACCAAAGTAAGGTCTAAGTTGTACGCTTTACCAATTTGACGCCAGTAATCGATGCCGCTTCCGCCCAGAGGATCCACACCAATTTTGATGTTCGCTTTCTGGATAGCTTCCATATCAACCACGTTAACTAAATCAGCAACGTATGGAGCAACTAGGTCGACTTCTTTCACTAATTCAGACTGTTTAGCCTGTGCAATAGGCGTACGTTTAACACCTTGCATTTGCTCAGAAATAATAACGTTCGCACGATCTTCAATAGCTTGCGTTAGCTCCGCTTCAGCAGGGCCACCGTGTGTCGGGTTGTATTTGATACCGCCGTCTTGAGGTGGGTTGTGTGAAGGTGTGATAACAATACCATCGGCTTTTTTGTCATTCACTAGGTTGTGCGTAAGAATCGCGTGCGAGATACCAGGTGTTGGAGTAAAGCCATTGTTTTCTTGAATAATAACTTCAACACCGTTCGCTACAAGTACTTCGATTACCGTAGAAAACGCAGGTTCAGATAGCGCGTGTGTATCTTTACCTAAGAAAAGTGGACCTGTTGTACCTTGCTCAGCACGCACTTCAGCCACTGCTTGTGCAATCGCTAGAATGTGGTTTTCGTTGAATGTTGATTTGTCTGCTGTACCGCGGTGACCTGAAGTACCGAACAGTACTTTGTGGTCTGGGTTAGTCGCATCCGGTTGCTGTAAGAAATAGTTAGCCACTAAAGCCGGAATATTATGAAGATCTTCCTGCTGAGCTTTTTGCCCAGCACGAGGGTGCATAGCCATTTTTCGACATCCTTATATATAAAATTTAAAAACAAAAAAACCTCATAATATCTTCTTATCCATGGATATTATGAGGTTTAAATCAGATTTCGTTAAATTGAACCTGTTACTTTTTCGATCAATTCTGCTTGGAAATTCATGCGGCTCATAAGCTGCTCAACCATCTGTCTTTTACGGCTAGTATTATTATTTGTAATAACCCAAAAAGGACTTTGTGGAATGGCTTTAGGCTTAGTTGTGTTGCCGTTTGCTAGCAACGTCGCTTCGTTGTCTGCAAAGTAAACACGCTTACGGCCTTTTACTTGAGTTGCTTCTGAAAAGCTTTCAGGGTCGATTTTATGCAGTGTTGATAACACCAACATGAAACGATCAATGGCTTTCTTTAGTGACGCAAACTCATCTGATATTAGTAGTGAGCGCATTTCTTTAACGCCATCGAATTTCTCTGGAGTAAAGCCTACCTCTTTGCTAACAACGATACCTTTCGGCTCTACGATCTCTTCGATCGGAGCCATGCCTTGGCTATCAACCTGTAACAAGCGGCGCAGAATATCTGAAGCGCTTTCGCCAATACGTTCTGTCTGACCCGCAATAAAACGGTATAGGTCCTCATCAACCTCAATTGTTTTCATTCGCTTTTCACAATCTCAATGTTTAAACTCAGGGAGATTATAGCGAGATCCGCGCGGATACTCTACGTCAAACCCACCATGAATAAGATAAAAATGTCAGTACAGCTCAACTATAAAATCGAAGGTGAGGGTCACACCATAGTTTTGATCCATGGATTATTCGGTAATCTGGACAACCTAGGCTTGCTGGCCAGGGATCTAAAAGTCGATCATCAGGTACTGAGTATCGATCTTCGTAACCACGGACAATCCTTCCACAGTGATACTCATAATTACCAAGCGATGGCACAAGATGTCGCTCAGCTGTTGAAAGATCTCGATCTGAATGATGTTACTGTGATTGGTCACTCGATGGGCGGCAAAGTTGCTATGGCGCTTACCCAACATCTAGAGCTGCGCAAACTGATTGTATTGGACATGGCACCGGTCGCTTACACCCAAAGCCGTCACGACAACGTATTCGCCGGCCTACAAGCTGTCATTGAAGAAAAGCCAGTATCTCGTGCCGAAGCACTTAAAGTACTCGCCAAGCATATCGAAATAGACGGTGTTCGCCAATTCTTAACGAAGTCACTGTTTAAGTCAGAACAAGGCATTATGGAGTGGCGCTTTAACGTCGCATCACTGCTCGCCAACTATGCACACATCATTGGTTGGGAACCGATCGACAAAACCTCAGTCAAAACCTTGCTAATAAAAGGTGGGGATTCTGACTACCTCACGGCTGAGCACCAAACTGCGGTCCAACAGCAATTTTCTAATGCAAAGGCGCACGTTATTGCGAATACGGGCCACTGGCTACACGCAGAAAAGCCTGCTGAAGTGCTAAGAGCAATTCGAAAATTCATCGCTTAAGTGCGCTTTTTCATGCAGATAAATGAGAGCTGAGTAATCACTGCACATTAACTTTATCTCGCAACAGTGATATAGTGCGCCCAAGCAAAATTGGTATATAAGGTTCCCATGCTTTACGACTACATGAACATCATTGAATCTGTTGGTTTAGATCTCCTATTTGCCGCGATTTTCTTTTTGATCGGTATGGCAATTAAGGACGTTCTCAAGCAAGGAAATGTTCCTCCATTTGGTCGTCGCATTGTGTGGTTAGTACTTTTCCTTGGCTGTGCAGGTTTTATCGCCAAAGGGATAATCCAACTAAGCTGGGAAGGAACCGGGATCTAACGATTCCCCTCCGAACTTTATTACACCGACAACAGACAAAATGAAAGGTAATGATTCTATGGCAAGTGTAGGTCTCTTCTTTGGTAGCGATACAGGTAACACTGAAGCTGTTGCTAAGATGATTCAAAAGCAATTGAGCAAACAGCTCGTTCACGTTCAAGACATTGCAAAAAGCAGCAAAGAAGATATCGATAACTTCGATCTACTGCTGCTTGGTATCCCTACGTGGTACTACGGCGAAGCACAATGTGATTGGGATGATTTCTTCCCAGAGCTAGAAGCTATTGATTTCTCAACTAAGCTTGTTGCTATCTTTGGTTGTGGTGACCAAGAAGATTACGCAGAATACTTCTGTGATGCTATGGGTACTATCCGTGACATCGTTGAAGCGAAAGGCGGTACTATCCTAGGTTACACTTCTACTGAAGGCTACGAGTTCGAAGCATCGAAAGGTCTAGTTGAAGGCGATGACAGCCAGTTCGTTGGTCTATGTATCGATGAAGACCGTCAACCAGAGCTAACTGATGAGCGTGTATCTAACTGGGTTAAACAAATCCACGAAGAGATGTGCCTAGCAGAGCTTGAAGACTAATTCTCTGGCAGTTGTCCATTGTTACAATTAGTGACAACTCTCTAGATAGAAAAAAACCTCCTAATTGGAGGTTTTTTTCTATTTGTCTATATAAGATCTGTTCATCTAAATTAGCACTCTGCTTCTAGTGCTTCGTCATCATCTCTGAATTGCGGCTTCTTTCTGACATAAAGCGTACGCTGAATTTCTGAGACCACATTACCCTGTTTATCTTTGACATAGATAATAAACTCGGGAAAACACTTCTCACCAAGTTGAGTCTGACGGTAAATCTCATCAAGCTGACCTTGGCTTATTTCAAAGTCTGCATACAGATCTGACTGACCAGGTTTGATGAAGTTAATGCTCGCCTCTTTGTCCCACACATAATACCTTTCACCTAAAATTCCCATTAACATCAATGAGTAAACAGGATCCGTTAGGGAAAATATGCTACCGCCATACTGAGTACGATTGGCATTTTTGTTCCACCAGCGCAACTTAAGCACTGTTTTTACTACCCTAAAATCCGAACTAATATGGGCTATCTTTATCCCTGCTCCCCAAAATGGAGGCCATATATTAAGAGCGAATTTTACGATGTTTGGTTTGTATATTTTTGCAAGTTGCTTATTCATAACAACATTCCGTGTTCATATTAGAATTACCGCCACCTTGACTGGTCGTACCTCCACTATAAGTGAGATACTTCCAATTTACAAAACAGATTGTGATGTTGATTAGTAACCCTTTGAAGTTCGTGGTTTATTGTTATGCCTGACTAAACTATAATGGTATTAATATTGAATTCTGTTAATTGCTGCAGATCATCAACAGGAAAGTATATGTCAGACAATAATCAAGCGCTAAAAGATGCTGGTCTTAAAGTGACCCTCCCAAGGCTCAAAATTTTAGAAGTATTACAACAACCAGACTGCCAACATATTAGTGCTGAAGATTTATATAAAAAGCTGATCGACTTAGGTGAAGAGATCGGGCTTGCGACCGTTTATCGAGTATTAAACCAATTCGATGACGCTGGCATTGTAACTCGCCACCATTTTGAAGGCGGTAAGTCTGTATTCGAACTTTCAACACAGCACCACCACGATCACCTAGTATGTCTAGATTGTGGCGAAGTTATCGAGTTCTCTGATGACATCATCGAAGAGAGACAAAAAGAGATAGCGAAGCGTTACAACGTTCAGCTAACGAACCACAGTTTATACCTTTACGGTAAAAGCATGACGGGTGATTGCAAAGGTAACCCAGACGCGCACAAACCGAAAAATTAAAAAAACGCTGACTTCGGTCAGCGTTTTTTATTTGTAGCTATCATGAACGACTCATACAGAAAGCGACCGCATATAAAAGCATTTACCCTGATAGAGCTACTGGTTGTGATTGTGATCATAACCGTGCTTTCTGTTGTTGCACTTCCGCGCTTTCTCAATCTGCAAAGTGATAGCCGAATTGCTATTTTCAATGGCGCTCAATCTCAGTTTCAAAGTGCGATTACGTTTGCTCACAGCAAATGGCTTGTGAATGGCGGCGGTAATTCAGAAATGAACGACCTACCTGGCTTTGGAGAAGATGCCAACGGCAACCCTCAATTGGATATGAATGATGAAGGCTACCCTTTAGGTGTCGATAAAAACTCTCCGATGGGCGCTCCCTACAATATAGGTAAAGGTCATCAGGGGTGTGTCGCTATTTGGGACGCGATCATGAATACCGATCTAACCGTCACAACAGATAGAGATAATTTTGATGGATTCGATTTTGTCTCACGCCGCCAAAACCTAACCTTTTTAACTAAAGAGGGTGGCTCAGAGACCGCTCAAGCACTTTGCTACTACATCTATACCGCAGAGGGTCAACACAGGAACCCAGACAGAGCCGAATACGTGTTTTGGTACAACTCCCGCACTGGGGAGATCACCAATTCTCGACCAGAAGATATCTGATACCACATTAGAAGCAATCGAAATTTAATCCTCATTAGCAGTATATACAGTCACAAAAAAACCGGCACTAGGCCGGTTTTTATTAGATAGCTTATTAGCGTTAACAATTATGCTTCAGCTTTACCCCAAGTATCACGTAGGCCAACCGTGCGGTTGAATACCAACGCATCTGCTTTAGAGTCTTTTGAATCAACACAGAAGTAACCTGTACGCTCAAATTGGAAACCTTGCTCTGCAGCGGCTTCCGCTAGGCTAGGCTCAACAAAACCGTTCAACTTAACCAGAGACTCTGGGTTGATCGTTGCAGCAAAATCATCCGCAGCGGCAGGGTTTGCCACAGTAAATAGACGATCGTATAGACGAATCTCAGCTGGCAGTGCTTTATCAGCAGATACCCAGTGGATAACACCCTTCACTTTGCGGCCATCTGCTGGGTTCTTACCTAGCGTCTCGTCATCGTAAGAACAGAAGATAGTTGTAATGTTGCCTTCTGCATCTTTCTCGATACGTTCTGCTTTAATTACGTAAGCACCGCGTAGACGAACTTCTTTACCTAGAACCAAACGCTTGTACTTCTTGTTTGCTTCTTCACGGAAGTCATCACGCTCGATCCAAACTTCACGAGTAAATGGTACTTCACGAGTGCCCATTTCAGGCTTGTTCGGATGGTTAGCGACCGTTAGTGTTTCTACTTTGTCTGCATCGTAGTTTTCAATCACGATCTTAACCGGATCTAGAACAGCCATTGCACGAGGTGCATTTTCGTTCAAGTCATCACGGATACAAGACTCAAGTGAACCGAACTCAATCATGTTCTCTTGTTTAGTCACACCGATACGCTTACAGAATTCACGAATAGACGCAGAAGTGAAACCACGACGGCGTAAACCAGAGATAGTTGGCATACGTGGGTCATCCCAACCTTGAACTAGATTTTCAACCACAAGTTGGTTTAGCTTACGCTTAGACATCACTGTGTATTCAAGATTCAGACGGCTGAACTCGTACTGACGAGGTTGGCAATCGATCGTAATATTATCTAGAACCCAGTCGTACAAACGACGGTTGTCTTGGAATTCAAGAGTACAGATAGAATGCGTAATACCTTCCAGCGCATCAGAGATACAGTGAGTGAAATCGTACATTGGGTAAATGCACCATTTGTCACCTGTCTGATGGTGGTGAGCAAAACGAACACGGTAAATAACAGGATCACGCATTACCATGAATGACGAGCTCATGTCGATCTTAGCACGTAGACACGCTTTACCTTCTTCAAAGCCACCGTCACGCATTTTTTCAAATAGCGCTAGGTTTTCTTCAGGGCTGCGGTCGCGGTATGGGCTTGCTTTACCTGGCTCTTTTAGCGTGCCACGGTATTCGCGGATCTGCTCAGGACTTAGCTCGTCAACGTACGCTAAGCCTTTATTAATTAATTCCACAGCATAAGCGTAAAGCGTATCGAAGTAGTTTGATGAGTAACAAATGTCACCAGACCATTCGAAGCCTAACCAGCTTACATCATTCTTAATTGACTCAACGTATTCAACGTCTTCTTTTTCAGGGTTTGTATCATCGAAACGAAGATTACATTGTCCCTGGTAGTCCTGAGCAATACCAAAATTCAAGCAAATAGATTTAGCGTGACCGATGTGCAGGTAACCATTTGGCTCCGGCGGGAAACGAGTATGCACGCTACTGTGTGTACCATCCGCTAAATCTTTATCGATAATTTGGCGAATGAAATTCGATGGACGAGCCTCAGCTTCACTCATCTATAGCACCTCTATGTATTTAGTATTGTCAGAGAAAGTTATCTTCCCTCTCCTAGCAAAACGCCACTTTTAGCGCTCACCCTAGGTAGAAAGATCATTGTTGCTAATCATCCACAATTCTTAGCCTTTGCACAATAAGAACCATCAGTTAATTGCGATTATTTCTGCTATTCGATGAAGAATAGAACGAACCTTCTCACTTGTCCTCACGATGCAGATACAAAAAAGCCCCCCAGATGGGAGGCTTTCAATTTGACACTTACTTGAGAGTATTAATTACTGCTCAGTTAAGTACTTCCCTACTATGGAAGTTTTACATCAGATAGGTCTTCACCTGCACCGATAGCTTTCATTTCGCCAGCTACGATTTCAGCAAGAGGGCCTAGGATAACTTGTAGGTTGTTTTCACCTAGCTTAACAACACCTTTAGCACCTAGTTTCTTAAGAACTGCTTCGTCAGCAACAGAGCGGTCTTTAAGAGTTAGACGTAGACGTGTGATACAAGCGTCGATTGAAGTTAGGTTCTCGTGACCACCTAGAGCTTTCAGGTATTGACGTGCAAGGTCGCCTTTTGGAGCTTCGCCAGCTGGAGTCGCTGCAGCGTCATCATCTTCACGACCAGGCGATTTCAGGTTGAAAGCGCGGATTGCGAAAGAGAATGTGAAGAAGTATAGAGCACCGAAGCCAAGGCCGATTGCTAGAAGTACTAGAGGTTTAGTTGCTAGACCCCAGTTCAATACGAAGTCGATAAGACCAGCAGAGAAACCGAAACCGTGCAGAGTACCAAACATGTTAGCAACTACTAGAGACAGACCAGTGAATACAGCGTGCATTGCGTATAGAGCAGGAGCTAGGAATACGAACATGAATTCTAGCGGCTCTGTGATACCTGTTAGGAATGAACAGAATGCTACTGAGAATAGTGCACCACCAACTTGGCTACGTTTTTCAGCAGGAGCAGCTAGGTACATTGCAAGTGCAGCACCTGGTAGACCGAACATCATTACTGGGAAGAAACCGTTCATGAATACGCCAGCGCCTTTATCGCCACCGAAGAAACGGTGTAGGTCGCCAGATTTAACAGTGTCAGTTACTTCTTTAACAACAGTAGTGATTTCTGGAGTTACAGAGTTAGCGAATGTGAATGTGTGCTCTTGGCCAACAACTAGAGTTTTAGCTAGTGATGGGTCAACACAAAGTTGAGTGATGTTAGCGAATGCGCCTTGACCAGCAACGATGATTTCTTGACATGTACCCATACCGAACCAGAAGTACGAGTTCAATACGTGGTGTAGACCTACAGGGATAAGTGCACGGTTAAGAGTACCGTAAACGAATTGACCGATAGCGCCAGACGTTGATACTGCGTGAGCCAGTGCGTCTAGACCAGATTGAACACCAGGCCAAACCACACCAGACACAGCACCTGCAACAAGTGCAAATAGGCCAGCCATGATTGGTACTAAACGTTTACCAGCGAAGAATGCCAGCCACTCAGGAAGGCGTGTAGCATGGAAAGCGTTGTAAGAGTGACCTGCGATGATACCTGCGAAGATACCGCCGAAGAAAGACATGTTAACGTCAGCGTTAATTGTTGTTGCTGTCGCTGTTAGAACGAAGTAAGCAACTGCACCAGCAAGACCAGCTGCGCCGTTACCGTCTTTAGAAAGACCAATCGCGATACCTAGACCAAATAGCAATGGTAGGTTACCGAAGATAGCACCACCAGCTTGCGCCATAAATGGAATATCAAGTAGATCGCCTTGACCTAAACGTAATAGAAGCGCCGCAATCGGAAGCGTTGCGATAGGTAGCATTAACGCCTTACCTAGCTTCTGTGCATATCCTAGAATATTCACCAGTTGTTTCCCCCTATAGGATTTTTTAGAATTCGTTTGAGAAACTTATTTTAGTCGCTCAATTTAGTCCTATTCAGTGTATTCAATTAATTTTGCTCCGCAAATTAAAACCTTACCATTTGTGATCGTAATCACCAGTTTTCACCAAATCCAGAGGTTTTTGCTAGCGAGATCATAAAACTTATTTTATCATTCAAAAAAATGAACATTTATAGATAAAATCCAAATCTAACTATTGGGTCAAAAGTGAGTTATTTTCGGCATTAAAAGCTAGCTAACTTACTGATATTTTTAACCCAAACTCATAAAAACAATGAATTGTTCACATATTTTTCAAACACTTAAAATCGCTTCCCACTTTGAAGCCGTTTGCCCATAAAAGTTAAATCGTTACGTAAATGATGCTCGCAAACTAAGTCAACATTTAGGTAACGAACGAATTTAAAAGATCTGACGAAATAAGGATTAGCTGACTATGTACGCGCTAAGTAACTGTAAAATTTACACTGGTAGTGATGTTCTAACCGATCATGCTGTAGTAATCGAAAACGAACTGATCAAAAAAGTCTGCCCTATCTCTGAATTACCAGAAGGTATCGAGGTTCGTGACCTAGACGGTGCAAACCTAAGCCCGGGTTTCATTGACCTACAACTGAACGGTTGTGGTGGCGTGATGTTGAACGATGAAATCACTGCAGAAACAATGCAGATCATGCACAAAGCAAACCTAAAATCAGGCTGTACTAGCTTCTTGCCTACTCTGATTACTTCTTCAGATGAAGACATGCGCGCAGTTATTACGGCAGCTCGTGAATATCATAACCAATACCAGAACCAATCTTTAGGTCTTCACCTTGAAGGTCCATACCTAAACGTTGCGAAAAAAGGCATTCACAGCGTTGATCATATTCGTAAGTCTGACAGCGAGATGATTGAGCTTATCTGTGAGAACAGTGACCTTGTTGCGAAAGTAACACTTGCTCCTGAGCTGAACGACCCAGAGCATATCGAGCGTCTACACAAAGCTGGTGTTGTCGTTTCGATCGGTCATACCAACGCAACTTATGCAGAAGCACGCCAAGGTTTCGAATCTGGTATCACATTCGCAACGCACCTATTCAATGCAATGACACCTATGGTTGGTCGTGAACCAGGTGTGGTTGGCGCTATTTATGATACACCTGAGGTGTATGCAGGCATCATCGCCGACGGCTTCCACGTTGATTACGCAAACATCAGAATTGCGCATAAAATCAAGGGAGAAAAGTTGGTATTAGTGACGGATGCCACAGCTCCTGCAGGTGCTGACATGGAATACTTTATTTTTGTCGGTAAGAAAGTATATTACCGAGATGGTAAGTGTGTTGATGAAAACGGCACACTGGGCGGCTCAGCTCTGACTATGATTGAAGCAGTTCAGAACACAGTTGAGCACGCTGGTATCGCTTTAGACGAAGCTCTTCGCATGGCTACACTATACCCAGCTACAGCTATCGGTGTAGAAAGCAAGCTAGGTCGAATCAAAAAAGGCATGGTTGCAAACCTAGCTGTATTTGACCGAGACTTTAACGTTAAAGCGACGGTTGTTAATGGACAATACGAGCACAATTAAGTATGAATGGCGGACAAATAGGTAACGTAGACTTAGTTAAACAACTAAACAGTGCGGCGGTATACCGACTTATAGACCAACAAGGGCCTATTAGTCGTATACAAGTGGCTGATGTAAGCCAACTCGCACCGGCAAGTGTTACAAAAATTACCCGCCAACTATTAGAGCGCGGCCTAATTAAAGAGGTCGCACAGCAAGCGTCTACTGGCGGTAGACGCGCTATCTCTCTAACCACAGAAGTAGAGCCTTTTCACTCTATCGCTGTGCGCTTAGGGAGAGACTACATTCAAGTTAGCCTTCATGATCTTGGTGGTCGTGAATTGGCTTTCCAACAGCAAGACCTTAACTATTCAGATCAGTCAGACCTTACTCAAGGCTTGGTCAATACACTCAAGGCCTTCATCGCTGAACACCAACCGAAAATCGATCAGCTGATTGCGATTGGCGTGACCCTTCCAGGCTTAGTTAACCCGACGACGGGTGTCGTCGAGTACATGCCAAATACAGACATCGATAACCTTGCATTAAGCGACATTATTCGCGACACATTCCATGTCGCTTGTTTTGTTGGCAACGATGTTCGCGGAATGGCATTAGCGGAGCACTACTTTGGCGCGAGCCAAGACAGCCAAGACTCTATCTTAGTGAGTGTTCACCGCGGTACTGGTGCAGGTATTATCGTTAACGGTCAGGTTTTCTTAGGTCATAACCGTAACGTCGGTGAAATCGGTCATATCCAAATCGATCCACTTGGTGAACAGTGCCAATGTGGTAACTTTGGTTGTCTTGAAACGGTAGCGGCAAACCCTGCAATCGTTGAGCGCGTGCAAAAACTGATTAAACAAGGCTACGAGTCTTCTTTAACCGAGCTTGAGCGTATTACTATTCAAGACGTGTGCGACCACGCAATGAATGGTGACGAGTTGGCTAAGCAGAGCTTGGTTCGAGTAGGAAACCAGTTAGGTAAAGCGATCGCGATGACGATCAACCTATTTAACCCTCAAAAAGTGATCATCGCTGGTGATATTACTAAGGCACAAGAGATTGTTTTCCCTGCAATTAAGCGCAATGTAGAGAATCAGTCGCTAACGACTTTCCATAGCGGCCTGCCTATTGTAGCATCACAGATCGATAAACATCCTACGATGGGAGCTTTTGCTATGATCAAGCGCGCCATGCTCAACGGTGTGTTACTGCAGAAGCTACTTGAAGATTAAAGAACAATAATTCTGATTTTCCGCGGGCCGTGTTTGTAAAAACACGGCCCGTTTTTTTAAGCTAGGGAACAACAACAACAAGTTATGGAACTTATATTAATATCCACTGCGTTTATCGCAGGATTTATTGCTTTAAAGTGTCACCTTCCCCCACTGGTTGGTTTTTTGGTTGCGGGCTTTGGGCTTTTTGCCTTTGGTTTCGAAACCAATGAGACCATCATTACTTTGGCTGATCTCGGTGTCACCCTGCTCCTATTCACCATCGGCTTGAAGCTAGATATCAAAACCCTACTCTCTAAAGAGATCTGGGCCGGCGCCACAATACATAACCTTTTATCCACTCTGTTTTTTGCCGTCGCCCTATTCGGTTTTAAGTTCCTTGGCATTTCGTCACTGGCAGCTATGTCAGTCGAGCAAATTGTTCTTCTCGGCTTCGCCCTATCATTCTCCAGTACCGTATTTGCGGTAAAGTCTCTGCAAGAGAAAGGGGAAATGAATGCCACCTACGGCACCTTGGCAATTGGTATCTTGGTCATGCAAGATATTTTCGCTGTCGTCTTTCTTACCGCTTCAACAGGCAAGCTGCCTGAATGGTACGCAATTGCTCTATTTGCGTTGCCATTCCTACGTCCACTGTTCTACAAAGTGCTAGATTGGGTTGGCCACGGTGAAATGTTAGTCCTATTCGGCATTTTCTTCGCTTTGGTTGTCGGTGCTGGACTCTTCCAATTGGTGGGTATGAAGCCAGATTTAGGAGCTCTTATCCTAGGTATGTTGCTCGCGGGTCATCGAAAAGCTTCAGAGCTATCAAAATCACTGTTTAACCTGAAAGAGCTGTTTCTTGTCTGTTTCTTCTTAAATATTGGCTTATCAGAACAGCCCACCATTCAAGGCTTTATGCTAGCGGTACTGTTCTTGTTGCTGTTACCAGTGAAAGGCGTGCTTTACTTCTTGGTACTTAATCGCTTCAAGTTCCGCGTTCGTACTTCGTTGCTCGCTTCACTATCACTGTTTAACTACAGTGAGTTTGGCTTAATCGTTGGTGGCCTTGCCTTTAAGATGGGATGGATGTCTGGCGATATCTTAGTTGCCGTCGCGATTGCAGTATCACTTTCTTTCCTAGTTGCAGCACCTCTAAACCGTGCAGGCCACAAGCTTTACCAACAATCCGGTAAATGGTTAAAAGAGCACGCAGCAGAAAAGCTTCATCAACGTGATAAGCGAATTGACCCGGGTCGTGCTCAAGTACTTATTCTTGGTATGGGACGAATTGGTACCGGTGCTTATGATGAATTACGTTCACGCTACGGTAAGGTAAGTTTGGGGGTCGAAGTTCGTGAAGAAGCTGCACATACCCATAGAAGCCACGGTAGAAACGTGATTTCTGGCGACGCGACCGACCCAGATTTCTGGGAGCGTATTCTGGATACCGCAAATGTAAAACTGGTTATCTTAGCTATGCCTCATCACCAAGGTAATCAAACCGCTTTGGAGCAATTAAAGTCACGTAACTTTAAAGGGCAGATTGCAGCTATCGCTGAATACCCTGACCAACTAGATACTTTGAAAGAAAATGGTGTTGATGCGGCGTTTAACATCTATAGCGAAGCCGGTAGTGGTTTTGCTCGCCACGTTTGTGAGCAATTAAACCCAAACATCAATAAAATCTAACCCAAACCTCCTTTAACAAAACCTCTCAAGACTGTGAATTTTCGCACTTTTGAGGGGTTTTCGTTCAAAAAACAGACTGCATTTAGATACCAAACACTAAAACAACAAATTAATTAAATAATTTCTAACATAACACCCTTTATATTATTTTTTTGCTCACATCCGGTTGCTTTTTTTAGCCAGAATGGCAAATTGAATACAGTTGATTTAGAAATTATTTAAAAGGAAGTTCTATGTGTTCAGTATTTGGCATTCTCGACATAAAAAGTGATGCCGCAGCACTTCGCCCTATCGCTTTAGAAATGTCTAAAAAGCTTCGTCACCGTGGACCAGATTGGTCTGGCATCTATGCAAGTGACAAAGCAATCCTTGCTCACGAGCGTTTAGCTATCGTTGGTCTAAATAGTGGTGCTCAGCCGCTATACAGCCAAGACAAGAAGCACATTCTTGCGGTAAACGGCGAAATCTATAACCACAAAGAACTTCGTGCTCGCTATGAAGATAAGTACCAGTTCCAGACGGACTCTGACTGTGAAGTTATCCTAGCGCTATACCAAGAAATGGGCGCAGACCTGCTAGAAGAGCTAAACGGTATCTTCGCATTCGTTTTATACGATGAAGAAAAAGACAAATACTTAGTAGGCCGCGACCACATCGGTATCATCCCGCTTTACCAAGGCTACGATGAACACGGTAACTACTATGTTGCTTCTGAAATGAAAGCACTAGTTCCTGTATGTAAAACAATTAGCGAGTTCCCTCCAGGCAGCTTCTACTCTTCGAAAGATGCAGAGCCACAACGTTACTATGTTCGCGACTGGAACGAATACGCAGCAGTGCAAGGCAACAGCACAAGCAAGGAAGACCTAACGGAAGCACTAGAAGCAGCCGTTAAACGTCAACTAATGACTGACGTACCTTACGGTGTACTTCTGTCTGGTGGTCTAGATTCGTCAATCACTTCTGCAGTCGCGAAACGCTTTGCGGCAATGCGTATTGAAGATGATGAGCAGTCTGAAGCTTGGTGGCCACAACTGCACTCATTTGCGGTTGGTCTAGAAGGTGCACCTGATCTTATCGCTGCTCGTGAAGTGGCAGACAAGATCGGTACCGTTCACCACGAGATGACATACACCATTCAAGAAGGTTTGGATGCAATCCGTGACGTTATCTACCACATCGAAACCTACGATGTAACGACAATTCGCGCGTCTACGCCAATGTACCTACTTGCTCGCAAGATCAAAGCAATGGGTATCAAAATGGTACTGTCTGGAGAAGGTGCTGATGAGATCTTTGGTGGTTACTTGTACTTCCACAAAGCGCCAAATGCAAAAGAGTTCCATGAAGAAACGGTACGTAAGCTGCTGGCTCTGAACATGTTTGACTGTGCTCGTGCGAACAAATCGCTGGCAGCATGGGGCGTAGAAGGTCGTGTACCATTCTTGGACAAAGAGTTCATCGATGTAGCAATGCGCTTAAACCCAGAAGACAAAATGTGTGGCAACGGTAAGATGGAGAAACACATCCTACGTGAGTGTTTTGAACACTACTTACCGGATTCAATTGCATGGCGTCAAAAAGAGCAGTTCTCTGATGGTGTTGGCTACGACTGGATTGATACGTTGAAAGCAACCGCTGAAGCGAAAGTAACGGATAAGCAAATGGAAACGGCTCAGTTCCGTTTCCCATACAACACGCCAACGACTAAAGAAGGCTACGCTTACCGCGAAATCTTTGAAGAGTTGTTCCCGCTAGAATCTGCAGCAGAGTGTGTACCAGGGGGGCCATCTGTCGCTTGTTCATCAGCGAAAGCCATTGAGTGGGATGAGTCGTTCCAAAACTGTGTAGACCCATCAGGTCGTGCGGTTCAAGCGGTTCACAACGACGCTTACAACGCGTAAACGCTCAGGCAAATTTGAGATACTAAAAAAGGCGCATTATGCGCCTTTTTATTTTAAGCCTAGATGTAATTATTCTTATCACTGAATTAAGCGTGTGCTTGTAGCGCCTCGTTTTCAATACTGATTGGCACTACCTGGCTGATCATCTTCACTAGCATGATAGAGCGAGCCTCACCGTCTTTCTGATGGAAAATCGCCTCTATACCAGCAAACTGACCGCTATTAATTTTCACAACTTGACCAGATTCGAACTCAACACAGCAATCTTCAACATCATTGCTGCAATGCTTCTCAAGTTCTTTGAGCTCAAAAACCAAGTCGCCTTGTACTTCATGTGGTAGCGCTCCAAACTTAATGAAGTCCACTACGCCGCGTGTTGAACGAACGGTCGTAAAGCTTGGTCCTTGTTCATAATCAAATCGAACAAAAACGTATGAAGGGAACAGCGGCTCTTTGACCACCTTTTCTTTCCCTCTCACTACTTTTTCGACTTCTATTTGTGGGTAAAAGCACTCTACCCCTTGATTCTCTAAATGCTGCTGAGCGCGTTTTTGATCGCCACGCTTGCAGTAAAGTAAATACCAACGTTTCATTTAACTAGCCATTTTCTATTTTGGGGAGATTTTACCACAAGCCTAAAACGGTTTAATTGCTATTAACTAAATGAATCTTAATAGCCACGAAATTATGCGTAGCAAACCAATTTATCAACAAAAAATTATAGATATAAAAGTGTTCAAGCATTGTACAGAGTTCTATTCTCGATCAAAAGGCGCGCTTCTATGGCTGCATATGCAGTCAAAAAAATAAAACACATCGTTCCCTTTAGGGGCGGTAGGATACATAAAATTGATGACTTGCGCTTTTATTATTCAAAAATATTTTCGATAAGATCATTTAACAACCAGCTCAAATCTGGAAAATTAGTTTGCAGCACGCATTTTAAGGGCGACATTGCCAACAAAGCATATAATTTTCATGCACTTACGAAATATAGGTTATCGTTACCATAAAATACATCTATTGCAGATGTTTATTCCACTCTGTATACATAAGTGACTATAAAATCTTTTAATAACTAAAATTAGTAAAACTTATGCCAAGCAATCACAACATCTTTGGCCACCCTAGAGGCCTATTTCTACTTTTCAGCACAGAGCTATGGGAACGTTTCTCCTACTACGCTATGCGTGCGATTCTTGTTTTATTCTTAACAGATACAACGATCAACGGCGGATTGGGCTGGTCGACAAAAGACGCGCTTGACCTTTACGGTATCTACACTGGTTTGGTTTATATCACGCCTTTGATCGGTGGTTGGATTGCCGACAACTACCTAGGGCAGCGTAAGTCGATTCTTATTGGTGGCGTGTTAATGGCACTTGGCCAGTTTACACTAGCTCTACCAAGCGGCTTTATGGGCCTAGACCAAGTAAGTGCACTTTACCTAGGTTTAGCGCTGCTTATTAGTGGTAACGGTATGTTTAAGCCAAACATCTCGACTATGGTTGGTGACCTTTACCAAGAAGGTGATAACCGTCGTGATGGCGCATTTACTATTTTCTACATGGGCATCAACTTAGGTGCATTATTAGGTGGTCTTATCTCTGGTGCTGCAGTTGATTCATATGGCTGGAAAGCAGGTTTCCTAGCGGCAGGTATCGGTATGGTTATTAGCTTAATCATGCAAATGACAATGGCTCAATCATGGTTAGGTAATATCGGTTCTGTGCCAGCAGCTGCTCGTGCAAAAGCTATGAACAAATCGAAAGAGAAAGCACCGCTAACTAAAGAAGAGTTCGATCGACTAAAAGTTATTTTGATCATGGGTCTGTTCGTGATTGTTTTCTGGGCAGGCTTTGAACAAGCTGGCGGCCTAATGAACATCTACACTCAACAATATACAGACCGTATGATTGGTGATTTTGAAGTTCCGGCAGCGTGGTTCCAATCTCTAAACCCATTCTTCATTATTACACTTGCACCAATCATTGCTGCATTCTGGGTGAAGTTAGGTAAACGTGAACCAAACTCACCGGTTAAATTTGCGATGGCTCTGTTCTTCTTGGCGCTAGGCTTCGTCTGCATGATGGGCGCGGTAATGGAGCAAGGTGGTGACCTTACAGTTAAAACTTCGATGCTGTGGTTAGTAGGTGCATTCTTCTTCCATACACTTGGTGAGCTTTGCCTATCTCCTATCGGTCTATCGTTAGTGACTAAGCTAGCACCGCTACGTTTAGCATCACTAATGATGGGTGCATGGTTTGGTTTCAACGCTATTGCAAACTACGTAGCTGGCCTTGTGGGCTCTCATGTAGGTGAGCTAGGCGCGATGGCAATTTTCAGTGGTATTGCAATTACAGCAACGATCAGCGGCATCTTACTGCTTCTTTGTGCTGGTAAGCTTGTATCTTGGATGCACGGCGTAGAGAGCAACATGACGCTAGAGTCTGAACCAAAAGAAGAGCGCACTGCAGAAACTTCTGTTGCTTAATATCTCATATCGTTCAGTGTCTAATAGACGCCAGAGCACAATCAAAAAAAGGGCTGCTCATTGAGCAGCCCTTTTAGTATTTACTTAGCCGGTATTAACGGTGCATCTCTACCAGTTCAGCCATCATGTCGATATGCGAATCTCTATCGTTGAGACACATAATATAGCTAAACTCAGAACCACCAGCGTCAATGAAGGTTTCCTTACACTGATCTGAAATCTCTTCCAGCGTTTCTAAACAGTCCACCGAAAAAGCTGGAGCCATGATATCGATCTTCTTGATCCCTTTGCTTGGCAATGATTCAAGCGTCTCATCTGTATATGGCTTTAACCATTCCTCTCGACCAAATCGAGACTGGTAAGTCATGGTGATATCGTCTGCAGATAAACCAAGCTCCTCAGCTAGTAGCTTAGTTGTCGCCTCACAGTGTTGAGGATAAATATCACCTTCATCTGCTAATCGCTTCGGAATACCGTGGAAAGAGCAAACCAAATGATCCGCTCGGCCATTTTTCTCCCAGTGGCTACGAACACTCTCAGCCAGTGCTTTGGTGTAACTAGGGTGTGCGTAGTAATCACGGATAAAGCGGTAACTAGGAATAACAGGCATCTGTTTAAAGGCTTTGGTTAAACCATCAGAAACCGCAGCTGTGGTAGTGCCTGAATACTGAGGATACAGAGGCAGTACGATGATCTCTTCAACGCCCTGCTCCATCAGTTGCTCAACGCCCGTTTTCAGGCTTGGATTACCATAAGTCATACCCAGCGCGACAGGCATCTCTAACTTCTTCTGTAGCTTCTCTGCTTGTCTTTGCGAATACACAAGAAGCGGTGAGCCGTCGTCCATCCAAACCGACTGATAAAGCTTGGCTACTTTAGGTGAACGAATCGGTAAAATCACTCCGTGCAATATCGGGCACCATAGCCAGCGCGTTAGATTAACGACTCGCTTATCGTGCAAAAATTCACTCAAAAATCGACGAACGCCAGCTGGGGTCGCAGAATCTGGCGTACCTAAGTTCACCAGTAAAACGCCCTGCTTTTTATTATTTTCCATAGATACCTGAGACCAATATGTAATTTTGTAGAGAGTAATATACTAATCTGCTGAAGTTTAAGATCATTGCTTGTCACTAAATGTTGAGATAATCATTTGGCGTGACATATAACCAACATCAACTTCCGATTATGAGCGAACTTTTCAAAGCTAATGTGCGTTGAATTGAGGGCCCCTAATTATCTTAGATTGGTATCGTACTAAAAATTGAGACAAAAAAAGCGACCTTTAAGGTCGCTTCCAATATATCAAATTCTAAAACTGGCTGTTAGCCAATTATGCTAGTGCTTTCTCAAGTTCTGCACTAACTTCAGCAACTTGCTTAGTACCGTCAAACTTAAGGTACTGAGTGTTACCAGCTTCAGCTTCTTTACCGTAGTAAGAGATTAGTGGAGCTGTTTGCTCGTGGTACACGCCTAGACGAGCACGAACTGTTTCTTCTTTGTCGTCATCACGTACAACTAGCTCTTCACCAGTTACGTCATCTTTACCTTCTTCTTTTGGTGGGTTGTACACAGTGTGGTATGTACGACCAGAAGGAAGGTGAGCACGACGACCAGCCATACGCTCAACAATCACATCGTCAGCTACGTCGAATTCAACAACGTAATCTACAGCGATACCCATTTCTTTTAGGCCATCAGCTTGTGGGATTGTGCGTGGGAAACCGTCTAGTAGGAAACCTTTCTCACAGTCATCTTGAGCGATACGCTCTTTGATAAGACCAAGGATAATTTCATCAGAAACTAGCTGACCAGCGTCGATTACTGATTTTGCTTGCTTACCAAGCTCAGTACCCGCTTTGATAGCAGCACGTAGCATGTCACCAGTTGAAATTTGAGGGATACCAAATTTGTTCATGATGAAGTTAGCTTGAGTGCCTTTACCCGCGCCAGGAGCACCTAGAAGAATGATGCGCATGTTTAATCCTCTTATAAAATTATGATTTATACCGAAGCTCACTATCCCAACTTCCTAGCTCATCGTTTAGATGAACAGAAATCGTTAGGTAACCGTTGAGGTTAAGCAAAACTGCAAATAGAAGCAAAACGGTAAGTTTCGGTATAACGTTTAAAAATCATACAACTGGAACAAGTTGGATCCTAGTACCAGCTGATTAGGTCGAGCATTCTATCACATTAATATTCAATTTGGCTGAATTTACGACTAAAGAATGCATCGCCTCATTTTGTTGTGACGATAACGGTGACGTTGACCACGTTTAACACATTTTCAACGACGTTCATTAAAAAAGCCCGCATTTGCGAGCTTTTAATTACAATTCGTGGTTTAGCCCAAAGTCGAAAGACTAACGCTTTGTTAGCAGCTCGTTGATTGCACCCAAGAATTGTGACGGATCTTCCATAGAGCCTTTCTCAGCCAGCATCGCTTGACCAAGTAGTAGCTCAACCCAACGACCAAACGCTTGCTCATCGGCTTCATCAGCCATTTGTTTAACAAGTGCGTGCTCTGGGTTAATTTCAAAGATGTACTTAACTTCAGGTGCAGCTTGACCCGCCGCTTCAAGAAGCTTAGCCATTTGCGTACCCATTTCGAAGTCATCCGTTACAACAACTGCAGGTGTCGTTGCGAGTTTAAACGTAGTACGAACTTCTTTAACGCGATCACCTAGGTAAGATTGAGTACGCTCAACAACAGACTTAAACTCTTCTTCAGTCTCTTTCTGCTTCTCTTTCTCTTCTTCACCTTCAAACTTGCTTAAATCTAAGCCCGCTTTTGTGATCGACTGGAATTGTTTGCCGTCAAAGTCTGTTAGGTAGTTCATTACGTACTCATCGATGCGATCGTACATTAGCACTACTTCAATACCTTTCGCTTTAAACTGCTCTAAGTGTGGGCTGTTTTTAGCTGCTGCGTAGCTATCTGCTGTCAGGTAGTAAATCTTATCTTGGCCTTCTTTCATACGCTCAACGTAAGACGCAAGGCTGATAGTTTGATCAGCAGAATCAACTTCTGTAGATGCAAAACGAAGAAGACCGGCAATCTTCTCTTTGTTTGCCATGTCTTCCGCTGGGCCTTCTTTCATTACAAGGCCGAACTCTTTCCAGAATTCTAGGTACTTCTCGTTGTCATTTTTCGCCATGCGCTCAAGCATAGTAAGTACACGCTTAGTACATGCACCACGAAGAGACTGAGTTACCTTGTTATCTTGCAGGATTTCACGTGATACGTTCAGTGGTAGATCATTTGAGTCAATCAGACCGCGAACGAAACGCATGTAAGATGGCATAAATTGCTCTGCGTCATCCATGATAAATACACGTTGTACGTATAGTTTCAAGCCACTCTTGTGGTCACGGTTCATCATGTCCCAAGGTGCTTTAGCTGGGATATAAAGTAGGCTTGTGTAGTCGTTCTTACCTTCAACCTTGTTGTGGCTCCAGGTTAGTGGATCAGCAAAGTCGTGAGATACGTGCTTGTAGAACTCTTGATACTCTTCTTTCTCGATATCTGATTTGTTACGAGTCCAAAGCGCTTGAGCTTTATTGATTTGTTCCCAGTGCTTCTCTTCGGTGTCTTTACCTTCGTCATCTTTAACTGCAGTTAAGATAGAAACCGGGATACCGATGTGATCAGAGTATTTACCAATTACTTCACGTAGACGCCATTCATTTAAGAACTCTTTACCGTCTTCACGCATATGAAGAATGATGTCTGTACCACGAGACTCTTTAGTGATGTCTTCAATGGTGTAATCGCCTTCACCCGCAGAGTGCCATTGTACGGCTTCATTGCTTGCAAGACCTGCGGCACGTGTACGAACGGTTACTGCGTCCGCAACGATGAATGCTGAGTAGAAGCCAACACCAAATTGACCGATCAGCTGAGAGTCTTTGCTTTGGTCTTCAGATAACTTAGAGAAAAAATCTGCAGTACCTGATTTCGCGATGGTACCTAAATGTTCAATAACGTTGTCGCGGCTCATGCCGATACCGTTATCAGAAATGGTTAACGTATTCGCGTCAGCGTTAAATGACAGTTTTACACCTAGATCTGCATCGCCTTGGTAAAGTTCAGCATTTGATAGCGCTTGAAAACGTAGCTTGTCCGCTGCGTCAGATGCGTTAGAGATCAGCTCACGTAAGAAGATTTCTTTATTTGAATACAGTGAGTGAATCATTAGATGAAGTAGTTGTTTTACTTCAGATTGAAAGCCACGAGTCTCTTTATTTTGCGTTGCCGTTTCGCTCATTTTTACTCCAAAACATCTATACTTTGTGTTGAAAACTATAGGGGCGGAACACGTAATGCCGCTCTGATGTTCATTAACATGAGGATGACAATTGTAAATTCAAGGTCAAAAATCATAAAAACACTGTTTTTTTGATCTGTTTTTATTATCCTTAAGCCTCATAAATATAAAAGAACATAAAAGAAGTCATGATTTGGTGAAGATTTGAATAAATTTCACCTCAGATTTGTCTATTCCGCACTCAAAATAACCCAAAGTAGAAGAATTCAATGAGCAATATCGGCACAAAGTTTATTCTCGCACAGCGGTTCGTCTTCGATCCAAACAGCAACTCACTTGTTGACCAAACGAGCGACGGCGAAGTCGTGCGCCTTGGCAGCAATGAAAGCCGCATTCTCCTTATGCTGTCAGAAAGACCCAATGAAGTTATCACTCGTAACGAATTACACGAATATGTTTGGCGTGACCAAGGTTTTGAGGTTGATGACTCAAGCCTAACTCAAGCCGTTTCAACACTACGAAAGATGCTGAAAGATTCAACGAAATCTCCAGAATTCGTTAAGACTGTACCTAAACGCGGCTACCAATTTATCGCAACCGTTGAGCGCTCAGCACCACTTTCGTCAAATGACCAACCTGCTGCAGTTGAAATTGCCGAAAATGACGTAGAACCAAGCCTAACGTTTGCAACAGCACCTGTCGCAGAAGAAGTCGTTTCTGAAACAAGCGCACCTGAGCCTATTTCTAAACTTCACGAGGCCAATGCTGAGGTTGAGCTAACTCAAACGCCAGCAGCAACTGAAGCTAAAAACAGCAACAAGTGGTTAATTCTAGGATTGCTATTTGCCGCAGTTATGATGCCAATTCTAGTACTCACTTTTACTAACCCGGCGGAATCTGAATTCCGTACATTAGCAGAAGTTGATGGTGTGAAGGTTCAGTCACCAATTAATCATCCAGATCTAACCAGCTGGCTTCCTGCTATTGAGAAGTGTGTATTACGTTACAACACTAATCACACTGGCATGCTGAAACCAACTGAAGTGATTGCGACAGGCGGGCAAACTAACAACTTAGCCCTCAACTACATTCACCCGCAAGAATACTCTAGCGAAAACATTACTCTAAGAATTTATGCAAACCAGTCGGATGTAGACGACATTTGTAAAGGTGGCCAGTAACATGAAATTAAAAGTATCTATTATCTTACTGGTTCTTTCTGCTTTTCTAAGTGGTTGGTTGTATTGGGGTAGTGACGCAAAAGTAGAACGCCTACTTACCTCACATGAGTGGCAATCAAAAATGGTGACGCTGATCAGTGATACCAAGCAAGCGGATTCAATAGGCCCACTGCGTAAAGTTGAGCTGTCATCAAATGCTAAGTATCTACCAAACGGCACGTATCTGAGAATGTCGGTGGTTAGGCTATACGGCACACAAACCGCACCAGCTAACGTAATCAACATTTCAGAGACAGGTCAGTGGGATATCAACGACAACTACCTACTGGTTTCGCCAACTGAGTTTAAAGATGTTACATCGGCTCAGCGCCAAGACTTCTCTCAAGAACAACTAGAGCTGATTACTCAAGTAATCAAGATGGATGCAGAACAAAGTCGTCGCATCGATATTGTTAACCCGAAGGCACTGCTACTAACTAGCTTAAATCACGGTTCTACCGTATTGTTTTCGAACTAACATTAGAAAGCTATTCACGATAAACCTAAAAAAGGGGCATGAAGCCCCTTTTTGTTATCTTAAACTCAAAGATAAAACTCTATGGATTGGATAAACTCACTCGCTCTATTCTTTGGCTCATTAATCGCCAACACGCTTGCCTCTTTATCAGGCGGCGGTGCTGGGCTTCTACAGTTCCCACTGCTCATCTTTCTAGGACTGCCCTTTTCAGTTGCACTAGCTACCCACAAAGTCGCTAGCGTCGCTCTCGGCTTAGGTGCTGCATATACCCATATCAAGGGTGGCACGTTAAGCTGGAAAATTTGTCTCTACCTAATTATCGTCGGCAGCATTGGAGTGGTCGTCGGCGCGAATATCGTACTCATGATCCCAGATGCCATTGCACAGAAACTGCTTGGCGCAATGATCTTAGCGCTGGGCGTTTACTCACGACTAAAGAAACAATTAGGTCAAGAAGAGCAGCTTAAAAACCGAGACATAAAAGGTTGGATATTTGGTGGGGTTGGACTTGCACTCATAGGCATCATCAACGGTTCACTCACTGCCGGATCAGGCCTGTTAGTTACCCTATTTCTAGTTCGTTGGTTTGGTTTTACTTATAAACAAGCCGTCGCGTTAACCATGATATGCGTCGGTTTGTTCTGGAATGGCATTGGAGGTATTGCCATTGTTCAAGCGGGTGCGCCAATATACTGGGTATGGTTACCCATATTACTGTTAAGTTCGTTTGTCGGCGGAAGCCTAGGGGCATTCCTCGCAAACCGTTCAAGCAATCAGCTCGTCAAAACGGCTTTCGAAATATTGACGTTTGCCGTCGGCATCAAGCTATTGCTATAGAATTTTAAAGGTTATCTATGAATACAGAGTCGAATCAAAACAGCCCAACCGTGCTGAAAGCGACAATAGCAATACACTACTGCCGTCAATGTAATTGGATGCTTCGCTCAAGTTGGTTGTGCCAGGAACTGCTTCATACCTTCAGTGAAGAGATTGAACAAGTCAGCCTGCACCCAGATACCGGTGGTCGATTTGAAATCTTTTGCAATGGAATACAAATTTGGGAAAGAAAGGCGGATGGCGGCTTTCCCGAAGCGAAAGTTCTGAAGCAAAGAGTGAGAAACATCATTGCTCCAGACAGAGACCTCGGCCACGTAGATTCAAAATAAACCCATTCCGGCCGATTCTATGATTTAAAGCTGGCCACTAACCAGTACATCGCCGTCAAGGCTGATCACTTGGAAAGTGCCATTTTCATAGATGCCATAGCTTGCTGCATGACCTTCTCGTGGGAACGTCACCGAGCTTGGGTTAAAGATGAAGATGTCATCTTGGTACTCAGCAACAGGGATATGGGTATGGCCATGAGCAATGATATCGCCCGCTTTCAGTGCTGGACGTTTCGTTGTGTTATACAAGTGACCATGAGTTAAGAAGATACGTTGGCCTGACTCTAGCAGCACCCATGAGTAATCCATCATCATCGGGAATGAGAGCAACATCTGATCAACTTCGCTATCGCAGTTACCGCGGACGGCAATGATCTCTTGGGAGAACTCGTTTAGCTTGTCTGCAACAGCCGGCGGGTTGTAGCCTTCTGGAATTGGATTTCTAGGGCCATGATTCAGGATATCACCCAGTAGGACTAAATGTTGGGCACCCGAGGCTTGGTATAGCTCTAATACCTTTTCTGTTGCTGGTAGCGAACCGTGTAGGTCTGAAGCAAAAAATAATTTCACACGTACTTCTCCATAAAATTTATGGGCCTATTGTACGTACCTAACGGCTATACGTCATCTCTCACCATACCGTTGATGACAATATTATTGTAACTGACCATACCAACGATCTTGTTATCACGAACCACAGGAGCGCGGCTGATACCAAAGCGCTCAAATAGGCGCGCACAGTACTTAACATTCATCTCGGCAGACACGCTTAACGCGGGCTTGGTCATGATTTCATAAATATTAGTACGTTCAGGAGAGCGGTTTTTGGCTAATACTTTTTTGGCAATGTCGTTCATCAACACAATCCCATACTCATCATCTTCATGACGCTTATCCACGATGATCGCTTTTACTTTGTGCTTTTTCGCCATTTCTATTGCTGCTAACACTGTGGTTAGGCCATCAATAATCACATAGGTATTGGCCATTACATCGCTGACTCGGATCTTGTCACTGGTACTCATAGTTCATCCTCCACGACTTTAGTTAATGTTTCGACTTGATGCGCAACGCCAACCGCGTCTTCGACATCGATTTGCACCGCTATTCCTTGCCCTGACTCTTGGTCGAACTCCCCGACTTTTCCTATCGTCTCTAAAATATGTCGGGCTAAATGCTCCTCAACAACAAACAGCAGCACATCTTTTTGTACCTCAAGCGTCAAGCCGAAGAAGGTACGCTTTTGGTTTAGCCCCTGCCCTCTGGCATTGTTGATAACGGTGGCCCCCGTCGCGCCTGCATCACGCGCCGCATCGAGCACGATGTCAGTCTTACTCTCTTCAACAAACGCTAAGATCAATTTAAAGCGCATCTTTACTCTCCTCAGAGGTGTGTAAACGGTTTAACCATTGTGTTATTTGGGCATAGCCCATCACTGAAATAATCGGAAATAAGCTAGCAAAGGCGATTAACCCAAAGCCATCGATCACCGGGTTCCTCCCAGGTACGGTTGACGCTAGGCCGAGCCCTAATGCTGTGACCAATGGCACAGTGACCGTCGATGTGGTGACACCGCCTGAATCATAAGCCAAAGGCACAATCAGTTTGGGAGCGTAAAAGGTTTGGATCACCACAACGACGTAGCCAACAATGATGTAATAATGAATAGGGTCACCAGCCACAATCCGATAGCTGCCCAGCGAGATACCGATTGCAACGCCTAATGCCACGGCAATCCTCAGCCCGTTAACACTGATACTGCCACCAGAGACTTGATTCGCTTTAATCGCAACCGCTATTAACGAAGGCTCAGCTATCGTGGTACTAAAGCCGATACAAAACGCAAAAAGATAAACCCAGTAATAATCAAACCATGCTAGGTCTATACCTGAACTGAATTTAAATTCGGAAAGAAAAGTCGGCTCCGTCAACTGCATCGCCATCGTTTCGCCTAAAGGAAACAAAGCAAGCTCTAGCCCCATCAAGAAAAGAGACAAACCAAGAATGACGTAAAAGAACCCTATCAAGACTTTGGGCAGGTTGTTGACTGGCCTGCGTAGCACCGCCAATTGAAAACCAAATATGATCACCGCAATCGGAATCACATCCATCACAGTGCCGAGAAAGGTGTCGATAAACTGTTGAGCACTGATCATGTCACCACCATTCCATAGACCATGACAAACATCATCGGCAACAGTGAAGCAAACGCGATCAACCCAAAGCCATCAATCATGGGATTACGACCTTTAATAGCCGAAGCCAAACCCACACCTAATGCCGTCACCAAAGGCACGGTGATGGTTGATGTAGTCACGCCGCCAGAGTCATACGCGATCCCGATGATGTTTTCGGGTGCAAAAGCAGTGAGCACCACCACACCGATGTAACCACCGATAATCATGTATTGGATTGGCCAACCTTTTAGGATCCGAAGTACACCAAGCAATATTGCGATACCTACCGACAATGCAACGGTGAAACGCAGACCATCGGCATATTCTTCCATTTCATCATTAGAATTGGGTATCACACCGCCCTCAGCAGCCACTTCTGCCGCTTCAGCTGCAACCGCCGTTAACGCAGGCTCCGCTATGGTAGTGCCGAATCCCAGACAAAAAGCGAAGATCAATAACCAGAATACGCTACCCTTGCAAGCAAAAGCTTGCGCCATAGATTCGCCGATCGGGAAGAGCCCCATTTCAAGCCCGAAAATAAAGAAGGTAAGCCCGAGAACCACCAGCACTAAACCCGCCAAAATAGACAGCAGATGCGGAAGCGGCTCTTGTAAAACAGCAAGCTGGAAAAACGCGATCACGGCAACAATAGGCAGTAGATCACGAAGGCTACCTAACATAGCTCGAAACAAAGCTAGCACTGCCGTCATCGCAACTCCCTATCGCCAACAATTACGTTTGATTATCTATCCGTAATAATCATGGCAAATCCTTATTATTTCTAATGTGATAAACATTACGCAGTTGGTAACATATGCGAGTAAAATTTCTTAACTGTGATAACGATACACTTCTCTAAACTAATGAATTAAATTTCACTGTTTAGCGAATCGTTGGCGAGGTCATTTAGGCATCATACGATTGAAACCAACTGATCGTTATAGTGATTTTTTCGTATTGGTTGGCGATTAAAATCAAGCCATGTCTATAATTATGTTTAATAAGGAGATTGGTATGAAGATATTGTTAACTGGTGGTACTGGATTTATTGGCTCTGAATTGATCAAGAGTTTGAACACTGACGACGTTACATTGCTCACGCGAAACCCTGAAAAAGCGAAACAATGCCTAAGCCACCTGAACCAAAACAACCTTCATTATATCCAATCCCTTGATGAGCTAAATGACCTCAACGATTACGATGCAGTGATAAACCTCGCTGGTGAGCCTATTGCAGACAAACGCTGGAGTGATGAGCAAAAAGAGAGGATCTGTAGCAGCCGCTGGCTGATCACAGAGAAGATCGTTGAACTCATTCAAGCAAGCACAACACCACCTGAAGTCTTTATCAGCGGATCTGCCGTCGGCTACTATGGCGACCAGCAACAACACCCATTCGATGAATCACTGCAAGTCGAAGACGAGAGCTTCCCTCATAAAGTCTGTGCTCATTGGGAAGAGATCGCTAAACGCGCCGAATCAGATAAAACTCGCGTTATTCTATTAAGAACAGGTATTGTTTTGGGGGAAAATGGTGGTGCACTCAAAAAAATGCTGATGCCTTACAAGCTTGGCGTTGGTGGTCCATTAGGGTCTGGTAAACAGTACATGCCTTGGATTCACATGCTCGACATGGTCAGAGCCATCAATCACTTGTTGTCACTCCCCCACGCTCAAGGTGAATTCAACATGTGCGCTCCGCACCCGGTGACCAACAAGCAGTTCAGTAGCACCCTCGCGAAACAATTGCGTCGCCCTCACTTCTTGTTCACCCCAAAGTGGGCGATGTCGCTACTGATGGGCGAGTCGTCCTGCTTGCTGTTCGACAGCATTCGTTCCAAGCCTAAGAAGTTAACTGAAATGGGCTTTATATTTAGTTACTCAAGAATCGAGCCTGCATTAAAAAACTTGTTACAACATCAAGACTAATTCTTTACTCTAAGAGCAAAGAAGCTCTGATAAAGGATTAAGTGTGAACAAGTCGATTCTCATCACTGGTTGCTCAACTGGCATTGGATACACCTGTGCTCACGCACTTCACAAACGCGGCTTTCATGTCATCGCATCTTGCCGCGACCCACAAGACGTTCAACGCCTTCAAGAAGAAGGTCTCACCTGTATTCAGTTGGATCTTGCCAACAAGGACAGTATTGAGAACGGAGCGAAACAAGCCATCGAGCTAGCACCAAATGGATTGTATGGCCTGTTCAATAATGGTGCATATGGTCAGGCAGGTGCTTTAGAAGATCTACCGACGCAAGGGCTAAGAGAACAGTTCGAAACCAACTTCTTTGGTTGGCACCACCTCGTTTGCCAGATCCTGCCTCATATGCGAGAGCGTGGCGAAGGGCGTATTGTCCAAAACAGTTCTGTACTCGGCTTTGCTGCAATGAAATATCGTGGAGCGTATAACGCATCAAAGTTTGCTATTGAAGGTTGGACAGACACTCTACGTTTAGAGCTGCATGGCAGTGGCATACACATTTCATTACTCCAACCCGGCCCAATCGAAACCCAATTTAGAACCAACGCCTTAAAAGCTTTCAATAAGTGGATCAACATAGAAGGTAGTGTTCATCAGCACGCTTACCAACAACAAAAAGATCGACTTGAAAAAGAATCATCGAATAACGCTTTTGTTTTGCCTGCCGAAAGTTGTATCGAACCCGTTTGTCACGCGCTCACCGCCGATAAACCCAAGCTAAGGTACCGAGTCACCACTCCTACTAAAGTGTTCGCGG
This sequence comes from Vibrio chagasii, assembly GCA_041879415.1. Classification (NCBI taxonomy): domain Bacteria; kingdom Pseudomonadati; phylum Pseudomonadota; class Gammaproteobacteria; order Vibrionales; family Vibrionaceae; genus Vibrio; species Vibrio chagasii. The sequence continues at coordinate 398,225 of CP090851.1, read as the reverse complement.
TATTGAAAAGATTACTGCCGAGCCGTTTGCTAGACCCTATTCTCAGAAAAGCCGCATAAATTACTAACTTTGAATGAACAGTCGCAAACTTTAATGTAACGATGTAATTTATTCGTAACAATAAGATGTCATGATTTAGCCTATCTCATCAGTTATCCCCAATTGATGGACTAACCCTTTGGATACTTCATGACTTTAAACCGCCTTAATTTGGTAGGTCTGAGTCTGGCGATTACGTTGTTTATTCTGTTTTGAGTATCTTACGTAATACCTCACTGACCACCTCACTGAGAACGCTGTGTCTTCCATGTTGAGCTAACAACTCTATCAACATTGAAGCATGGCGTTTTTCTATTTTTGCCTCTTTTTATCCGAGATTACCCAGTTAGATCTTGAAGTTACCCGCTTATCACCCCATATTTGCAACGTATCCCCAAACAAATCTCAAGGAACGTAAATGCAATCTCCGCATATTGTTGAACTTAATGAGCAGAACTTTCGTCAAGTACTAGAAGGTTCGATGCAGACCCCTGTCCTCATCCATTTTTGGGCACCAATGAGCCAAGAGAGTGCTCAAGTCATTCCTGAACTACAGACCTTAACTCAGCAATACAATGGTGCATTCACGCTCGCTCTATTAAATTGCGAACAAGAGCAAGCCATTGCTAGCCAATTTGGTGTTCAAGCACTGCCTACTATTGCACTGTTTGTTAACGGTCAGCCTGTCGATGGCCTAGGTGGCCCGCAGCGCATAGAAGCGATTGTGGAAATGCTTGGCAAGCACCTGCCAAGCCAAGATGAATTGGCGCTACGCCAAGCACTTGAGCAAATGCAAGCTGGTGAGCACACTCAAGCTTTAACGGCTATGCAGCAGCTTCCAGCTGAACTAACGAGCAAAGGTGAAGTTAAACTGGCCATTGCTGAGTGCTTACTAGAAACCCAGCAATTTGACCTTGCAGAAGCTCAGTTAGCAACAATTCCACTCGAGTACCAAGACAACTACTACAAAGGCTTAGTCGCCAAGCTTGAACTTCATAAGCAAGCGGCCGATAGCCCAGAAATCCAAGCATTAGAAGCGGCGCTTCAGCAAAATCCAAGCGATGCGAAAACCGCATCAGAATTGGCACTGCAATACCACCAAGTAAACCGTAGTGAAGAAGCGATGGACCTACTGTGGTCTTTCCTAGTCAAAGACCTCAACGCTCTTGATGGAGACATGAAAAAAGAGTTCATGGATATCCTAAGTGCACTTGGACAAGGCAACTCTGTTGCTAGTAAGTACCGCCGTCAGCTTTATTCTCTGCTCTATTAATCAGGTTCCTGATACCTATACAGTAAGTAGTCAAATACAGATTCGACAAAGCAACTCATAAGCTTTTTGAATGCAAAACTCATAATGGGCCATAAAATCAATGTTTTATGGCCCATTTCTCATTTATAAATTTGCCCCCACATTAAATATGCGCCAGTATGAGTAATAAACGATTCAAAACTTAAACTTGCAAAGGACTTTGTATGCCTATTGATACCTTGATTACTATTGGCGTCTTTACTGTCGTCGCGTTGCTCTTTATCTTCGCAGGCGTAAAAACCGTTCCACAGGGCAACAACTGGACTGTAGAACGCTTCGGACGCTATACACATACGCTAAAACCAGGCCTTAACTTAATCATCCCATTTATTGATAAAATCGGTCAGCGAATCAATATGATGGAGCGAGTTCTTGATATACCCGCGCAAGAAGTTATCTCTAAAGACAATGCCAATGTAGTTATTGATGCGGTCTGTTTTGTACAAGTAATCGATGCTGCAAGAGCTGCGTATGAAGTCAACGACCTCGAGCACGCGATTCGTAACCTAACGTTGACTAACATCCGTACGGTACTGGGGTCAATGGAACTTGATGAGATGCTAAGTCAACGTGACATGATCAACACCAAGCTTCTTAACATCGTGGATGAAGCCACCAACCCGTGGGGCGTAAAGGTTACCCGTATCGAAATTAAAGACGTGCAGCCACCAGCAGACCTAACTGCAGCGATGAATGCTCAAATGAAAGCGGAACGTAACAAGCGTGCCGATATCTTGGAAGCAGAAGGTGTAAGACAAGCAGAGATCCTTAAGGCCGAAGGTCACAAGCAATCAGAAATTCTAAAAGCTGAAGGTGAAAAGCAAGCTGCAATACTTCAGGCAGAAGCACGTGAACGTGCGGCAGAAGCCGAGGCAAAAGCAACAGAAATGGTATCGACCGCAATTGCTCAGGGTGACATGCAAGCCGTGAACTACTTTATTGCACAAGGCTATACCGAAGCATTGAAGTCAATTGGACAAGCAGAAAACGGTAAGATCATCATGCTACCACTTGAAGCGACTGGCCTAATGGGCTCTGTTGCGGGTATCGCAGAGATGTTCACACACAAGAATGATACAAATAGTAAGGACTAACTTATGGTCGAATTACTAGAACAAGTAAACCACTGGCATTGGCTGGCGTTTGGTCTAGCATTGCTTGCACTTGAACTGGTTGGAACCGCTGGTTACTTTTTGTGGATTGGTATCTCAGCCATGTTGGTCGGCGCCCTTTTAGGAGCTCTACCAATCGGTTGGCAGATGCAATGGCTGTCCTTCGCTAGCTTCTCCCTCATCACTACTTGGTTATGGTGGAGAAGACAACTATCTAGTGATAAGCAGTCAGATTCAAATAGAGAGCTCAACCAAAGAGAAAAGCAGCTGGTAGGTCAGACGCTAATCCTTAGTGAAGACGTAAAGAAAGGTAGCTGCCGTATTAAATTCGGAGACTCTTCCTGGTCAGCAAAAGCTAGCCAAGATATTCCATCTGGCACAGAAATAAAGATTGTTGCTTTAGACGGAATAGTTCTAATAATAGAACCTTTATGATTTTTTAATATAAAAAACCTGCGTTTTCAATAAATGCAGGCTTCTTTCGTTTTCATTCACCAATAATATTTTAAATATCATTACGATAGATTTAATTGATAACAAAATAAGTTCTTATTTCATAAAGCTAAAAAATTTGAATGAATCCAAAAGGCATAAGAAAGCCAAGTTTGTTAGCGAAAATACATAAGAATAGTTCGCCTCACTATCGCTTAATTATAATTATTAAAAATGTTAAGTCCGTCCAATTTTTGAAATTTTCTTCACCTTGTCCATACTTTCACTTATCTCAATCGGAGATAAAACTAATGGAGTTTGTATGAGACATTTTCTAATCATTGTTACGGCTATTTTTAGCTTGTCATTCGGAAGCGCTCTAGCGAGCAGTCAATCACCTGGTAACGGTAATATGGGACCTATTGTTAAGTGTTCAGATGGTAACGCGGTCACTCATGTACCACTACTGATCTGTAAACATTACGGCGGAAAAGTGCTGTGATAGGTAGGTAAGTCAGGCTAGTAATATCATTTACAGCCTGACTAATATTTATTACTGAAATGGTCTAAGTACGGCCGGATAAATTGTTTAAGATAGGACAATCCGTAGAAGCGTCACCGGGGCAGTCATGTACCCACGATTGCAATTGGGCCTTCATTTTATTGAGCTCAGCAAGCTTCAATTCTATTTCATCTAACTTCTGAGTCGCTTTCTGTTTTACTTCAAAGCTCTGTCTATTGGGGTTCATGGCTAACTCAACTAAGGATTTACACTCATCAAGTGTGAACCCAACCATTTTTGCTCTGAGCACGAACTCTAGCTGCTCGATATGAATCTCACCGTATTGCCTGTAGCCATTTTCTGAACGATGTGGAGGGCTCATCATGCCTTTACTTTCGTAAAAACGAATGGATTTCGCTGTTGTACCAACACGTTTAGCTACTTCACCAATATTCACAATATTACCCGTAAGCTTAAAATCAAAAACCGCAGTACTGCTGTTATACAATACTGCGGTTGAAAAACATAGTTTGGAGCTTAGGTTAAAGGCTTACTCTTGCTCTAATAACCAAATCATCGTCTGAGATTTTTCTTCGCTATCTAGTTTGTTAAACCAGTAAGAAACCATTTCGATCTCTTTAGAGCCTTCTAATGGTGCTGGGTTCGCGTTCTTACGATTCTTGAATGCCCAATCTGTCACTGCAGATTGCTCTTCTTTTGTTGCTTCACCATACCAGTAATTCACCATCTCTTGCGCTTGTGATGCTTTTGGCTCTTCAGCAACTACTGCTGCTACTGGAACAGCCGCGACTGGAGCAACCGCAATAGCTGTATGATTATTTGCACCGTTATAAATTGTGTCGATGTACGCTTTCGGCACGATAAAAGTCGTACTCATTACTGAGTTTTGACCTTCAAGCGTAAATTCTAAATTCTTTTCTCTTGCTTGCTGAATATCAGCATCACTTAGTGGAAACTTAATATATTGAGTCTTAGTACAGTGCTCGCTGCAGCTTTCTCTTGGTACTTGTCTTTCTTCTAGTTCTATCGTCTTACCAAAAAAACTAACCGTTTCGTACTCTTTATAACTTTGGAAGTAACTCACGTCCATAGTAATTGAAGATTCTGGAGCTGTATTCGGTGTTACTTCTTTATTGTATGTAAAGTAAAGCGACGACTTGAGGATGTCTGCGCCGACATTTGCTCTATTTTCAGCTACGTAAGATTGACCAGTTACTTTAATGTAACCACCTTTGGGCTGTACATCAGCAACTGAGTCTGCAAAATTACTTTGTGAATCGAGTGAACTACAAGCTCCCAAAAATAATGATAATACGACTACACTAACTTTATTCATTATGACTAATTCCTTATGTTCACTATGGAAAAACGCTGGCAAACAAAATTTACCAGCGTTTTGATTTTTATCTAACTGTTTAAGCTAAAGATTCTAGCTTAGAAACCGTATTCAAGACCAACGCGAGTTACGATATCTGTATCAGCGTCACCAACAGTACGACCCGCTACACGTAGGTAAGGTACGAAACCGTTATGAACAGCCATTAGCTGACCAGAAATAGTGTTGCTGTCTGAGTTAGCATCTTTAGAACCATTTGTTTCAGACTCAAGGTTAGCTGCGTAACCTAGTTTGAAACCGATTGGACCATTCCAGTATTGACCGATGATAGAGTAAGAATCTTGAGTCACTTTACGGATGCCGTTGTCTAGCTCTTCGCCTTTATATGCTGCAGCGAAACCGAAACCTGCTGGTAGGCTAGCTTCAAAACCAACGATGTATGCGAATGTGTCGTCATCGTAACCAGCTACAGTATCAGTTAAGTAAATTTCACCTTTAGGCGTAGTTACGTTGCCGTTTGCATCTTTAATGTCTTCTTGAGCTACAACATACTCACCACCAGAAGCCGCAACTACACGAGTACCAGATTCAACCGCACCCATGAATGTGATTTTCTCAAAGCTGTATTTTGCACTTGCGCCAACGAAGTTTGCGTCACGAGTTGCTGCACCACCACCATTGTCGTTATCGTCACGACCAACAGAAGCTGCAAAAGAGAAACCGCCAAATTTAGCTGAATCGTAACGGATTTGGTTAGATTGACGATCGTAGTGACCGTTGATGCCGCCCCAATCGAATACAGAACCTAGACCAGGGTTAGAGAATGGCCAGTCGACGATTTCGTATAGTGGAGTCAGAACACGACCAACACGTAGGTTACCCCAAGAGCCAGAAGCACCGATGAAAGTATCACGGAAACCTAGCACACCACCTGAAACACCACCGTGAGACCAGTCTGTGCTATCTACGTAACCAGATTCGATCTGCATTGTGATTAATACATCATCAAACATATCTTTATGAGCACGGAAGCCGATACGAGATTCGTTCTCTACAGCGTAACCAGTACTAGAGTCGTTGTTGTCAGTTGTGTTGTAGTTAACTAGAGAGATAGCTGCAACACCGTATACGTCAACGTTGAAGTCAGAGTTGATACCAACTTCTTTCGCCATTACGCCTGTCGATAAAAGTGCAACGGATGCACCTAGTAGAGTACGTTTGAAAATTTTGTTTTCCATGGAATAAAACTCCTAAAAATGGATATAGCTGTTTGAATATTCCCCACCTAAAGTTGGCCGCCGTAGAGAGAAATACCTTTTCTTGTTTGAGAATCCTTAACGCTGAATTCTCTATTTCCTTTCTGGGTATACACATCGTGCATCCATGGCATTAAGACTAACTTCGCCCTCAAAAAGATCAATGAGAACTTAATTTTCATCTAAAAAAATATGAGTTGGTGCAAATTTACCATGTACTTAGTGATCCAGATCGATAAATTAGAATGGCCACACACAACAACAACTAAAACCATATAAAACAGCAACTTAAACAAAAACAGCTTTTATAAAAATAGATATGACTCGCATTTCTGATACAACTAGAACGCTATTTCATTAATGTTGAGCACCGTCACTGTCCTGATTTTGTAGTTCGTATAGGAACAAAATTCTCAACAATTAAAAAGCCACCCTTTTTATAGCAGATACAAAAAAGGCACTCCCTTAAAAGGAGTGCCTTTGAGCTTTTTTTACCTCAATTTACTTACGAAAGAAGAGCAATTAGATCTTCTTCGGTTCTTATTTCGATACCTAAATCTTGTGCTTTGGTTAATTTAGAACCTGCCGCTTCCCCCGCAAATAGGATATCGGTTTTCTTAGATACGCTGCCTGTGACTTTTGCACCTAGCGCTTGGAGTGCCGCTTTGGCTTCGCTTCGGCCTAATTGAGATAGAGAACCCGTTAGCACAACCACTTTGCCCTCTAGAGGTAATTCTTGGTCATCTGGTGCATCTTCAATCACAGGCCAGTTCACACCCAGTTCGATAAGCTGCTCGACGACCGCTCGGTTTTTCTCTTGTGAGAAGAAAGCCGTAATATGACTAGCAACGATATCACCAATATCGGACACCTCAACGAGCTGCTCGTGAGTTGCTGCTTGAACAAGCTCTAATGTCTTGAAATGCTGAGCTAAGTTCATCGCAGTCGCTTCACCGACTTCACGAATACCGAGTGAATAAAGGAAACGCGCTAACGTCGTATCTTTCGCTTTATCCAACGCGCTCACGACGTTCTGGGCCGATTTAGGCCCCATACGATCAAGCACCGTAATCACACCTGCACTGAGTTTAAATAGGTCCGCTGGTGTCTCGACCATTTCACGATCGACAAGCTGCTCTATGACTTTCACGCCAAGACCATCTACATCAAGCGCCTTTCTAGAAACAAAGTGCTTAAGCGCTTCTTTACGCTGAGCTTGACACACCAAACCGCCTGTACAACGCGCTACAGCTTCGCCCTCTACACGCTCGACCGCAGAACTACATACAGGGCATGCATCAGGGAAAACGATGTCTTTAGCCGTATCTGGGCGACGGTCTTGTACAACCGCAACAATCTGTGGAATCACATCGCCAGCACGGCGGATAATGACGCTATCGCCAACCTTGACACCCAAACGAGCAATCTCGTCAGCGTTATGCAGCGTAGCATTGCTTACTGTTACACCACCGACAAAGATAGGTTCTAGTTTAGCCACCGGCGTAATAGCACCGGTACGGCCTACTTGAAACTCAACGTCGTTTAGTAGAGTGATCTCTTCTTGAGCCGGGAACTTGTAGGCAATCGCCCAGCGAGGCGCTCTAGCAACAAAGCCAAGCACTTCTTGCGCCGCAATATCATCGACTTTGATCACCACACCATCAATTTCGTAAGCCAGAGCATCACGGCGGGTCATAATGTCTTGATAATATGCCTTTACGTCTTCAAGTGAGCTAAGTTGTTTCGTCTCAGGACACATTGGCAGTCCCCAACCTTTTAGTTGTAAGAAACGTTGATAGTGACTACTTGAGAGCTCTGCACCTTCAACCACACCCACGCTGTAAGCATAGAAAGCTAATGGGCGTTTTGCGGTGATACGAGAATCAAGCTGACGCAAGCTACCAGCTGCGGCATTACGTGGGTTAACAAAGACTTTCTCGCCTTTCTTTAACGCCATCTCATTTAACTTATCGAATCCGGCTTTTGGCATGAACACTTCACCACGCACTTCGATACGTTCTGGCCAACCTTCGCCTTGTAGCTTAAGTGGAATCGAGCTGATGGTACGTACGTTTTCAGTAATATTCTCACCCGTTGCTCCGTCACCACGAGTCGCTGCTTGAACTAATGTCCCGTTCACGTAAAGCAAGCTCACAGCGAGGCCATCGAGTTTAGGCTCACAACAGAAAGTCTTAAGATTCGCGGTTGGTGCTCTATCGGACATACGCTTATTAAACGCATCCAAGTCTTCATCAGAGAATGCATTATCCAGAGAGAGCATTGGGATCTCGTGAGTCACTTGCGTAAAGCCATCTAGTGGCTGACCACCAACACGTTGGCTCGGTGAGTCCACGGTTATGAGCTCTGGATTTTCTTCTTCGATCTTTAGCAACTGTTGCATTAATCGATCGTACTCAACATCAGGGATCTCTGGGCTATCTTCTACGTAATAACGAACGGCATGATAGTGCAGAGTTTCTCTTAACTGCTCTAAGGTCACTTGAATCGATTCTTTCATATCATTCTCTGTCGTGATTGAAATATCAAAAAGGGCTCCCTTAGGAGCCCTTTTCTATAAATATAGATTATTTACTAGGCTAAACAATATGGCTAAGCGTTCGCTGCCGACATGAAGTCCCTAATCTGTTTGCGGTAGTCTGATAAACGGTTTGGTGTCATTAGGTTGCGTGATTCATCCAGAACGTTTCCACCCATATCATCGGCAATCTTCTGTGCTGCACTCAACATCACATTGAAGTTTTGATCAGCTTGACCATAGCATGGCAATGTCATGAAGAACGAAATACCTTTAGTCGTAAAGTCAGCTGGATCATCATGCTCTAAAGTACCAGGCTGCATCATGTTCGCGACACTGAAGATAACCTTAGGCTCATCAGCTGATTGTGCAAAGCAGTGGTAAATAGACATCTCACCGTAGGTTAAGCCATTGTTCTCCATGCTGCGGAAAAGTTCAGTACCAACAAATGGGATCTCTCCAGCACAGTGAACATTGAGGACAATAACCTCTAAGCCTAACTCTTCATCTTGCTTTGTCTCTTCAACAGGAGCTGCTGCTTGTGGAGCAACACTTTCTTTTGCTGCGAATGGTTCACTTGCAGTAAAAGTTTGTTGTGAAGCCATTGGCTCACTTGCGACTACAGGCTCTTCAACTTGTTCAGCTGCAACTTCTTCAAAAGAACCGTACTGCTCTTTAAAACCTGCATGGCTTTCTTTTTGCTCATCGGTCAGTTCGAAGCTAGGAACCTCTGGTTCAACCGTTTGTTCAACATGTTCCGGTTCGCTATCAACCTTGATAGGGTCTTCAACACTGAAAGAAGGCAAATCATTCAACTCGATATCGTCTTGTTGCTCTTCTTTTGGTTGTGGTGCTGTAAGCGGATCAGAATCGATCAGCGGATCAGCCGCAGACGGCGATACTGCAAAATCCGGCTCTTTACGCTCTTTTCGGATTATCTCAAAATCATCTTCTGGGGCGAATGAACGGTTTGGGATGGTTTCAGCATCGTCTAAGCTGTCATTATCTAGCTTGCCAAGTGGCTTATCTCCAAACTTTGCTTTCCCTTCTTTTTTACTCGTCCACAAACCGTGGAACAATAATGCGGCGATAGCTAGTGCGCCAACAATAATGAGTACAAATCGCAATTCCTGCATTTTTCGCTCTCAGCTTTCTTAGTCAACTAGCGGAAAGACGCTGTCACTAAGTTGGGTTAATTTGACCAATCTCACTACTCTATCAAAAGTAGCCACTGTTTTAGAACAACTTAATACAATTAGTTCCTTAGATGGTGTGATTTTCGCCACGCTTTTTTTCTTAATTTTGGTCGAGTACACTAGACATGTTTGCTATTTAACCAAATTCACATGTGACCTTAATTAAATATGACTATTGAATCTGTTCCCCGCTCTGGCTTTGGCTATTTTGTTTTCGGTATAAAGATCGCGTTGTCTCCGAGCATTCGCAAATTTGTACTGCTTCCTCTTCTTGCTAACGTGTTACTCGTTGGCGGTGCGCTTTTTTATATCTTCTCGAATCTAAACACTTGGATTGAAGGTTGGATGGAAGGTTTACCGAGCTTCTTATCTTGGTTGTCATATATTTTGTGGCCATTATTGGTATTAACCGTATTGGCGACCTTTTCATATTTCTTCAGCACCCTTGCCAATTTCATTGCTGCTCCCTTCAACGGACTACTCTCGGAGAAAGTCGAAGAGCTGCTTAGCGGTAAAAAAGTCAATGACGATGGTTTACTGGATGTTTTAAAAGATACTCCGCGCATTTTAGCAAGAGAATGGCGCAAGCTTGTCTACGTTCTGCCAAAAGCGATCGGTTTATTCTTACTTTTACTGATTCCTGCACTCGGTCAAACCGTTGCGCCATTTTTATGGTTCATCTTCACCGCATGGATGTTAGCGATTCAATACGCCGACTACCCGTTCGACAACCATAAAATCAAATTTGATGAAATGAGAAATAATTTGAAACAAAAACAAGGTAAGAGCTATAGCTTTGGTGCACTTGTTTCCGTGTTTACTACTATTCCCGTTCTCAACCTTATTGTAATGCCGGTTGCTGTGTGTGGTGCAACTGCAATGTGGGTTGCTGAATTTAAAGACCAAGCTCTACGCTCTCGCTAATCCTCCCCTCTGTATTCGCCTATCTATTTGAAGTTCTGATTTCACTGTAGATAGGCGTCAATTCTGCTACATATCTATATGATATAACTTTTTAATCCTTTTACCTTTTTTTCAACTTGTTTAATCTAAATTCAAGCTAAACAAACATCGAAAGACACTAGACGGTAAAGTGATTGATATACATACGTTTAGTGCTGTCATTAAATGAAGGAATATCGCATGAGCAAGATCTACGAAGACAACACCCTAACGATTGGTAATACACCTCTAGTCCGCCTAAACAAAGTAAGCAAAGGTAACGTCCTAGCTAAGATCGAAGCTCGTAACCCTAGCTTCAGTGTTAAGTGTCGTATCGGTTCTAACATGATCTGGGAAGCAGAAAAAGCAGGTACCCTTAAGCCAGGTATCGAACTAGTTGAACCAACAAGTGGTAACACAGGCGTTGCACTCGCATTCGTAGCAGCAGCACGCGGTTACAAACTTACGCTAACTATGCCTGAGTCAATGAGCTTAGAACGTCGTAAGCTGCTTAAAGCACTGGGCGCAAACCTAGTTCTAACTGAAGCACCAAAAGGCATGAATGGCGCGATTGCTAAAGCAGAAGAAATTGTTGCTTCAGACCCAGACAAATACCTACTACTACAACAATTCAACAACCCAGCTAACCCACAAATTCACGAGCAAACAACCGGTCCTGAAATCTGGGAAGCAACAGACGGCGAAATTGACGTGTTTGTAGCTGGTGTAGGTACAGGTGGTACTATCACTGGTACAAGTCGTTACATTAAAGGTGAAAAAGGCAAAGCCATCACTTCTGTAGCAGTAGAGCCAGCAGAATCTCCAGTAATTGCACAAGCGCTTGCAGGTGAAGAAATCAAACCAGCTCCGCACAAAATCCAAGGTATCGGCGCAGGTTTCATCCCTGGAAACTTAGATTTAGAACTTATCGATCGCGTCGAGTCAGTAACTTCTGAAGAAGCAATTGAAATGGCTCAGCGACTAATGAAAGAAGAAGGTATTCTTGCAGGTATCTCTTCTGGCGCAGCAGTAGTAGCCGCGAACAGAATTGCTGAACTCCCTGAATTTGCAGGAAAAACTATTGTAACTGTACTTCCAAGCTCTGGTGAGCGTTACCTAAGTACAGCGCTATTTGCAGGTATCTTTACGGAAAAAGAGAACCAACAATAATATGTGGTCAAATCAATTTTTCGTCCAAAAAAGCCCCGTTTAGGGGCTTTTTTGTTGATCCCTGCCCCACCTTTGGTAATATCGGGTCTGTTTTATTTTTCGCTTCAAAATAAAAGAAGCAATAAACAGATTCTGAAGGTCGTGAGTCCTCAACAAAAGATGACCATGGCTGGATAAAAATTTATAACCAGTCTAAGTTCTAACACGAACATGGCGTACTAGCCTCTAGCGCATTTGGGCTAAAGCAGTTAAGCTAAACTGGTTACAAACTTACAAAAAATAAATTAATTGGGGTATATAAAATGTACGAGAAGCAAGTAGAAATCACAGCAGAAAACGGTCTTCACACTCGTCCAGCTGCACAGTTCGTTAAAGAAGCAAAATCTTTCGACGCTGACATCACAGTGACTTCTAACGGCAAAAGCGCTAGCGCGAAAAGCCTGTTCAAACTACAAACTTTAGGCCTAGTAAAAGGTACTAACGTAACTATTTCAGCTGAAGGTCCTCAAGCTCAGCAAGCAGTTGACCACCTAGTTGCTCTTATGGATCAACTACACTAATACGGTCTCCTTCTTTCAAAGCCATTTTGCATAGCAAAGTGGCTTTGTTCGAAATAGATAGGAATAAGCGCGACATTAGTCGACGACTTAAAGTCACACACTCTCCCGTTTACAGTTGAACAACTAAGGTAAGGCTATGATTTCAGGCATCCTAGCATCTCCTGGTATTGCTTTCGGTAAAGCACTACTACTTCAAGAAGATGAAATTGTCCTAAACACTCAATCTATCTCTGACGACCAAGTTGAAGCAGAAGTACAGCGTTTCTTTGACGCTCGTAACAAATCAGCTCAACAACTTGAAGTTGTTAAGCAAAAAGCACTTGAAACTTTTGGCGAAGAAAAAGAAGCAATCTTTGAAGGCCACATCATGCTGCTTGAAGATGAAGAGCTAGAAGAAGAGATTTTAGCACTCATCAAGAAAGAAAAAATGCACGCAGACAACGCGATCCACACTGTGATCGAAGAGCAAGCTTGTGCGCTTGAATCTCTTGATGATGAGTACCTAAAAGAACGTGCAACTGATATCCGTGATATCGGTACTCGTTTCGTTAAAAACGCACTAGGCATCAACATTGTGTCTCTATCAGACATCAGTGAAGAAGTTATCCTAGTAGCTTACGACCTAACACCATCTGAAACTGCACAAATCAACCTAGACTACGTTCTTGGTTTCGCTTGTGACATCGGCGGTCGTACATCCCATACTTCAATCATGGCACGTTCTCTTGAGCTTCCAGCTATCGTTGGTACTAACGATATCACTAAGCAAGTTAAGAACGGCGACATGCTTGTGCTAGACGCGATGAACAACAAGATCATCATCAACCCTTCTGAAGCTGAACTAGCAGAAGCTAAGAAAATCAAAGCAGATTTCGAAGCAGAAGCGGCTGAGCTAGCAAAACTAAAAGATTTGCATGCTGAAACTCTAGACGGTCACCGTGTAGAAGTTTGCGGCAACATCGGTACAGTAAAAGACTGTGACGGTATCCTGCGTAATGGCGGTGAAGGCGTTGGTCTGTACCGTACTGAATTCCTATTCATGGACCGTGACGCACTTCCTACTGAAGAAGAGCAATACGTTGCTTACAAAGAAGTAGCTGAAGCAATGAACGGTGAGTCAGTGATCATCCGTACTATGGATATCGGTGGCGATAAAGATCTACCATACATGGATCTTCCACAAGAGATGAACCCGTTCCTAGGCTGGCGTGCAGTACGTATCAGCTTGGATCGTCGTGAAATCCTACGTGACCAACTACGTGGTATCCTACGTGCATCTGCACACGGTAAACTACGCATCATGTTCCCAATGATCATTTCTGTTGAAGAGATCCGTGAACTGAAGAAAGCAATCGAAGAGTACAAAGCTGAACTTCGCGCTGAAGGCCTAGCTTTCGATGAAAACATCGAAATCGGCGTAATGGTTGAGACTCCAGCAGCAGCTGCAATCGCACACCACCTAGCGAAAGAAGTATCTTTCTTCTCTATCGGTACTAACGACCTAACGCAATACACTCTTGCGGTAGACCGTGGTAACGAAATGATTTCTCACCTATACAACCCGCTATCTCCTGCTGTTCTTACAGTAATCAAGCAAGTGATCGACGCATCACACGCTGAAGGTAAGTGGACTGGTATGTGTGGTGAGCTTGCTGGTGATGAGCGTGCAACACTGCTTCTTCTTGGTATGGGCCTAGATGAGTTCTCAATGAGCGGCATCTCTATCCCTAAAGTTAAGAAAGTAATCCGTAACTCTAACTTCGCAGAAGTTAAAGCTATGGCTGACGAAGCACTATCTCTACCTACAGCTGCTGAAATTGAAGCTTGCGTAGAAAAATTCATCGCTGAGAAATCTCAGTAATCGCCAAATTCTTAATAGAGTTAGACGGCTAAAAATAGTCGTCTAATTTGTTAGATTGGTATAGTATATTCTACAGAATAAAACTAAACGTTAGGAGCATGACACAATGGGTCTGTTTGACAAACTGAAAAAGCTTGTATCTGATGACAGCGCTGATGCTGGTGCAATCGAAATCATCGCACCTCTTTCTGGTGAAATCGTAAACATCGAAGATGTGCCAGATGTAGTTTTCGCTGAGAAAATCGTTGGTGACGGCATCGCGATCAAACCAGCTGGCGACAAAATGGTAGCTCCAGTTAACGGTACTATCGGTAAGATCTTCGAAACTAACCACGCATTCTCTATCGAGTCTGACGACGGTGTTGAGCTTTTCGTTCACTTCGGTATCGATACTGTTGAACTTAAAGGCGAAGGCTTCACTCGCGTAGCTGAAGAAGGTCAATCTGTTAAAGCTGGTGACACTATCATCACTTTCGACCTAGCGCTTCTAGAAGAGAAAGCGAAATCTACGCTTACTCCAGTTGTTATCTCTAACATGGACGAAATCAAAGAGCTGAACAAGCTTTCTGGTTCTGTAACTGTTGGTGAAACTCCAGTTCTTAAAGTAACTAAGTAATCTCGATTACTTATCTGCTTTAATAAAAACGCTACCTAAGGGTGGCGTTTTTTGTGCCTGTTATATTCACATGCCGGGCGACCAATTACTTTACCCCTCTCAGTCAGTAAAATTCCCCCTATTTTGCAGCACCCTTTCACGAATATAGATCCCTGATATCTCGCTCGACTCGATTCTGGGATGACGGAAGTTCAGTTGAGCTGATGTACAGATAAGTACCTTTACCTTCCTAATTTCGAAAGAGTCTCCTCTTAAGAAACAGTTCCCTTAAATCTCGTTCTACTCAATTCTGGAATGGCGATTAGTTCTCAACTAACTTATGAAAACGTCACGAATCCGAAAAAGAAGCCTGAAATACTAACCTCTCTTTAAAAGCGAAACTCCTGATTCCTAGTTCTACTCGGTTATGGAATAACGTTAAAATCCTTTTTTACTGAGCCATTATTTGCTCAAACCAATCGTACTCATTTTACAAAGCAATAAGATCATCATCGTCCAATTCCCGTCATTCCCTACCGGGAGGGACGACCGAGATAGGGAATCTCGCTTGGTACCCACAACCCTAATTAGAACCTTGAAAGCACACTTTTGCCATTCACAGAAAAGCAAAAACCCAGCCGAAGCTGGGTTTGTTTAGCGCTCATCTCTCACCACGAGCTAATTTGTGGAGGCCTTACGTTAACGCTTTGTCTCAACAACGCTTATAGTCAACGTGGCTTTTTAATCGATTAGCCTAGTAGGCTAAGTGCCGAGTTCGGAGCTTGCTTCGCTTGAGCAAGAATCGAGCTTGAAGCTTGAGAAAGGATCTGAGACTTAGTCATCTGAGTCGTTTCTTTCGCGAAGTCGGTATCTTTAATACGGCTCTTAGATGCGTTAACGTTCTCGTTAATGTTGTCTAAGTTGCTGATTGCGTGGTCGAAACGGTTTTGGAAAGCACCCAACTCTGCACGGTGGCTGTCTACGTACTTAAGTGCCGCATCGATGATTGCTACAGACTCTTGTGCACCGCCAACAGACGTTACGTCAATAGTATCAACCGTCACTTCTTTAGATGCTTGAATGCCTAGCTCGCCAGCAAGACCACCAGAGAAAGACACATCACCGCTTACTTTGTTGTTACCAGCAAACATTTGTAGCTTACCGTCTTCAGTTACAGACGCTTTCACAGAATCTTGTTGACCGTTGATGTATGTCGCTAGCTCTTCGATGTCGTCGCCCGCTTTTGCGCTGATGTCGATTTCTTGAGCTTGACCAAAGTTATCTGTGAACGATAGTTTTAGGTCGTTTGAACCCGCTTGTACGTTCCAGTCTTTGTCTTTAGCGTTCTCAGTTTGGTAGCTCTTACCACCCATCTGAGCGTTATCAGAGCGCATATCTTTCAGGTTCAGCATTACCGCTTCGCCGTTATCCGCACCGATTTGGAATGATTGTGTTCCGTAAGTACCGTTAAGCAGCTTGTTGCCACCAAAAGACGTCGTTTCCGCGATACGGTTTAGCTCGTCGTTCAGTGCTGTTACTTCTTCTTGAATCGCTACACGCTCAGCTTTTGAGTTTGAGCCGTTTGAAGATTGTAGAGAAAGATCACGCATACGTTGCAGGATGTTAGTTGTCTCGTTCATTGCACCTTCAGCGGTTTGTGCAATAGAGATACCGTCGTTCGCGTTACGAACAGCAACGTCTAGGCCGCGGCTTTGAACGTTCAAACGGTTAGAGATTTGTAGGCCCGCAGCATCGTCTTTTGCGCTGTTGATTTTAGAGCCAGAAGCTAGACGCTCCATTGATGTTTGTTGTGCGCTGTTCGCGTTGTTTAGGTAACGTTGCGCTGTCATCGCTGAAACGTTGGTATTTACATTCACTGCCATGGTGATTTCTCCAATTGATTTTCCGGTATTGCGGTTTCCGACGTCTCGGAAAACCAAGTAGTTCTCTCAAAGTTACTTTTAATAACGGCGTAATTGGCGAAACCTTTAGGAAAAAAACAATAAAATTAAAGAAATAGCGATAAAGGATAGGAAAGCGTGACTGGTAGTAAAATTATCAAAAAAAGATAAGAAAAACGCTAAAGTTGTCGAGAAGTCAGTCGAGTGAGGTTTTGTATTTTTATTAACCTAATAAGGTTAAAGCAAGATTTGGCGCTTGCTTCGCTTGAGCCAGAATGGTGGTGCTCACTTGCTGAAGAATTTGCTGTTTCAGCATTTGAGTGGTTTCTTTAGCGTAATCGGTATCTTTGATTCGACTGTTTGAAGTCGCCAAGTTTTCATGAACGTTTTCAAGGTTGTTAATGGCGTGGTCAAAGCGGTTTTGCATCGCACCTAGTTCAGAGCGATGGCTATCCACATACTTCATCGCAGTATCTAGAATAGAGACAGCACGCTGCGCCCCACCCACATCGGTCACATTGATGTCATTCACCGACTCATAGTACCCCGCCGACATCGACAGCTCACTAGCAAGTGAACCAGAGAAAGAGATGGTGCCAGAGGTATCCTCACCAGACATGTAGATCTGAAGCTGTCCATCATCATTAACCGAAGCTGAGACTAGATCCGTTTGACCATTGATGTATGTCGCCAACTCTTCAATATCGTCGCCAACTTTCGCATTAATGGTGATCTCTTGAGGCTGACCAAAACGATCGGTAAACGACATCGTCATATCATTCTGGTTTGATTTCACTGCCCACGAGTCATTGGCCATACCATTCGCGACATAACTAAAACCGCCCATATTGATGTCATCAGTACGCATGCTTTTGAGACCGATTTGAACCGCCTCGCCTGAGCTGCCACCAATCTGAAACGACGTACTACCAAAGCTACCATTGAGGAGTTTTTTGCCCCCAAATGACGTCGTCTCTGCGATACGATTTAGTTCATCGTTTAATGCGGTAATCTCCTCTTGAATGGCCGTTCTTTCCGATTGGCTGTTCGAACCATTACTAGCTTGCAGTGACAAGTCACGCATACGTTGCATGATATTAGTGGTTTCGTTCATCGCGCCTTCGGCAGTTTGCATAATGGATATACCATCATTCGCATTGCGAACAGCGACATCAATACCACTCATCTGCGCTTCTAAACGGTTGGAGATTTGAAGGCCTGCAGCATCGTCTTTGGCGCTATTAATACGACTCCCTGAAGCCAAGCGCTCCAAAGATTGGTTCAGCATGTTATTGGCATTAGAGAGATTCCTCTGAGCCACCAGCGCTGAGACATTAGTATTAACAGTTATAGCCATAGACCTTCACGTAAAAAAGATGAATTACACTCACGATTGCTTTTATATCGACCAATTCAGATAAAGCTTTAATAAAAAAGGAGCCCTGAGGCTCCCTTTGTTTATTCTTTTTGAGACGACTTACTTAATCGTTAATGCGCTCAACATCTCAGTTGAAGGAGCGAAGTAGTAAGCACCTGTCACTGCCTTAGTAAAGCGAAGCAGTTGGTCTGTTTTGCCATCGGTTACGCCGTACATGCTCTCTAACATCGCATCAAAGTTATGACGAACATTACAGTAAGCAATGAACAGTAGACCATGGTCGCCCGTTGCTGTGCCGTAAGGTAGGCTGTGACGAACGATCTTAAGGCCTTTGCCCTCTTCTTTGATATCTACACGACCAACGTGAGATGCAGCTGGAACATCATCGAGCTCGATTGAATCAGGTTTAGTACGACCAACCACTTTTTCTTGCGCCGATACATTCAATCGATTCCAAGCAGGAAGGTTATGAACAAAACGCTGCACCATCACGTAGCTACCGCCTGCAAATTCGCCTTCAGGAACAATAGCAACTTCTGCGCGTTGTGCGTCTTTCGGGTTTTCAGTGCCGTCGACGAAATCCGTCATATCACGAGAATCTAGGAAACGGTAACCGTAAGTTTCATCAACCACTTCAACGTCTGCCGCTACTTCAGATAGCAATTTACGTAAGATGAAAAAGTGCAGATCGTGTCGGTTTGAATGGCAATGAATTAGTACATCAGCTGGCGTGCTAGGTGCGGTAACATCGCCTTCGCCAAGCGCAGGGAAGTCAATCAGATCAGTAGGAGCTGCTTGCTCGAACTTGTCCCAAAACGCCTTAGAGAACGCAACTGAAGCCGTCAGGTTCGCATCTGGTTGAGTTTGGTTTAGCTCTTCGATTAGCGCTGGAATCTTTTGGATTTCTGCTAGTACATTAGCAGTGTTAGCATTCACTTTTAGTTGAACGTAAAGAGCGAAAGGCCCAGCTTCAGGCAAAATAGCACTTTGAACGTTAGGCTGCTCATTTGAGATATTAAGCATAGATTATTCCTTCCAGTTTTAGCTTCTAAGTATAATTGTGAATGGGACAAATGTTTTGATGAGAATCAGTCTTCGTGCTCAACCACTTTAAAGCAATCCCGTGCTGCATGGCTATTGGTTAGATAAAGCGCTAACCACAGCAGCAACAATAGAGTCAGACCATTTGACCAACGGAACCAACCGTTATCCAAATAGATTAAATAAATAGTATGGGAGCCCTGCGCTAGAATAGCGGCTATGGTCACCCAACGTCCCCATGACACCACTTTATTGAGGCGCTTTCTCTCTGGAGATCTTAGCCCAAATAACCACATCAGTAACAAGCTAGGGACACTCAAGGCAATCCCAGCATAAAACATGTGATGATCCGGATAAATGATCTCGAGAATATCGGTTCCCGACTCTCTACTTGCACCTGCAACGATGAAAACGACGAGAGCTTTCGCAAGAAACAGCCAGCCTAACCATAATAAGATTGGCGCCTTTAAAAAGCCGTGCTTGTCGTATTGTTCTATGGAATACCGCACAAATCTCACTTTCACTTGTTTTCAAACCAACACTTTAACGCAAATCATTCATACTTAGTTAGGTTTACGTTATCTTATTGGTTAATACGTTTTAATTATCGAACTCAGTATGAAAAAGAAAACTAATACACCATCTGTTGAATCTCAACAAGAGGCACTGAAGATAGCCAAAGCGACTCAAAGGCCCGCTCAAACTAAAGAACAAACAAAATTGATTGCTCAGGGTATTGAGAAAGGCATCGCGCTTTATAAGAAACAACAGAAAGAACGTAACCGCCAAGCAGATAAAGCAAAGAAACGCGTACAAAAAGAAAAGCAAACTCAACAAGCGGCGATAGAACAAGAGCACAATGCAACATCGAGTGTTGAAGCAGCATCAAATCACTCAAGTAAATTGCCATGGATACTATTGATCGCGAGCTGGGTAGGTTTTGCGATTTATTTGATGCAATAACAGGACTAACGTATGAAAAAGGAATGGATGGCATTGGCAGTGAGCAGCATGCTGTTGGGATGCACCACACCCACTTCAGTACCTCATGATGAGGCCGACAGTGTGAGAATGGATTATCACGGCATCATTAATATCGACCAGTGTGAGTATAAAGGGGAAGTCACTGGTAGCGAAGGCCATTGGTACAGCTACCTGTTTTACCCAAATGATACCTTGATTCAGGGTGCGATGAATGAGCTTAAAACCAACGCGATCCAGCTTGGTGCAGATACGGTAATCTTTACCCTACCTCAAGATTTTTCAACTTCGGTTACCATGCTTGGTACCGCTTATCTTTGTAAGTAGTTAGCCTCTCTTTTAGCCGCCCCAAAAAAGAAAGCCAGCTTTCGCTGGCTTATGCACTAAATCCAAGGCTTGTTGCTATATCGCCTTTTCGTTCGAGAACCCACTGACTGTCAAATGGTCCCCAGTCGGATAACTGGTAATAGCCATCATTATGACGTCGCCCATCTTGAACAAACATAAGTTCGATACCGATCCCCGGTAACGCCTTGAGTACATCTTGAATAGTACGACGAGGCCAACCCGTTTTTTCGATGAGTTTAGGCACATTTGGCCTATCAAGGCTTTCAACTAACAATGCTAAATATAGCCGCCTTGCAAAAACAGGACTCAACTCCATTGACACCTCCTATATATGTGCAACTCAATTATTTCTTTTTTCGCTGACAACATGTTGAGGCTGATCAATAAGTCTCCAATAGTGACATTTTCTTACTGTTTTTTTTCGCTCAATGAAATATTCCTCACTCTATTTTGTCTGAATTGCCGCTTCCTGATAGGATTCAATTCATAACAATGAAAGAAAATCACCCAGAGGAAGAATAATGACTATCACAATGTTTGGTATCCCAAATTGCGACACGATTAAAAAAGCAAAGAAATGGCTCGAAGCTGAAGGTATCGAGTTCGAATTTCACGATTATCGCAAACAAGGTATCACTGAAGAGTTGGTAACAAGCTTCTGTTCAGAGCTTGGCTGGGAGCTAGTACTAAACAAACGTGGTACGACTTATCGTCAGCTTTCTCAAGAGCAAAAAGACACCTTAACAGAACAAACGGCAATCACTCTGCTTGTTGAACAACCAGCGATGATCAAGCGCCCTATTTTGAAAGTCGATGGCAAACTTCACATCGGCTTTAAAGCTGACCAGTACGCGGCTATTTTTGCGTAATCAGCGTTATTAGAACAGATAACAAGGCGTTGTGCGTGCTCTGTTCAACGCCTGAAATTAATGACTCGACGTTTTATTTAAACAAGGAATTCAAGGATGACAGATAGCCCAACTTTGGCTCTGGCAAAAGACCTCATTAGCCGTCAATCGGTAACCCCTGAAGATGCGGGCTGCCAAGAACTGATGATTAATCGCTTAAAAGCACTCGGTTTTGAAATCGAAGTAATGGTATTTGAGGATACGACGAACTTCTGGGCTCGCCGAGGTACCGAAGCACCTCTGTTTGCTTTTGCAGGCCACACAGACGTGGTACCAGCCGGTCCAATCGAACAATGGAACACCAAGCCCTTTGAGCCAACCATTGTTGATGGCTACTTACACGGCCGTGGTGCGGCAGACATGAAAGGTTCTCTAGCTTCAATGATTGTTGCTGTTGAGCAATTCATTGAGAAATATCCAGACCATTCAGGCTCAATTGGCTTCCTTATCACCTCTGATGAAGAAGGCCCTTTCATCAACGGTACGGTACGTGTTGTTGAAGCTCTGATGGCACGCGGTGAGAACATCGACATGTGTATTGTTGGTGAACCGTCAAGTACTGAGTTTGTTGGCGATGTGGTGAAGAACGGCCGCCGTGGCTCTATCACTGGCGATCTAACGATTAAAGGTACGCAAGGTCACGTTGCCTACCCTCACCTAGCGAATAACCCTGTACATAGCTCTCTGCTGGCAATTCACGAGCTAGCGACGACGGAATGGGACCAAGGTAATGACTACTTCCCACCAACCAGTTTCCAGATCCCGAATGTGAGTGCAGGTACTGGCGCATCTAACGTGATTCCAGGGGAGTTTAATGTTCAGTTTAACCTGCGTTTTAGCACAGAGTTAAGCAATGACGTTATCGTTGAGCGCGTGACAACAACGCTTGATAAATACGATTTCGAATACGATCTTAAGTGGACCTTCAATGGCGACCCGTTCCTAACAGACGCAGGCTCACTGCTCGATGCGATTGTTGATGCCGTTGGTCACGTTAATGATGTTAAACCAGCGCTGCTGACAACCGGCGGTACGTCTGATGGTCGCTTCATTGCCCGAATGGGTGGACAGGTGGTTGAACTAGGCCCAGTTAACGCGACCATTCACAAAGTTAACGAATGCGTAAAAGTCGCGGATTTAGAGAAGCTAACCGACATGTACGAAAGAACGTTAGTGAACTTGTTCGCTAAATAAATCTTTCCTAGCGAAGTATCACTTCCAAACATTAGAGACTCGTTATGACACCAGAGCAGCTTACCGGACAATCAGATTCTCATCTGGCACCGACACTAATTGGTACTAAGACCTTCTTGGTACACAGTGACGTTATCGATGACCTAAACAGTTTGATTGAAGCTGCTCTGCTTGCTGGCTTTAAAATGGAGATCGCCAGTGGCTTTCGTGACTATGACAGGCAATCTCTGATTTGGAACCGCAAGTTTTCTGGTGAAGCCCCGATCTTAGATTCAGATAGCCAACCACTTGATGCTTCAACACTCACTGAACATCAAAAGCTGTCGGCGATTCTGAGGTGGTCTGCGCTTCCTGGAGCGAGTCGACACCATTGGGGCTGTGACTTCGATGTCTTTGCTCGTAACCACCTTCCAGAAGGTGCACAGCTGCAATTAGAGCCTTGGGAATACCTTACTGGCCACCAGCAAGCGTTTTATCAATGGCTCTCTGCTAATGCTGAACAATTTGGTTTTTTTTTCCCGTATAGCCAAGATCTTGGTGGTGTCGCGATGGAACCTTGGCATATTAGCCATCGTAGCGTTTCAGAGCTGTGTTTATCACAGTTATCCCCGACTTTACTTGGCAAGCAGCTCAAATCTAAGCCAGTATTAGGGTATGAGATTATTATGGAGCAGCTAGACGATATCTATGCGCGCTTCGTAGCAAACATCAGCCATTAGGAGCGCTTATGTTAGAGTGGCTTACAAACCCTTGGGTTATCATCATCATCGTGGTTAGCGTTGTGGTAGGTAACATCGCAGCTCTAAAACAGACCGCTAATATGGATCTTGGAAAAAAAAGCCGTAGCAAACGAGAGAGCGACTTGGACAAGCTCAATCGTCTAGATAAGCAGAACCAAGAGAAAACTCAATCGAAAGAGACCAAAGGTAGCTAACCTTACGGTCAAACGAATGTAAATTACCACCTTCTAAAGAAGGTGGCTTTGTGTGAGACCCCTAAAAGGGGGGGCCTTTGTTTAGTCCAGCGCTAACTGTTGCTGTTCCACGCGCTCTTTCTTCTCCTGATGTCTTACATAACGTCGAATAATTTCTTCATTAATTCCTACACTATCGACAAAATAGCCCCTTTGCCAAAAGTGGTTACCCCAAAGCTTATTTTTCCTCAAATATGGAAACTTACTGAAGAGCTTTAAGGCTATTTTGCCTTTCAATACGCCCATCAACTTGGATATTGATAGCTTGGGTGGAACCTTTACGACTAAGTGTACGTGGTCAACCTGGACGTTCAGCTCAACAACTTCACATCCAAGTTGATTACAGTAAACATTTATACACCGATAAACTTCTTTGCCTACATTGTTCTTCAAGATCCTAAATCTGTATTTTGGTGTCCACACTATGTGATATTGACATCTCCAAAATACGTGGGAAGCTTGATTGTATCTACTCATGTTATTTGTCCTCTTTGACTTCGCTAAAAATCAAGGGAGCATTTAACATGGGTAGAACTACAGGCAAAGCCTAACTGAATGATAACCACCTACTGAAGTAGGTGGTTTAGGGCTGAAAACAAAAAAGAGGACACAATGTGTCCTCTTTTTATTTGTTTACACTGAAACATTGGTTGAACTAAAAGGGCCTATTTTCCGAGGCCCTTTAGTCTATTAAGCTTTGCTTACTCAGCTTTCGCCGCTTTGTCATCTTTGGTTTGGTCTGCAACGTGTGCTAGAACAGGAACCAGTGACTTAAGTAGCTCTTCTTCTACAGGCTTACCTGATGCGTCCGTCACGTTAATTGACGTACGGTTACCAAGGTCACCAAATAGGAAGTTATATGTACCTGGCGCTAGATCAACAGGCTGTAAACCAACCTCTTCCCAGAACTCATCATCTGGCGCTGCGTACTTAGCTTTAACCGTACCCTGAGATTGGTTACGCTCTTCAAGCTCAAAGCCCATCGCCGGCAACAAGGTAGGCAGACGCTGCCAGAATACGTTGTATGGCGTACGAGCAATAATCACAGGGAAACCACTGCGGTCAGAGCCCATCGAGATAGGAATGCGCTTCACTAGCTCTTGTGCTTTCAGTGCCGCTTCAGCACGAAGGTTTTCATCGTACTTAGCCATCACTAAGTTGGTTAGGAAAGCGTTGTAACGTTCTTTGTTGGTTGCCGTTACTGGCTTCTCTTCGTTGCCTTCACGCCAATCAATAAGATTAATCTTAAAGCCATGACGGTTGTTCGCTTGGAAGCGAGAGATAGAGTAGCGGCTGCCAATCTCTACGTCTTCGTCTTCAGAGACCCAAGTAACCCAATCGGTCTCAATCTCATTCTCAGACTGTTCACGAATACCAATACCACGTTGAGCTAACATGTCGACAGCCGTTTGCCATACACGGTCTGCTTCTTCAGCACGAAGCAGCCATAACGTTACTTCACCGTTTTGACGCTCCGCACGAGCACCAGGGATCAATTCAAGAACCTGTTGTGGTGGACGAATATCCACGGAAGGGCCTACACCACCAGTGAAGTCACCGCTTGGAATGTCATAATTTGGGTAGAACTGAGGCTGAGCATCTTCAGGCAGCTGCCATTGTGAAAACTCAGGTGTTTCTAAGTATTCGAAATCATCTTTGGCTTGACGACGTTGAGTCGGGCTGCCAGAACATGCTGTAAGAACGAAAACAGCCAGTGACCCAATCACTAGCTGGTGAGAATACTTCATTTATACTCCTAAATGCCGAAGGTTCGCTTCGGCATCACTTCATACGTTTTTAGTAAATACACGCTTCAGTCATTGCTTGAGCAACAACAGGTTGAGCTGGTTCTGACAGTTCAGTCAGAGGCAGACGTAAGCCACCTTCAGCAATCAGACCCATTTTATGAACCGCCCATTTTACGGGAATAGGGTTAGACTCAACGAACAAATTCTTATGTAGAGGCATCAAGCGCTCATTGATCGCTTCAGCTTCTTCAAACTTACCTTCTTTCGCAAGTTTGAACATAGTAGCCATATCCGCCGCTGCAACGTTATTCGTTACAGAAATCACGCCATCGCCACCACGCTTAACAAATTCTAGACCTGTTAAGTCATCACCACTTAGTAAGATAAAATCTTCGCCACAAAGTTCACGGTGAATTGCAATTCTGTCGAGATCACCCGTCGCATCTTTAAGTGCAACAATGTTTTCGATCTCAGAAAGGCGAGCAACTGTCTCTGGTAATAGGTCTACAGCAGTACGACCCGGTACATTGTATAGGATTTGAGGAACGTCACTTACTTCAGCAATCGCTTTGTAGTGTTGGTACAAACCTTCTTGAGTCGGTTTGTTGTAGTAAGGCGTTACGCTCAGGCAACCTGCAATACCAGAACCGTTCAATAAACGACTGAATAGTACTGACTCGTGCGTAGCATTAGCGCCTGTACCTGCGATAACTGGGATACGACCATCAGCAAATTCAACGATCTTATTGACGACTTTGACATGCTCTTCAATTGTGAGTGTTGAAGACTCACCTGTTGTGCCAACCGCAACCAGACCATCACTACCTGCAGCAACATGGTGCTCAACTAACTTTTTAAGGCTGTCGAAATCCACTTCGCCATCTGCGTTAAATGGCGTAACTAGCGCAACGATACTTCCTGAAAACATGTCTATCTCCCTTAATTTATTCTTTTTGCATGTTACTGTAAGCCAATCAATAAACACAAGACATTAAAGTGGCTTAGCGGCAACATCGGTATGAAATATTGTCGTATGTTTGAGGTTAAACGGCTTATCGCACCGTTCAGCCTATAATTTGGATAACCTGAGCTCAATCTAACGGATAGGAAACCCGTCGATGTCAGTATCAGGTAAGCTGTGCAGCCACTCGACAAACTTGCGTTTCCGCGTTTTAGATATTCTTATCATTTGTTGCCAGTTAGACGCAAGATGAGTCATAAAAAGCCCCGCTCGCACGCTTATTCCTCTTGCTAACTGTGCTAACATGCATGAATCAATGGAATATATAGAGACGTGATTTTATGACTCAACATCTAGTAATCACAGCTGTGGGCACAGATCGCCCAGGTGTATGTAACCAAGTGGTTCACTTGGTCACCCAATCAGGCTGTAACATTATTGATAGCCGTATCGCCCTGTTTGGCGAAGAATTTACGCTTATCATGCTACTGTCTGGTAAAGCAAACAACATCACCCGTGTTGAAACCACCCTGCCCTTGCTTGGCCAAGAGCACGACTTGATTACGATTATGAAGCGAACCTCTCCGCACGATGTGGTAGAGAACTCCTACACGCTAGAAGTGTTCGTTGAGTCAGATGACAAACTCGGCCTGACCGAGCAGTTCACACAGTTCTTTGCAGATCGAGACATCGGCCTCGACTCGCTGAGCGCACAAACGATCAATAAATCTAAGGTCCAGCTCGACAACGACCAATTCCATATCTCTATTACCGCTTCTGTGCAATCAGAATGTAATTTGATGCAGCTACAAGAAGAATTCAACTCGCTGTGTCAGAGCCTATCAGTCCAAGGCTCGCTCAATTTTATTAAAAACAGTCTTTAAAAAGGAAATATCATGAATACGCTAACGGCTGGTGTTCCAGCACCTGCTTTTTCTCTTCCGGATCAAGATGGCAATATCGTATCTCTTGGTGACTTCAAAGGTAAAAAAGTACTTTTCTACTTCTACCCAAAAGCAATGACTCCAGGTTGTATCGTTCAAGCGGAAGGCCTGCGTGATATCAAAGCACAGCTGGATGACCTAAACGTGGTTGTTCTGGGTGTCAGCATCGACCCAGTGAAACGCCTGCCTAACTTCATTGAGAAGAAATCTCTAAACTTCACACTACTATCTGACGAAGACCACAGTGTTGCTGAGCAGTTCGGTGTTTGGGGCGAGAAGAAGTTCATGGGCAAGGTTTACGATGGCCTGCACCGTATTAGCTTCCTAATTGATGAAGAAGGTCAGATTGAGCACGTCTTCAACAAGTTCAAGACTAAGACTCACCACGAAGTGGTTCTAGAGTACTTCAACCAAGAAGCTTAATGTCGGTTGAGGTGAGCTAGACTCACTACCAACTAAGATAAATTAAAAAGGCGACTATCATTGATAGTCGCCTTTTTTATCATTCATTTTTCGTTACTGATGATGCACAGGGTCATCATCTAATGCATGGCTAGGTAAGGCATTCCAAACCGCCTTCACTAAGGTCGCCAGTGGAATCGCGAAGAACACGCCCCAGAATCCCCAAAGTCCACCAAACACTAATACCGCCACAATAATCGCCACAGGGTGTAGATTCACTGCTTCAGAGAACAGAACCGGCACTAACACGTTACCATCTAGGGCTTGAATGATGCCGTAAGCCAATAATAGCCAGTAGAATTGAGGCTCAAGCCCCCACTGGAACAAACCAACAATGGCAACTGGTACGGTTACCGCCGCTGCACCAATGTATGGAATCAATACCGAGAAACCGACAGCAACCGCTAATAATACGGAGTAGCGAAGGTCTAAAATCGCGAAAGTTACGTAGCTAACGCCACCTACGATTAAAATTTCTAGCACCTTACCGCGGATATAGTTCGAGATTTGTTCGTTCATCTCTTCCCATACTTTGGTCGCTAAGCGACGGTTTCGAGGAAGCACACCACTTGCCATTCTGATCATCTCTTCTTTGTCTTTCAGTAAGAAGAAAATAAGCAGTGGTACTAAGATCAGATAAACACCTAGCGTCGCTAAACTAACCAGAGACGCTAACGAGCCTTTCACCACACTCTCACCCATGCCCAACGCCTTGTTCTTCGCGTTAGACATGACAGACTCAACAATCTGCAAGTTCGCAAGCTCAGGGTAACGTTCTGGAATCGTTGCAATGAACTTCTGCAAGCTACCGTACATGCTCGGAATATCATTGATTAGGTTACCCACTTGCTCCCAAATGGTTGGCACTAATCCAAATATCGCTAGTAGCATTAGGCTAAAGAACATCAAGATCACCAACATCACCGATGGCGTTCTTGGAACACCGAGTCGTTGAAGTTGAGTCACTGGCCACTCAAGCAAATAAGCCAACACAATCGCCACCAACAGTGGTGCGATCAGGTGACCAAAGAAGTAGATAGTAATAAAGCCGAATAGAATGATGGCAACCAAACTGACAGCGTGTGGATCAGAGAAACGTCGTTTATACCAACGACTGACCATTTCAAGCATCTGACTGCGATTCCTTTTTAGTGACGAGGAGATGGTGGTAATTAGAACAAGCCTCTGTCATGACAACATAAGCTTGCTTCGACAAAAACGTAACAATATCTTTCATCGAACTGCTATCTGATACATAAATTGACAAAGATTGCCCTACTTCTAACTTTACACTGTGACGCTTGGCTAATAATAACGCCATTGGGCAGCGCTCTTGGCGTAAATCTAGAATATTAGGTGTCATTCTTGGGCTCGATGCTTATTATAAGGGGCATATTGTAATCTGTTTTTGAAAACGTGCCATCATTGATTCATCTTCCTTCAGGATAGCGCACGCACTTAACAAAGGTTAAACCAGATAAAGAACCAATTTGCATTGCCCTTGTCTTACTGTCAGAAGAAACGGAGTATTACTGACTAATATGTTTAAACGCGCTCGTTCAATTGCTTGCTTATGCATTGCAGCCACATTAAGCACCCCAACGTTGGCTAACACCAACAGCTTGGATTTACCGGACATCGGCACGGCGGCTGGCGGCACACTCACTATCGATCAAGAACTCATCTATGGTGATGCCTACATGCGCATCATCAGAAGCAGCCAACCTGTCATCAATGACCCGGTTCTCAACCTTTATATCGACACTCTAGGCCATCGCCTTGTCGCGAATGCCAATGACGTAAAGACACCTTTTCAGTTCTTTATGATCCGTGACCGCAACATCAACGCTTTTGCTTTCTTTGGTGGTTATGTTGCTTTGCACTCAGGTCTATTCCTACACGCACAGTCGGAGAGTGAACTTGCGTCTGTATTAGCGCACGAAATCGCACACGTTACTCAGCGCCACTTAGCGCGCAGTATGGAAGATCAAGCACGCCGTTCCCCTGCGACTATTGCAGCGCTTGCCGCGTCTGTGTTGTTGGCAATTGCGGCTCCTGAGGCGGGCATTGCAGCCTTAACTGCAACCACCGCGGGTAACATGCAAAGCCAAATTAACTACACTCGTAGTAATGAGAAAGAAGCCGATCGCTTTGGTATCAACACGCTAGCGAAAGCGGGATTTGACGTGAATGCGATGCCACGCTTCTTCGGTCGTCTGGCAGATGAATACCGCTATGCCAGCACACCGCCACCAATGCTGCTGACTCACCCATTACCAGAAGACCGTATTACGGACTCTCGTGCTCGTGCTCGTAGCTATCCGCCACTCAAGCTTGCGCCATCTCTAGATTACCACTTGGCAAGAGCTCGTATCGTGGCACGCTATGCCGGTATCAATAATGAGGCGTCTCTAGATTGGTTCTCACGCCAATTGAAAAAGGCACCAAAAGAGATCGTCCCATCGTTAGAGTATGGACAAGCACTGGTTTATCTCGACTCTAATAAGTTAGATAAAGCTGAACCGATTCTAACCAAGCTGATTACCAGTGACCCGACTAACCTGTTCTATCTGGATGCGATTTCCGACCTTCACATTGAACAGAAAAAACCAGATCTTGCTATTAAAGAGCTCAAGTCTGCCTTAGTTCGTCAACCAAACAACCCGGTACTCACAATCAACTACGCAAATGCTTTGATCGAAAAAGAGGACTTTGCAGAGGCTATTCGCGTATTACAACGTTATACGCATGACAATCCGAATGACACCAACGGCTGGCACCTGCTTTCAAAAGCGAACACTAGCCTTGGCAACAGTGATGAAGACCTTGCCGCACGAGCAGAAATTTTGGCATTGCAAGCTAACTGGAACAAAGCAATTCAGTACTACACGCAAGCGAGTCAAATCGCAGAGCTCGGTAGCTTGAAGCAAGCCCGCTACGATGCTCGCATTGATCAACTGATGATTCAGCGCGAGCGCTTCTTAGCACTGCAATAAGCCGAGTAATACGCAGAAATCACCAAAAGAACAAAGCTCAACGTATACAGTGAAGAGGCCAATTAGATGGCCTCTCCTGAAAATTAAATAAAAAATAATAATGAGGAAGAACCATGTCTGTCGTGATTTATCATAACCCACGCTGCTCAAAGAGCCGTCAAACGCTTGAACTGCTTGAAACAAACGGTGTACAACCTGAAGTGATCAAGTACTTAGACACGCCTTTAACTGTTGAGCAGCTAAAAGTACTGTTCACACAGCTCGGTTTTAGCAGCGTTCGCGAAATGATGCGCACCAAGGAGGCAGACTACAAAGAAGCGAACCTTGGTGATTCTTCAGTATCTGATGAAGACCTGTTTTCTGCAATGGCTGCTAATCCAAAACTGTTTGAGCGTCCAGTGGTTGTTGCGAACAATAAAGCCAAGATTGGTCGTCCACCTGAGCAAGTGCTAGAGATTCTGTAAGCGGTTATGAGCATCAACATTCTTGTTCTCTATTACAGTCGTCACGGCAACACGCAAGCTCTCGCAAGGCAGATAGCACGAGGGGTGGAATCCATCCCTGAGTGTGAAGCCATGCTAAGAACCGTTAATGACGTATACACAGTAGAAGAGCAGCCAGACTCTCGCTATCAACCCACAGACCCAATCGCCACGCTGCAAGAGCTCCGTTCTTGTGATGGCTTGGCGCTTGGCAGTCCGGTTTGGTTCGGCAACATGGCTGGGCCGATGAAGCACTTTTGGGATAGCACTACATCATTGTGGATCAATGGCGACCTTATCGATAAGCCAGCTTGTGTATTTACCTCTTCTTCATCACTGCATGGTGGGCAAGAGACAACACAGCAAAGCATGATGCTGCCACTGCTTCACCATGGAATGTTAGTGGTAGGCATCCCCTATTCAGAGCCTGCATTGCATACCACTCAAACCGGTGGCACGCCCTATGGTGCAAGCAGCACAGGCGAAAGTGCTTCACTAAGCAAAGAAGAAATTGAGTTGGCACAGAACCTAGGCAAACGCCTAGCGCGCATTGCGATAAATCAGAAGGGAATCTCTCAATGATGTACATGTCAGAGAAGGCGATGTCTCCCAAGACAAAGCTATTCCGCTACCTAGCATTAGCAGGCAACCTATTACTGTTAGGTTGGGTTGTCGCTTGGCAGATGACGCTTTCACCGCATCCTCACCTAGACAATGTCACACTCGCTATCGTTTGGGCTGTTCCGTTACTGTTGCCATTACCTGGCATTTTAATCGGCAAGCCTTATACGCATGCTTGGGCAAACTTCATCTTAATGCTCTACTTCCTGCACGCATTAACCATCCTATACGTAGATGGTGGTGAACGCTTATTAGCTGCTGTTGAGCTACTGCTGACCACGATTGGCTTCGCCGGAAATATCCTATTTACCCGTTTCCGCGCTAAAGAGTTAGGCATCAAGCTTAAACGCCTTTCTGAAGTAGAAAAGAAAGAGAAGGCGAAGTTCGAGCAATAAGATTGGATTCGACCATACCCAATCAGCTAGCTCAAACAATTAGCGAACAAACAAAAGCCCTGCCAGATTTCTCTAGCAGGGCTTTCTTTTTATTTATCTTCGTCTACTTACTTTTCGTATAGACGATGAATGTCAGCAATTGCCTAACTGCGGTTCCACTCATACACCAAGCTAGGTTTCGCATGCTGAGGAGTAACCTCTTCTAGCGCTTCGCTACTCGTATCTTCTGAGTTAGCATCCGAAGCAGTCAGCGTATCATCACCAACAACTTCATTACCTTTGATCACTTGAACATCAGTATCTGCGTCAGTTGCTGTTGCTTCAGTATCAACTAAAGCCGTTGAATCATCACCTACAGACATAGTGTTGTCTTGTGTCTCAAATTCAGGGCTTACTTCTGGTTCGATGTAAGACTCTTCAACCTTCACAACTTGGCGAATACTTGCCACTTCTTGCTCAAACTCTTGTTGAGTCGACAGCAAGTGAATACGGAACGTCACTTCGTTGTTTTGAATCTTAAGAATATCTAGACTAGCAACCGAGTTTAGACGCTTAAGTGCATTCTCTAGCTGGAAGAAGTCTTGAGCATTATTCAAGCTAATAAACTGAGTTAAAATTGACTCTGATGACTCACTCGCCACCGTCACCGCGCTTTTACCCGCGTAGTAGTTACTGATTTGGTCAACTAGCTTCTTAGAAGCTGTTGCACTGTTACCCGACACTGAACCTGTGATTGGTGCCGTTGGAGCACTAGTTAGCTGACTTGGTTTTTGGTCGTACAGCGTCCAACGTAATCCTGAAGATTGAGCTTTAATCACTAACACTGCATCTACTGGGTAGCGTTGACTTGCTCTGCTAATTGGTGAAACAAAGCTGCCCCACAAATCTGAGGTCGCGATACCAGTGATATCGTCGAAGTCACCGACAGGCAGAGTCAGAGGTAAACCACGATCTTTTGCACTAGCTTGCATCTGAGCAGCAAGTGGTGAGTTCGAGTGCTCCCACACAATGTTCTTATCGAAGCTGTCTTCTTCCACTAGCCAAACCAAGATGTTTGAGCGAGTTTCAGGCCAGTACGGCAGTTGCGCTTGAGTCAGTAGAGAACGGATTTGAGCGCCATTAAAACGCATGCGCAATGTTGATTGGTCATTGCGCTCACCAAAACTCATTTGAGACATGTACTGCGCACTCTTACGCATCGCCTTTTGGATAGTCTCATTTGAAGCAACGTCAGTTTGACCAGTCGCACGTATCAATACCTGCTCCATACCGGTATTTCTTGCCACTTGTTCTGGTTGTTTGTCTTCAGCGTTAATCGCAACTTCAGCACTAAAGATATCGACTTTAGTTAAGGCGTAACTCGGGAAGGCTAATAGTCCCATCAACAACAATGCTATGTAGCGCATATTGATCCTAATATTCAAAGCTTGTGCCTTGATGATAAGCAACTATGGATTGAGGGGCAAGGTCGTTAGCGCCCACTGTGTTTAATAACCACAAAATATCACCTGACCATGATAAAGCGCTAACTTATAAACCGAATTTTCGGACCTTGTTCGATATAAAACATCACTATGATAAATAAATTTGATCTATTTTGTGTAGCAATCGATTGCTAAGTGATAGAATCGCGCGAATTTTATTTTTCACTTTTCATATAACGACCAATCTAAGGACATATCATGAAAAATGCATTGCAAGGTGCACAAATGCTGTTTGTAGCTTTTGGTGCGCTTGTACTCGTGCCGCTACTGACAGGACTTGATCCTAACGTTGCACTCTTTGGCGCAGGTATCGGTACCCTTTTATTCCAACTTATTACACGCCGTTCAGTGCCAATCTTCTTAGCGTCTTCTTTTGCATTCATCGCGCCTATCATGTTTGGTATCCAAACTTGGGGTATTGGCGCAACCATGGGCGGCCTAATGGCAGCAGGTGTTGTGTATGTATTGATGGGTGCTCTTATCAAAGTGAGAGGCGTTGGCTTCATCCATAAGCTGCTCCCACCTGTGGTGGTTGGCCCTGTAATTATGGTGATTGGTTTGGGCTTGGCACCAGTTGCTGTAAACATGGCGCTAGGTAAAACAGGCGATGGCGCCGTTCAACTGGTCGATGCAGACGCAGCACTTTGGATCTCATCAGTTTCACTATTAGTTACCGTCATCATCAGCGTATTCTCGAAGGGCTTCCTAAAGCTATTACCTATCTTTGGCGGGATTATCGCAGGTTACATTACGAGTCTATTCTATGGCGCAGTCGACTTTGCACCCGTAGCGCAAGCATCTTGGTTAGCACTGCCAAACTTCACTATGCCTGAGTTCAACATCAACGCTATCTTCTTCATGGTGTTCGTCGCGATTGCACCAGCCGTTGAACACGTAGGTGACATGCTTGCGATTTCTAACGTGACAGGTAAAGACTACCTTAAGAAGCCTGGTCTACATCGCACAATCACAGGCGACGGTGTAGCGACCATTGCTGCTTCTATGCTGGGCGCTCCGCCAAACACAACCTACAGTGAAGTAACTGGCGCGGTAATGCTAACAAAAGCATTTAACCCGGTGATCATGACTTGGGCTGCAGTAACAGCCATCGTTCTTGCATTAGTTGGTAAGCTAGGCGCTCTTCTGCAAACCATTCCGGTTCCGGTAATGGGCGGCATCATGATTCTTCTGTTTGGTTCTATTGCAACAGTCGGCTTGAACACGCTAATCAAGAACAACGTAGACCTGCATAAATCGCGTAACCTTGTCATTGTGGGTATTACCCTAGTATTCGGTATTGGCGGCATGGCATTTGGCATCGGTGATTTCAGTCTACAGGGCGTAAGCTTGTGCGGTATCGTAGCGATTCTACTTAACCTAGTCCTTCCTGAAGAGTTAGGCGACAACACAGTAGTAGACAAAGCTCAAATCGACTAATGGTTAAATCTGGTTAAATTCCAACAAAGTTTAAGATCAAAAAAGGGAGAGCATCGAATGCTCTCCCTTTTTTATTAATACGGATAATTAAGTCAATTTAGAAGTTTGAAACCACCGAATCCACTTAACCTATAAAACCGAATTACTTAGTACCGAAGATCTTATCACCAGCATCGCCAAGACCAGGAACAATGTAGCCCTTGTCGTTTAGCTTCTCATCGATTGCAGCAGTGTAAAGCTCAACATCTGGGTGCGCTTTTTCTAGAGCCGCGATACCTTCTGGAGCCGCTACAAGCACAAGAATCTTAAAGTGCTTACAACCTTTCTCTTTCATTAGGTCGATAGTCGCGATCATAGAACCACCTGTTGCAAGCATTGGGTCTACCACTAGAGCAATACGCTCATCGATGTTAGATGCAAGCTTGTTGAAGTATGGTACTGGCTCAAGCGTTTCTTCGTCACGGTAGATACCAACAACGCTGATACGTGCACTTGGGATGTGCTCAAGAACGCCGTCCATCATGCCTAGACCAGCACGTAGGATTGGCACTACTGTTACTTTCTTACCTTTAATTTGGTCAACTTCAACTGGGCCGTCCCAACCATTAATAGTTACACGCTCAGTTTCAAAGTCTGATGTCGCTTCGTATGTTAGAAGGCTACCCACTTCTGTCGCTAGCTCACGAAAACGCTTAGTGCTAATCTCACCTTCACGCATCAGGCCAATTTTATGTTTTACTAGCGGGTGTTTCACTTCAACAACTTTCATTTCCAACTCCGGCAATATTTAAACAAACCTGTAGATTATACACGAACTCTGTGGTTATTTCAGAATCTTTATTCTAATAAAAAAAACCGCGCAAACGTTTGCTCTTCATATTCAAGCCCTGTTAGAATAGCGCCGTTTTCACATCCAACTTAAGTTCGAGGACTATCCCGTGAGTGGTAATACTTCTTCTCTAAGCTACAAAGACGCTGGTGTTGATATCGACGCAGGTAATGCACTAGTAGACCGTATTAAAGGTGCAGTAAAACGCACTCGTCGCCCTGAAGTAATGGGCGGTATTGGTGGCTTTGGCGCCCTATGTGAACTTCCAACGAAATACAAAGAGCCGGTACTTGTTTCAGGTACTGATGGTGTTGGTACTAAACTTCGCCTTGCTTTGGATCTGAAAAAACACGACACCATTGGTATCGACCTAGTGGCAATGTGTGTGAACGACCTAATCGTTCAAGGTGGTGAGCCTTTATTCTTCCTAGACTACTACGCAACAGGTAAGCTAGATGTCGATACAGCTGCAGACGTTGTTTCTGGCATCGCTGAAGGTTGTGTTCAAGCTGGTTGTGCACTAATCGGTGGTGAAACCGCTGAAATGCCAGGCATGTACGAAGGCGACGACTACGATGTTGCTGGCTTCTGTGTTGGTGTAGTAGAAAAAGCTGACATCATCGACGGTACTAAAGTAGCTGCTGGCGACGCACTTATCGCTGTTGGCTCAAGTGGCCCACACTCAAATGGTTACTCTCTAATTCGTAAAGTACTGGAAGTATCTGGTGCAGATAAGAACGAGGAACTAGAAGGTCGCACTATCGGTGAACACCTACTAGAACCAACTAAGATTTACATCAAATCAGCACTTAAGATGATCGCAGAGCATGACATCCATGCTATCTCGCACATTACTGGTGGCGGTTTCTGGGAAAACATCCCACGCGTACTTCCTGAAGGTACTAAAGCTGTGATTGATGGTAAGAGCTGGGAATGGCCTGCTATCTTCAACTGGCTACAAGAGAAAGGCAACGTGGAAACATTTGAAATGTACCGCACTTTCAACTGTGGTGTAGGCCTTGTTGTTGCTCTACCGAAAGACCAAGCAGACGCTGCTGTTGAACTACTGAAAGCTGAAGGCGAAAACGCTTGGGTTATCGGTGAGATCGCGAACGCTGAAGCGGGCGAAGAGCAAGTTGAAATCAACTAAGTGAGCACTTCACTCAATTAGTTTATCAATGAGGACCTAATGGTCCTCATTTTGCTATTTGGCCCGCAGAAAACCTTAGTTTATGTAGGTAAATTGTAAACAGTTCAATTAATCAATCATATGACCCACTTTATGAAAAACAATCACTCTCAGAAAACCACTCAGTCTCAGAAAAATATCGTTGTGTTAGTTTCAGGAAGCGGCAGTAACTTGCAGGCGATCTTAGATGCTTGCGATAGCAATATGATTGATGCTTCAGTCAAAGCTGTCTTCTCAAACAAGGCAGAAGCATTCGGCTTAGAACGAGCAAAAAATGCTGGCGTCGATGCACGCTCAGTGAACCCAAAAGATTTCGGATCGCGTGAAGAGTTTGATCATGAACTGATGATTCAGATCGACGCCTATCAACCAGACTTAATCGTACTAGCAGGCTATATGCGTATTTTGAGTTCAGGATTTGTTCGTCATTACGCAGGAAAAATGGTCAATATCCACCCTTCTCTACTCCCTAAATACCCGGGTTTACATACCCACCAGCGTGCAATTGATGCAAAAGACAAAGAACACGGCACAAGTGTGCATTTTGTAACAGAAGAGCTTGACGGTGGTCCTGTTATCTTACAAGCCAAGGTTCCTGTGTTTGAGGACGATGACGCCGAGCTACTTGCGGGGCGAGTACTCACTCAAGAGCACGCAATCTATCCGATGGTATGTAAATGGTTTGCAGAAGACCGTTTATCTATGGTTGATGGACAAGCGGTGTTAGACGGAAAAGTACTAGGCAAACACGGTTACGCAGAAGAGTAGTATCGAAAATACAAAAAGGCCGTTAACTGACGAGTGCAGTTAACGGCCTTTTTTATCGAATCAAGTAATGAGACGTTTAGCTCAATGGTTCAGTAGGCGCTTGGCTTGCGACCTTTTTAGGAGCATAAGCGACATCTTCCAGCTCTTTGTGATTATTGCCAATCAATTCACCTGAATGGAACAAGGCGTATTCACCCGGCTTCATTCTAAACCACTCTTCATTACCAGTTAGAGGTTGAGTAGCCACTACCGTCACCACATCATTAGGTGTGGTTTCTTCTTGGAAGTTAATCTCGACGTCTTCATCGATCAAGCTCGCGTTACCAAAAGGCGCGCGTCTCGTAATCCAGTACAAATGGTTGGTACAGTATGTCATTACGTACTCGCCATCGCTCAACAACATGTTGAAAACGCCTTTCTCTCGCAGCTTGTCGCAACACTCTGCAACGAAGCGGAACATTCCTTCCATGTCTTGTGGTGGTTCAGGAAAACGCTCTTCCAGTTGCTTAAGTAACCAACAGAATGAACGTTCGCTGTCAGTTTCACCAACTGGTCTAAAACGCCCACTCACTAAGTCATCGTAATCTGATAGTTGGCCATTGTGAGCAAAGGTCCAGTATCTTCCCCAAAGCTCACGAGTGAAAGGGTGTGTATTCTCTAGATTAACACCACCACGGTTGGCTTGACGAATGTGGCTGACAACAGCTTGGCTTTTAATTGGGTAGTTTTGAACCAATTCAGCGATCTTAGATTCACAACTAGGGTTAGGATCTTTAAAGGTACGAAAGCCCTTGCCCTCATAAAAGGTGATCCCCCAACCATCACGATGTGGACCAGTGTTGCCACCGCGCTGCATAAGACCAGTGAAGCTAAAACAAATATCCGTTGGCACATTCGCGCTCATACCGAGCAATTCACACATGGTTTAATCTACTCCCTATTAAAACCAATAGAGCCACAAACCTAGGCTCTATATGTCTGTATAACTGTTATTCCATCTCTTTTTCAACAAGTTGAATAATGATGTGAATGATCTTGATATGAATCTCTTGGATACGGTCAGCGTAACCAAAATGCGGTACTCGAATTTCGATATCCGCACAGCCCGCCATTTTACCGCCGTCTTTACCAGTCAGAGCAATAGTCTTCATGCCTTTCGCTTGAGCTGCTTCAATAGCTTTTAAGATGTTGCCTGAGTTACCTGAAGTTGATAAACCAAACAACACATCGCCTTTACGACCAACCGCTTCTACATAACGAGAAAATACGTGGTCGTAGCCGAAGTCATTACTTACACAAGATAAGTGGCTAGGGTCTGAAATCGCAATACCAGCGTAGCCTGGGCGGTTTTCACGGTATCGGCCTGTCAGCTCTTCTGCGAAATGCATTGCATCACAGTGGGAGCCACCGTTACCACAAGAAAGCACTTTACCTTCTTGTTTGAATGAATCAGCAATCAATTTTGCCGCCGCTTCAATTTGAGCAATATTATGGTCGTCACTCAAGAACTTGTTAAGAACCTCAGCAGCTTCGTTCAATTCACTTTTGATTAGGTCTTGGTACATAGGGCTTATCTCTTATTTTTATGTCGCAGTTTAGCGTGCGCGAAATGAGAACTGAGGGTTTCACCCTCTTTATAACTGAGTTTACCCACAAACATGAAATAGTGTCGACAGTTAAGCCGAAAGATTGTCACCTTAATTAACCCGCCACTGCAGATCCGTCCAAATAATCGCCACCAACCTCTCACAATTAGAATTTTAACTCTACTCAGATCACTTTTTATTCAACTTTGAGTTTTACAAATATTTAATATTTTGTTTACACTTAACTGGTTAGACCTCTTACCTAAAACTTAATAACAATAAGTGATCTCTGAAAAGGAAATCGATCATGAATATATTGCTCTCCCTACTCGGCATGACAACTATCTTAGGTGTCTGTCTCTACCACCGAGTTAGCTTGGTACGCGCATTAATCGCACTAACTGGCGCAATGGTAGCTTTAACACTATTCGGCGACGTAGCGGTTACTGGCTGGCTTTGTTACCTATTAGCGGTTGCTATTTTGGCTGTACCAACCATTCGACAAACTCTCATCAGCCAAAAAGCACTTTCTGTATTTAAGAAAGTACTACCGGCGATGTCTCAGACAGAAAAAGAAGCACTGGAAGCCGGTACTGTTTGGTGGGAAGCAGAGCTATTCAAAGGTAAACCTGAGTGGGAAAAACTACAGAACATCGCTAACCCAAAACTATCTGAAGCGGAACAAGCGTTCCTTGATGGTCCAGTAAACACAGTGTGTGAAATGGTCAATGATTACCAAGTCACTCATGAGCTTGCTGATTTACCACCAGAAGTATGGCAATACCTGAAAGACCACAAGTTCTTCGCGATGATCATCAAGAAAAAATACGGTGGCTTAGAATTCTCAGCTTACGCTCAGTCTTTGGTTCTACAAAAACTAACAGGCGTATCTAGCGTACTGTCATCAACCGTTGGTGTACCTAACTCGTTAGGACCAGGTGAGCTGCTGCAACACTACGGTACTGAAGAGCAGAGAA
The DNA here is from genome assembly GCA_041879415.1 of Vibrio chagasii. NCBI lineage: Bacteria > Pseudomonadati > Pseudomonadota > Gammaproteobacteria > Vibrionales > Vibrionaceae > Vibrio > Vibrio chagasii. The sequence continues at coordinate 357,752 of CP090851.1, read as the reverse complement.
ACCACTATCTACCGCGCTTGGCTGAAGGTAAAGAGATCCCGTGTTTTGCTCTAACTAGCCCAGAAGCAGGTTCTGATGCGGGTTCAATCCCAGATTACGGTGTGGTTTGTAAAGGTGAATGGCAAGGCGAAGAAGTTCTTGGTATGCGCCTGACTTGGAACAAACGCTACATCACTCTGGCACCGGTTGCGACCGTATTGGGTTTGGCCTTTAAACTGCGCGATCCAGACGGCTTACTGGGCGACCAGCAAGATCTTGGTATCACCTGTGCGCTTATCCCAACGGATTTAAAAGGCGTGGAGATTGGCAACCGCCACTTCCCACTAAATGTTCCTTTCCAAAATGGTCCAACGCGAGGTGACGATATTTTCGTCCCTATCGATTTCATCATTGGCGGTCAGAAAATGGCGGGCCAAGGTTGGAGAATGCTGGTTGAATGTCTGTCAGTGGGCCGTGGTATCACACTGCCATCAAACTCAACAGGTGGTATCAAAACAGCAGCACTTGCGACTGGCGCTTACGCTCGTATTCGTCGCCAATTCAAACAACCAATTGGTCGCATGGAAGGCGTCGAAGAGCCACTGGCACGCCTAGGTGGTAATGCCTATGTCATGGATGCAGCGAGCAACCTGACCGTTGCAGGTATCGATCTAGGTGAAAAGCCTTCGGTTATCTCAGCAATCGTGAAGTATCACTGTACGCACCGCGGTCAACGCAGCATCATCGATGCAATGGACATCGTAGGTGGTAAGGGTATTTGCTTGGGTCCATCGAACTTCCTAGCTCGTGGCTATCAAGGCTCGCCAATTGCGATTACCGTTGAAGGTGCAAACATCCTGACTCGTTCAATGATCATTTACGGTCAAGGGGCGATTCGTTGCCACCCTTACGTTCTTAATGAAATGGAAGCAGCATACTCAGAAAGCAGCGATGCGCTTGATAAGTTTGATTCAGCGTTAGCAGGACACGTTAGCTTTACGCTAAGTAACCTAGTTCGTAGTTTGTGGTTTGGTTTAACTGATGGCCGTGGTTCGGACACTCCAACGCCAGCCAATAGCACTGATAAACAGACAAAACGCTACTACCAACAGCTGAACCGTTACAGTGCTAACCTAGCGCTACTGTCTGACATTTCAATGGCTGTATTAGGCGGTTCACTGAAACGTAGAGAGCGTCTATCTGCTCGTCTAGGTGATATCCTGAGTCAACTTTACCTTGGTTCTGCAACACTAAAACGCTTTGAGAGCGAAGGCAGCAATGCTGAAGATCTACCGTTAGTACACTGGGGTATGCAAGACAGCTTGCGTCAAACTGAAGTGGCAATTGATGAGTTCTTAGCAAACTTCCCTAACCCAGTGGTTGGACGCCTTCTACGTGTTGTATTGATGCCATTTGGCCGAATTCGCCGCGCACCAAACGACAAACTGGACAGCAAAGTTGCACACATCCTACAAACACCGAGTGCAACACGCTCACGTATCGGCCGTGGTCAATACTTAGCGGATACTCAATACAACGCGGTAGGTAAGATTGAGAAAGCACTGGAGGTTATTCTTCAAGCTGAGCCTCTGTTCGACAAAGTCTGTAAAGAGACGCATCAAAAGCGCGCCTTCTTACGACTGGATTTGGTCGCTCAATTAGGTCTTGAGAAAGGCATTCTGACTGAGAAAGAAGCGGCACTGTTAGAGAGTGCAGAGCAACATCGACTGTACACCATCAACGTTGATGACTTCTCACCAGAGGAGCTAGCAGCAAAGCCACAGTATCCAGACCAATCGATTGATAACGTAGCTTAGATTTTGTTTTAGAAACAAAAACGGGACTCATTGGAGTCCCGTTTTTTTGTTCAAATATCGGTGCTTGCATGTAACCCAAGTCAGGGATTAAATAGCTATCTGAAACAACTCAATCACGTAGGGAATTACTTGGGTGCCTTAAGTTGCATCTCCGGTTGAGCTCTTTTCTTAGCGGTCACTTTGCGAACCACAAACCAAATCAGCAAGCCCAGAAGAATCGCAACCACATTGCCAACCCCAATAATGATCATACTGCGCTTTCTATCCTCTTCGCGCTTCTTCAGTATCATCATTTCAGTGGCAATTCGCTTCTGCTCCGCTAATGCCTCTTCTTGCAGACGGCGGGATTCCGCTAAATCAATATCTTGAACCACACTGTAAGAGTGCTCAGTAATAGGAAACGTCAGTGGGCGCTGGCTAGAAGCATCGGTGGCATACACCATTCCCGACCAGTTATAAATCCCAAGATCACCATTGTAAGGGATCTCCAAAGGCACCTTCATCGCATCGACATCCGCTTGGCCTTGCTTATACATCACATACTCATCTGGTGCTTTGTGCTCAACGTGCACCGCTAACGAACTCGGCGCTATCATGCCTTGCTCGCCTGATACCACGATTGTATGAGGCAAGCCCTCTTTACGAGATTGAATAAAAGTAGTAGTGATAGGTGTTGGGTAAACTAAGACTTCTTGCTCTTGCGCTCGCAAAAATACGCCGTTACCGGAAGTGATGCGCGCGCGGTATTTACCCGGCTCTATATCGATAGGCAAAGAGACCGTGAAGACGCCGTCCCCTGCTTTTTCATCAAGATCAACGCCATCGTCAGCGAATTCACCCATCACAACTGGGACTGGGCGCGCTTCTCTCACTAAAGATTCTTCGTTTTCGACAAACTTAGTAAATGTCACCTTGAGCTTCACTCGATCAAGGAAATCACGCAGTACCAAGGGCTTACCGTCAGAGGTGAGACGGGCGGTGAATTTAATACGCTCTGTCTGGTACAGCTTGTCTGGAAATTCATTCGCATCCAAAACAAGGTGAGACAGTAGCTTGATATTGTTCTTAGGAGAGACCTTACCTACCGCTTGCCATGGGCCTGGCATCGGCTTATCAATAGAGACAATGTCCATTGAAGATTCTTCATACCAACGGACATTATCAGCGTTACGCCAAGAGTAGTATTTCTTGCCGTCGGGACGAACTAAGACGACAGGTTTAGAGTTATCGGCTCGATAAATTATAAAGGTAATTTGTTCTATGCTGGGATCAACTCGGAATCGGTTGTCCAATAAACTCATTACGGATTCTGTTGCCGCGTGCAAGCTAAAGCTTAACAGCAGCAAACAACCGGTAGCCAATACCCTAAACATACTTTCTCCCTACTGACGCCAGAGGCAACTTCCGCTTTTCTCGACGAGATCTAAACGACTTTGATGCGCTTCTACTTCATCGGCCGTTGCTCGTAAAACCTTTAGGGATTTTCGACCACTTTCTACTCTTCGGATACTTTCTACGCCGCCTTCTTGCTGACCAGCGTTAAATTGCAGTGACGTTTGTCCACCCGTCATCAATAGGTAGACGTCGGCTAGGATCTCCGCATCGAGCAAAGCGCCGTGGAGTGTACGGTGCGAGTTATCGATGCCATAACGTTCACATAAGATATCTAGGTTGTTTCTTTTACCCGGGAATATCTTTTTCGCCATGTCCAGGGTATCGGTAACTTTACAGTAATCGTCTGTCTTACCGATCGTAGGATCCAGTTTCTCAAACTCGTAGTCCATGAAGCCGGTATCGAAGGGCGCGTTGTGTGCCACCAGCTCTGCGCCTTTGATGAAGTCAAGAAACTCTTTGTGGATGTCTTGGTATTCTGGCTTATCAACCAAGAATTCATCAGTGATACCGTGAACGCCAATCGCCTCTTCTTGAATCGCACGATCTGGCTTAATGTAAACGTGGAAGTGACGCCCAGTTAACTTACGGTTGATGATCTCTACGGCACCGATCTCGACGATGCGGTGACCCATGTAGTGAGGGCCACCTTCGGTATTCATACCGGTTGTTTCGGTATCGAGTACAACGATGCGCTTGTTTTCATTCGAACTGTTTTTTTCGTTCGCGGTTTGTTCTGGAGTGCTACTGGTATTCATAAGGATAACTGTGTCAGACTATGCCGATAATGTGCTTGAGGTAATAGTATCAAATCATGACGAAACAAGTTGAAATTTTCACTGACGGTTCTTGTTTAGGCAATCCAGGGCCTGGCGGCTATGGCATCGTACTTCGCTACAAGAAAGTAGAGAAGACACTCGCGCAAGGCTATACCCTAACAACCAACAACCGCATGGAAATGCTCGCTGCTGTTGTAGCACTACAAACCCTCAAAGAGCCTTGCTCGGTGATTCTGACTACCGATAGCCAATATGTTCGTCAGGGCATTACGCAGTGGATACATAACTGGAAAAAGCGTGACTGGAAAACCGCCGACAAAAAACCGGTAAAAAATGCCGATCTTTGGCAAAAACTCGATAAAGAGACAGCACGTCACACTGTCGATTGGCGTTGGGTGAAAGGACACGCAGGTCACCGAGAAAATGAAATGTGTGATGAGCTGGCGCGTACCGCCGCAGAAAACCCAACCCAAGAAGACACGGGCTACCAGCCAAGCTAATATTGGGAGCGAGTAAAGATATCCGATAGTAAAAAGCCGACTACGAGTCGGCTTTTTCTGTTTTTAGCGGGCGCAGCGCACGAATGGAATGCAACGTACAGCGAGTATCGGTTCTAAAGCTAGCGCCAACCGGAGAGAAGCGTCGTTTGAGGTGCCAGTGTGGCTTAATAGGCTTAAGCGGATAAGTGCGCTTGCGAGCGACGATAAAGTATTGGCTTCCGGCAAATGAGGCGCAGCCACCTAACGCGTTCTCGAGCCAGGTCCACATCGCTTGATACTTACTCATCGGGAACAGTGCATAGGTATCACAATGAATCACTTCATAATTCAGTACACCCAACCAGTCTTTTACGCGGCTTGGCGTATACATCCGCCCACTCCACGGTAAACTGTTCTTGCGCCACGGCATTAAACTAGCAAGCCCAGTGACACTGAATGGGTTAAAGCCGGTGATGATAATGTAGCCATCGTCCATCATAACTCGATCGACTTCTCTTAATAGCCGATGTGGGTCGTTGCTATAATCTAATTGATGACTAAGTACCACAACATCAAAACTTTTCTCCAAAAAGGGCAAATTATAGCCATCCGCTATCACATTATGTAATGGGTTCTGGATATCTAGGTTTACTTGATGTTGAATGTTGCATGTGCAGCTAGAAATCTCACTGCTGAGACCGCCGAGCTTGAGCATATGGTAACCAAATAACTTCGGGCACCACTCATCGAGTCGAGTTTGAATTGATTCTCTCAACCAGTCCCCATTGTGCAATTGTGCCCAAGTGTAAGGACGCTCAAACTTCTTTCTGCTACGTGCTGGCTTCATCAATAATCTGTCTCACTTATTCTGTCGCACTGAAAGTGACTGGAGAACCAATAATGTTACATATCAAAAGCATACCTGCATTTAACGACAATTACATCTGGCTGATTGAAAATAGCGATCGCCGTTGTGCTGTCGTCGACCCCGGCGATGCGGCTCCAGTATTAGAGTACTTAGCACACCATGAGCTAACTTTAGATGCAATCTTGATTACACACCACCACCACGATCACATTGGTGGCGTTCCAGAGTTAGTTAGACAATTTCCAGGGGTTGATGTGGTGGGCCCGAAGAATGAGCCTATCCCAACATTGACACATCCAGTGGATGACGGAGACCAGCTGGAGTTATTCGGCGAAGTATTCTTGGTTCTTGGGCTAAGCGGCCACACGGCGGGTCATATCGGTTACGTTGGTGATGCAAAGCTATTCTGTGGTGATGTACTGTTCTCTGCGGGCTGTGGTCGCATCATGGAAGGCACTCCGCAACAGATGTTTGATGCATTAAATAAGATTACGGCGCTTCCTCAAGAAACCGAGGTCTATTGTGCACATGAGTACACAGCAGCCAATATCGCTTTCGCACTTGCAGTTGAGCCAGATAACCAACATTTGCAGCAATATCGCGACCAAGTGAACCGACTTCGCGCACAAAATAAGTCGACCATCCCCACAAATTTGAGACAAGAGAAGTTTGTGAACCCTTTCTTGCGCTATACCGAGCCAAGTGTAGTGAAATCAGTATCTAATCGCACTGAACAGACCGATCCTTTATCGGTATTTACCGCTTTACGTGCGTGGAAGAACGAATTTTAACAAATACAGACTTGTCACTTATAGGGAGTGGCAAGTATTATCATCGGCCGTTTATTAAAAAGGCTGTAACATGCGAGTTAAGTACAGCTGGGCTTTGGTATTACTACTATCTGGTTGCCAATTAACTCAGTCAGAGAATCCAGACCAAGCTTCCGAGCAAACCAACACACCTCCTACAGAAGTTTCTCAAGCGAACGTTTCACCTGAAGCGACCAAAGAAGAACAAAAAGTTGAAGCACCTGTCGTTACTCCACAAACACAAGAAGATGTTTGGAAACGTATTGCGATGCAACTTGAAATGGAAGTACCAGACCAAAAGAAGGTCGACTACTACCGAACTTGGTATCTAAAACACCCTAGTCATCTAAAAACCGTCTCCAAGCGAGCTGAACCTTTCCTTTACTTGATCACCACCAAGATCGAAGAGAGAGATCTACCTTTAGAACTGGCACTGCTGCCGGTTGTTGAAAGCTCATTCGACGCATTTGCCTACTCTCACGGCAGTGCTGCTGGCCTATGGCAATTCCTCGCTGGCACGGGTAAAGACTACGGGCTTGAGCAGAACTTCTGGTACGACGGCCGCCGAGATGTTGCCGCTTCAACCGATGCTGCGTTAGATTTTCTAACCGACCTAAACAGACGTTTTGATGGCGACTGGCAACACGCAATTGCTGCCTATAACAGTGGTGGTGGTCGTGTGAACAGCGCAATCCGTAAGAATAAGAAGCTTGGCAAACCAATCGACTTCTTCTCACTAGACCTGCCGAAAGAGACCAGTAGCTACGTACCTAAACTACTGGCACTGGCAGACGTAATTGCCAACCAAGAAAAGTACGGCATTGATATTCCTGCAATTCCAAACAAGCCAGTACTGACTCTAGTTAACCCAGAAGAGCAACTGGACTTGGCTATTGCTGCGAACTATGCAGGCATTCCAGTAAAAGAGCTGCAAGGCTATAACCCTGCATATAACCAGTGGGCGACAGCACCAGAAAAGCACCAGAAGCTATTACTTCCTTTAGACTCAGTTGAAAAATTCAACAAAGAAGTAGCGGCTAATAAAGGCAAAGGCATGAAGCTGGTTCGTTACAAGGTTCAGTCTGGTGACAGCATCAGCGTACTGGCAAGCAAATACAACACCACTAGCAAGGTGATCCGCACTGCCAATGGTTTGACCAACAACAACATTCGTATCGGTCAGCACCTACTGATCCCTACTTCCACCAAAGACGATAAGGCATACGCGCTCAGCGCTTCCAACCGCCTAGCAAGCACACAGTCAAAGAGTCGCGGTCAATACAAGCTAACCCATAAAGTAAAAAGTGGTGACAGCTTATGGACCATTGCTCGCGCCAACAAGGTATCTCACCAGTCGCTTGCGAAGTGGAATGGCATGGGACCACGTGACACCTTACGAATTGGTCAAGAACTGGTCATCTGGAAGAACGGTTCTGACGGCGCCATCATCCGTACCATCTTCTATAACGTAAGATCAGGTGACACAGTCAGCGGTATTGCATCAAAGTTCAAGGTAAAGAGTTCAGATGTTGTAAAATGGAACACTTTGCAGAACCAGAAATACTTACAGCCAGGACAAAAGCTTAAGCTGTATGTTGATGTAACTAAGGTAAGTGTATGAACCCGTCAAGTAACCCACTCGTCATGCTGTTGGATATATTCCGTTCACCAACAGCTTGTTTCTTAGCGCTTTATCAACGAAGTGCTTGGGGATGGCAACCCTACGTCGTATTAATGCTTAGCCCATTTTTATTTTGGGGTGCTTATTTTTCGAATGTAGATTTTGCGTGGTTAAGTGCAGAGCTATCTAAGCAATTAGCTCAAACAAACCCAGACCAGTTGGCGTTACTTGATAGTAATACCCTACTTGCCAGTGAAATTATCAGCGATGTGTTTAGCCGCACGCTCACTATCGTTCTTTTGGCATTTTGGTTTAACCTTGCAACCAAACCAAGCCAACATCAGCATAGCTTTTGGCGATGGTTTGCAGCAGCATCAGTGATCATCTTCCCTGCAGTTTTAGGTGATATTGCGAGCTACGCAAGTCTAATCCTAAAGCACGGTCATGTGATGAACTACGCCGCTGACTTGAACAGCTTAAACGGCTTAATCAAGTTACCACTTACCAGTGATTGGTCACAATTTGCTAGCTCATTACCACTGCTACTGCCTTGGTACATCGTACTTGGTTACGCGGCGGTATTAACGTGGACAGAGTTTGAGCGTGGACAAGCATTGGTGATTTCAGGCTTGCCGTGGATTGGCTATTACCTAATCTGGGCTATCTACATTTTAGTTTCATAGATAACCGTTACTGAGTCTTAGCTTTACGCTATTTAGCCTTAAAAGTGACTAACATTGGATTATGATCAGAAGCGTCCGTTATGGGCGCTTTTGCTTTTTCTACCTCTAAGCCACGATAAAACACATGGTCTAGCACTAGCCCCGTTATGAACTGAGTGCGATGATCCGGCTCAAAAGCGACCTCAGCCAAACCTACCTTTTCCAATGCCTCTTTCAATACAGTAAAACGAGCCTCACTCCAACTGTTAAAGTCACCGGCAAAAATAACTGGTCCACGATATTTTTGTAGATTGTCGGTTAAGCTCTTGAGTTGAGCTTCATAATCCTCGGTACCAAAGGTAAAGTTCACGGCGTGAATGTTGATCACCGCCAACTCTTCACCATTACTCAACTTGTAACGGGACCATAGAGCAGACTTAGGTAACTGTAACCAAGGCTCTTCATGAGTATAAGCACAAGCCTCGATAGGCAAATGAGTCGCGAGGTTGAGCACACCAGCACTTTTTTCAAATGCTTCAAACGCATTGACTCGAGTACTTCCCCACTGGCCACTTGTTACCCACTGACGAAGTCCATCCGTCATACTCGCTTCTTGCAGCAATACTAAGTCGCTTCCCGCTGTCAGCTTATTGAGTTCCGTCTGCCAATGGCTGCGGTTTTGCTTATAAATATTCCACACGGTGAGGCTTAAGCCGTCAGACACATCTAGCGCTTTAGGTTCAGAGTTTTGGTAGCAACTGTAAATGTCATTGCTGGTATTTGGAGAAGACGTAATAAGATTGGGCTTATTTGGGATCACGAAAATAAAGTGAAAACTAACAACAGCCAGTGTTATCAGTAATGTGATAACTATGATGGTTTTCTTAAACATAAAGCACCCTACCAGAAATGAAAAAGGAGCGATAAACGCTCCTTTTAGGGTAATAGTTTTTTTATACGGCGTCTTCGTCTTCTTCGCCAGTACGAATACGTACCACACGTTCAACGTCAGTGATGAAGATCTTACCATCGCCAATTTTACCAGTTTGAGCCGTCTCGATAATGGTATCAACACATTGGTCTGCTACTTCATCAGTAACAACGATCTCTAACTTAACTTTAGGCAAAAAGTCGACCATGTACTCTGCGCCACGGTATAGCTCAGTATGACCCTTTTGGCGTCCGAAACCTTTAACTTCAGAGACCGTCATACCCGTAATGCCCACTTCTGCAAGCGCTTCACGTACATCATCAAGTTTGAATGGCTTGATAATGGCTTCAATCTTTTTCATGTTCATCCCTTAAACTGTGCGAATGGCTCATTATCGGATAGCTATAGTAAACATTCAATGAAAAAAGCCAGAGCTTTAAAGCTCTGGCTCGAAATTCATCGTATTGTTTAATCTGTGCTTTAAGAAGGGTTTACTTAAGGCTTGCGTAATAAGCAGCTAGATTAGCAATATCTTCATCATTGAGCATTGAAGCTTGAGCCTGCATGACAGCAGCCAAACCGCCGGTGCGCTGGCCGTTCTTATATGCGTTGATTGATGAAGCAATGTATTGCTCGTTTTGACCTTTAAGGTTTGGGTAACCCGGGATCACTGCGATACCGTCAGCACCGTGACAAGCTGCACATACTGCTGCTTTTGCTTGTCCTGCAGCAACATCACCTGCCAGAGCGTTACCACTCAATAGTCCAAGTCCAAGAACTAATCCTAGTGTAATTTTCTTCATTGCATATTCCATTAATTATTTTTATTAAAGTGACATAGAATTGTGACACAAACTTTTTCTAGATGCTCCAAAGCGCTTCACAATCTTGACCATCGTAGTTCTTATCTACGAATAACCCTAAAACAGCGATCACTCGATCACCATCCATTAATATAGGCGTTCTGCGCCTCAACCAGCTAGGCACTTGGTACTCTTGAAACAGCTTCTTAAGCTTCCTGCTATGCCCGCGTCCAACTGGGTGCGCCGATAATCCTTCGGGATTAAAGGTAACACGTAATACCGTATTTTGATCTGGTAAGCTGAACGTTTGTACGCGACGCCCAGGTTCGGACTCAACTCCCCCCGCTTGCAAGCTGACATGTCCCAAGCCATCGGGCAGAACCAACCTTCCGCCAACAGCAATTTCACCTTGCCAGCCCGATAGATCTTTAGTCTCACGAACCAAATAGAGTTTTTGATTAAAACGCCTAACTTCAACGCCGTTTAATATGAGCTTAGGGTTAGCATCACGCTGAGCACACGCCACTTCCTCCCAGATAAGTTGGAGTTGCTTTTGGCTCGGCATCGCTTGCTGGCAATGACCTAACCACATTCTCAGCAAACGCGCCCTTAGTAAAGTAGATTGCTCAGATAACACCTCTATGCTCAAGCTCTGGTCATCACCGAGGGCTCGCTGTAAGTGAGAAGCTAATAGCTCATCTAGCAACATCTCTTGCTCGGCACAGAGCTGGGCGCTGCGACTGACGGACTCTCGAAAACTGGGCCAACGCTCGGTCAACAAAGGAGTCACTTGGTGGCGAATAAAGTTACGGTCGAAACGCACATCCTGATTACTTTCATCTTCAACCCAAGTTAACCCCATACGGCGAGCGAACGCTTCAATCTCACCTCTGGTCACTGACAGCATAGGACGAACAATATGAGCACCTGAAAATGGCATCACTTTCGCCATCGATGAGAGGCCTTTAGGACCACTGCCGCGCTTTAACGCTAATAAAAAAGTCTCGACTTGATCATCGACGTGTTGACCAGTAACCAGCACATCCCCTTGTCGAAGATGCGATTTGAAGACGTTATATCTGGCGTCTCGAGCGAGCTTTTCAATACTTTCACCGCTATGAACATCCAGTGAGACACGCTCCACTGCCAAAGGCACTGACAAATCATCACACCACACTTGGCATTGCTCAGCCCATTGGTCCGCATTATCACTCAAGCCATGATGAACATGGATTGCCTGACAATCGATGCCATGAGTTTTGGTGTATTGCGCAGCCAACTCCAACAGCACTCGTGAATCAACCCCACCACTAAAGGCAACCACCAGCCGTTGAGGCTTGATTGCGCTTTGGTCAAATACAGAGGTAAACGTTTCGATTAAGTGAGTCATGAGGCTTAATAAACCAAGAAGGTGTTTGAAAGGTAATATTTAAATAATAAAAAAGGGTTGGCACTGAGTCCAACCCTTTCATCGTCTTGTTACATAAAGTCCGCCTTCGAGTGAGGCAGCTTATCAGCAGTAACCGTAGCTCATTAGACGCTGGTAACGACGCTCAAGAAGCGTTTCGTTATCAAACTGCTCTAGCTCTTCTAGCTGTTTAACTAGAAGGTCTTTCATGTTCTGAGCGGTTTGCACTGGATCACGGTGTGCGCCACCTAGCGGCTCAGGGATGATTTCGTCGATAAGCTCAAGCTCTTTAAGACGAGGAGCAATTAGGCCCATCGCTTCAGCAGCTTGTGGTGCTTTATCTGAATCACGCCATAGGATTGAAGCACAACCTTCTGGAGAGATTACTGAGTACGTAGAGTACTGAAGCATGTTCACGTAGTCACCAACACCAATTGCCAGTGCACCACCAGAACCGCCTTCACCAACAACGTTACAGATAACTGGAACAGAAAGGCCAGCCATAACCTTAAGGTTTTTAGCGATAGCTTCAGATTGGCCACGTTCTTCCGCGCCAACACCTGGGTATGCACCAGCTGTATCGATGAAAGTAATGATAGGCATGTTGAAACGCTCAGCGGTTTCCATTAGGCGAAGTGCCTTACGGTAACCTTCTGGCTTTGGCATACCAAAGTTGCGAAGTACTTTTTCTTTAGTCTCGCGACCTTTCTGGTGACCAATAACCATAACAGGACGGCCATTTAGACGAGCCATGCCACCCACGATTGCTTTGTCGTCAGCGTAAGCGCGATCGCCCGCCATCTCTTCAAATTCTGTGAATGCATGCTCCAGGTAATCTTTTGTGTAAGGACGTTGTGGGTGGCGAGCAAGTTGAGCTACCTGCCATGCACCTAAGTCGCTAAAGATTTTCTGTTTAAGCTCTAAGCTTTTTTTCTCTAGTTGTTCAATTTCTTTGTCTAGATCTACCGCTGTGTCACCACCGTGACGCGAAACGTCACGTAGCGCTTCGATTTTTGCTTCAAGTTCAGCGATAGGCTTTTCAAATTCTAGAAAGTTCAGGCTCATCTATGAATCCTTGTTGATTCAGCTCCGCACTTGCGAAGCTAAATTTTAGTTAAATTCGAGTTCTACTTGGCTATTTCCAAGCAGCTGTTTTAATTCGTCTAGTAATGTATCACTTGGCGTCACGCGCCATTCTGTGCCCAATGTTAACCGCGCTCTAGCGTCGGCACGCTGGTAGTATACATTGACTGGGACCGTTCCGGCTCTATAAGGTTCTAAGATTTGACTAAATCGTTCAAAAAATTGACCATTAATTTGGGATTCATCGATAGATATCGATACCCCACGAGCATATTTTTCACGGGCGCTTCCTAAGTCCATGACCTCGCGCGCGGACATTTTAAGCCCACCGTTGAAGTCATCAAAGCTGACCTGTCCAGAAACGACCACAATTTTGTCTTTTTCGAGCAATTCTGCGTAACGATCGAGCGCATCTGAGAACAACATCACTTCCATACGCCCAGATCGATCGTCGATGGTCATCAAACCAATTCGAGTACCACGCTTGGTGGTCATTACTCGAGCTGCAATCACCAAACCTGCAATGGTTAATGATTGGTCACGGCGTGTTGGCGTCGCATCTTTCAAACGGCAGCTGGTGTATTTCGCTAACTCTTTGATGTAAGCGTTAACCGGGTGACCCGTCAGGTACAAACCTAGCGTTTCACGTTCACCTTCGAGCCAAACCTTTTCTGGCCATCTTGGTACTTGGGTGTACTTGTGCTCGACTTCTTCCGGAGCATCCGTCAATACACCAAACATATCCGATTGACCAAAGGACTCGGCATGGTGATATTGGCTTGCTGCTTTAACCGCATCAGCCAATGAAGCCATCATCGCTGCGCGGTGAGGGCCTAATCTATCTAACGCACCCGATAGAATCAACTTTTCGATAACACGCTTGTTAACTTTCTTTAAATCGATACGAGCACAGAAGTCGAATAAATCTTTGAAGTAACCGCCCTTATTTCGCGCTTCAATGATCGCTTCAATCGGGCCTTCACCTACCCCTTTAATCGCGCCGATGCCGTAAACGATCGCACCGTCGTCATCAACATTAAATCGGTAGAGACCAGAGTTAATATCAGGCGGCAGCAATTTGAGCTTCATACGGAAACACTCATCAACAAGGCCGATAACCTTCTCGGTGTTATCCATATCCGCCGTCATTACCGCGGCCATAAACTCTGCAGGATAGTGTGTTTTCAGCCAGAGTGTTTGGTAAGAAACCAATGCGTACGCAGCTGAGTGCGATTTGTTAAAGCCGTAGCCCGCAAACTTTTCTACCAAGTCGAAGATCTTCATGGCCAGCTCGCCATCAACACCGTTGGCTTCTGCACCTTCTTTGAAGGTACCACGCTGTTTAGCCATCTCTTCTGGCTTTTTCTTACCCATCGCACGACGCAGCATATCCGCTCCACCTAGCGTATAACCCGCTAGGATCTGTGCAATTTGCATTACCTGCTCTTGGTAAAGAATGATGCCATAGGTTGGTTCTAACGTGTCTTTTAGCGATTCATGTTGCCATGTTTCATCTGGGTAAGAGACCGCTTCTCGACCGTGCTTACGGTCGATAAAGTTATCTACCATGCCTGATTGCAGCGGACCCGGACGGAACAAGGCTACCAATGCGATGATATCTTCGAAACAGTCAGGCTGAAGACGTTTGATCAAGTCTTTCATACCGCGTGATTCCAGCTGGAATACCGCAGTGGTTTCAGAATTTTGTAGTAGGTTGAACGACGCTTGATCATCCAAAGGGATCGATTCAATACGAACCGGCTCTTTACCTTCTTTCTTCAAGCGTGGGTTCACTAGGCCCAACGCCCAGTCGATGATGGTCAGGGTACGTAGACCCAAGAAGTCGAATTTAACCAAACCAGCGGTTTCAACGTCATTCTTATCGAATTGCGTTACCGGGAAGTTACCTTCTGCATCCGCATAGATAGGCGCAAAATCTGTAATTGTGGTTGGTGAGATTACAACACCACCCGCGTGTTTACCGGCGTTTCGCGTACAACCTTCTAGAATGCGACACTTATCGATCAGTTCGCGAACCTCTTCATCACCATCGTAAAGCTCTGGCAATGCAGGCTCGGCAAGAAAGGCTTTCTCAAGTGTCATACCCGGATCTGGCGGTACAAGCTTAGAAATACGGTCGACGAAGCCAAACGGGTGACCCAATACACGGCCTACGTCACGAATTACCGCTTTTGCCGCCATGGTACCAAAGGTGATGATCTGAGATACCGCATCACGACCATACATTTCTGCAACGTGATCAATTACTTGGTCACGCTTATCCATACAGAAGTCGATATCGAAATCGGGCATCGAGACACGTTCTGGGTTCAAGAAACGTTCGAATAGTAGATCGTATTCTAGCGGATCGAGATCCGTGATATCCAATGCATACGCCACCAATGAACCTGCACCCGAACCACGACCAGGGCCTACTGGTACATCGTTATCTTTAGACCACTGGATGAATTCCATTACGATCAAGAAGTAACCCGGGAAACCCATGTTGTTGATAACTTCGAGTTCGACTTTAAGACGTTCATCGTATTCAGGACGGCGCTCGGCTCGAACTTGCTCATCTGGGAACAAGAATGCTAGACGACGTTCAAGGCCTTCTTCTGATTTCTTAATCAAGAAATCTTCGATCGCTAAACCTTCGGTCGGGAAGTTAGGGAGGAAGTACTCACCAAGACGAACAGTAACGTTACAACGCTTAGCAATCTCTACGCTGTTTTCAAGCGCTTCTGGGATATCTGAAAACAGCTCACACATCTCTTCTTCACTACGAAGATACTGTTGCGCACTGTAGTTTTTTGGACGACGCGGATCGACCATGGTGTAACCATCATGGATTGCTACGCGGATTTCATGGGCGTCAAACAAGTCTTCAGTTAAGAACACCACTTCGTTGGTTGCCACAACAGGTAAGTCTTGTTGCTCAGCAAGCTCTAACGCAAAATGCAGGTAAGACTCTTCATCGGCACGCCCGGTACGAATCAGCTCTAAGTAAAAGCGATCGGGGAAGTGAGTTTTGTAAAACTCGACACTACTCGCGACGAGATCACGATTACCTTTCAGCAATGCCTTACCGATCTCGCCTTCTTTGGCGCCAGATAAGATAATCAACCCCTCAGCGTTTTCGATTAACCACTCTTTATCGATCACAGGTTGATGCTGTATGTGACCACGCAAGTAAGCTTTTGAAATCAGCAAGGTAAGGTTGTTATAACCTTTGTTATCAGACGCTAAAACCGTCAGTTTCGTCAGCTCATCTCCAAATTCTGGAGATTGCATCAAAAAATCAGCACCAATAATTGGTTTAACCCCACACCCATGGGCAGTACCGTAAAATTTCACCAAACCACATAGGTTAGTGAAGTCGGTAAGTGCTAAAGCTGGCATACCCATTTCAGCAACTTTTTTAACTAATGGTGGCACCTTAGACAGGCCATCCACCATAGAAAAGTCACTGTGTACGCGTAGGTGAACAAATTTTGGATCTGACATTATTTTTCCTGAGTTCTAGATCGGAGCCTAGGATTACAACTGAGTGTATTCTATTTTTTTCTACTGCTAGTAAGCAAATTTATTCGAAGATCAACGCTTATCTGTGTAGCACTTAATCAATGCCTAAAATACGTTTTACTGGCTTAAAGCTCTTACGATAGTGCTCGGTAACACCGTGCTTTTCAATTGCCTCGAAATGCGCCTTGGTCGGGTAACCTTTGTGCTTAGCAAAGCCAAACTCTGGATGCAGCTTATCAAGCTCTTCCATCTCTTGGTCACGAACTACTTTAGCGATAATAGAGGCGGCACTGATTTCAGCGACGCGTAAATCTCCTTTAACCACTGCAATACCGGCCATCGGCAATTCAGGTACACGGTTGCCATCAATCAACGCCATATCAGGCTGAACACTTAACCCAGCAATCGCGCGCTGCATCGCAACCATAGTCGCTTGTAGAATATTGAGTTCATCAATTTCTTGCGGTGAGCAACGACCAACCGACCACGCCAATGCTTTTTCTTTAATTTCAGGAAGCAGAGCGAGGCGTTTTTTCTCAGACAGTTTCTTGGAGTCGTTCAAACCTTCAATTGGATTATTCGGGTCTAGGATAACTGCGGCTGTCACTACATCGCCAACCAATGGCCCACGCCCTACTTCATCGACGCCAGCAAATAGCTGGTAGCCTTGAGGATATTCGAAAGGTGGAAGCTCTTTTTTATCTTTTACAGCCATGACAATTCTCTTTGTAACTTTTAAGCCCTTGCCTTTGAAACTAGCACGTTAGGATTCAACAAACTCTCGGCCGATCAATTTCAGCACCGCATTGGCGGCTTGTTTGTCAGCATCTTTACGGATCCAGTGGTGCATTTCAGTAAAGCGTTCAATCAACGCACTGTTATCTGCAGCTAGCATCTTATCAACCGAAGGAAATAAGAAATCTGGGTGGCACTCTTCCAAGATGTGCTCTTTGACGATTTCTTCACCTGCCATAATATTCGGCAGTGACACAAACTCGGTGATAGCTAGTTTCTTCACAATGTAGCCAGTCAACTTATTCACTTTGTAGCCCACAACCATTGGACGCTTAAGCAGCATGCACTCAAGAGCGACCGTGCCGGATGCCAATAGTACAGAGTCCGCAGCAGTGATCACGTTACGAGCCGTATCCTGCACAATGACAAAATCTAATTCTGGTGCTGTCGCCTTCCAAATCTCGGTAAACTGTTGCTTGCGAGTTTCATTAACAGCAGCCACCACGAAACCAATGTCTGGGTACTTTTGTTTGATACGTTTACAGGTTTCAATGAACGGTTGCGCGATAAGCTTCATTTCACCGCCACGACTGCCCGGTAGAACCGCCAGCCACTGCTTGTCTTGCTCTAGTCCAAGCAGTTCTCGTGCTTCCGCTTGATTTGGCTCGAGTGGAATGGCATCTGCTAGTGTATGACCAACAAATTCACAGGCAACGTTGTATTTGTCGTAGAACGCTTTTTCAAATGGTAAGAACGCCAGAACCAGGTCGGTTGCTTTGTCGATCTTAAAAATACGTTTTGGACGCCACGCCCATACTGAAGGGCTAACGTAATGAACCGTTTTTATACCTGCGTTCTTAAGGTCTAGCTCCAGTCTCAAATTAAAGTCAGGAGCATCAATACCAACGAACACATCTGGTGGGTTCTGGGTGAAATATTTAACCAGTTCTGCTTTTACTTTGAGCAGACGAGGCAAGCGACCAAGTACTTCAACAAGGCCCATTACGGCAAGCTCTTCCATCTCAAACAAAGATTCACAGCCTAGCGCTTTCATTTTTGGCCCGCCAATACCGACAAATTCTGCATTCGGGTACTGAGCTTTTATCGCTTTAATAAAACCTTCGCCAAGGGTATCGCCAGAGAGTTCTCCAACAACAATACCTACACGCAGTGGCTCGTTGGAAACAAAGCCTGAGTTATTGGTTTGTGCTTCTTGCTGTGCCATAGTTTTCCAATTCCCTTCTCGCCTAAAACAAAAAAGATCGCCTTAAAAGTAGCGATCTTTTTTATATCAATCACACCAGGTATTAACGAATAATACCGCGCTCAGAGTTCTCTAGCATCTCTAGCATAGGAGTTACCGAAGCAAACTCTTTTGCCATTTCAACTAAAGCCGCTTTCGCTTCTTCTAGTGTTTTGCCAGAGCGGTAAAGCTCTTTGTACGCTTTTTGTAGCGCACGAATCTCTGGTTTCTCGAACCCGTTACGCTTCAGACCTACAAGGTTAAGGCCGAATGGTGCTGCATGGTTACCTTGTGCAAGTACGTACGGAAGTACATCTTGAACAACGGCGGAACAACCACCAATGTAAGCGTAAGCACCGATTGAACAGAACGGGTGAATCGCAGAAAGCGCCATAACACCAGCGTAATCGCCAACCGTTACGTGACCACCTAAGATAGCATTGTTACCAATGTGAGTGTGGTTACCAACAATAACGTCGTGCGCTACGTGAGCGTTAACACAAAGCAGGTTATCATCACCAATCACAGTGGTTGCTTTATCTTGAACCGTACCACGGTGGATTTGAACCGCTTCACGAATCACGTTGCGATCGCCGATCACAACCGTAGTGTCTTCGCCACCGTACTTCTTGTCTTGGTTCTCTTCACCAATCACAGCATGTGGGAAAATGCGGTTTTCTTTACCAATAGTTGTGTGACCTTTGATCACAACATGCGACATGATTTCTGTGTCGTCACCAATGGTTACATTACCAGCAATGTAAGTAAAAGGGCCAACTGTTACGTTTGCACCAATCGTCACATCACCTTCGATAACTGCAGCCGGGTGAATTTTTGCTGTTTCATGAATCATATTAAAACTCTCTACGAGCACATTTAAGTTCAGCTGAACATACTACTTCGCCGTCAACTTTCGCAACGCCGTTAAATGACGCGATGCCACGACGCTCTTTTAGGAATTCAACTTCGATAACCAGCTGGTCACCAGGTACTACTGGCTTACGGAATTTCGCTTTATCAACACTTGCGAAGTAGTAAAGCTCGTTACCAGAAGGGGCACCAAAAGATTTAAATGCAAGAAGACCTGTAGCTTGCGCCATCGCTTCTAGGATCAACACACCTGGAAATACAGGAAGTTGAGGGAAGTGGCCAGTAAACTGAGGCTCGTTAACAGAAACATTCTTAATTGCAGTCAGTGTTTTTTCTTTTTCAAAGCTAGTCACACGATCAACCATTAAGAATGGGTAGCGATGAGGTAATAGTTCCTGAATTTCAGTAATGTTCATCGTTGTCTGTTCAGTAGTCAAAGTCGTATTCCTATATGTATTCTTTATTTAATTAGAAAGATTATAAACGAAAAAGACTCGCTGTACGCGAGCCTTTTATTAGAAATGCTGGAATTATGATTCCGCGCTCTTCTCGATAAGTTTTTCAACGGTTTTCAAACGCTTGTTCATTTCATCAATACGATGAACACGCGTTGCTGTTTTACGCCAATCTTTATTTGGCTGTAAAGGAATACCCGAAGAGTACATGCCTTTATCAGTGATGCTGCGCATAACCATTCCCATTCCGGTAATCGTCACGCCGTCAGTGATTTCAATGTGACCATTGATTACACTGCCGCCACCAATAATACAGTACTTACCTATCGTCGTGCTGCCTGCGATGATAGTACCACCCGCAAGAGCAGAACCATATCCGATGTGAACGTTGTGTGCGATTTGCATTTGATTATCGATGATAACGTTGTCTTCAATAACCGTGTCATCTAACGCACCACGGTCGATCGTGGTACACGCACCGATCTCTACGCGATTACCAATGCGAACAGAACCAACTTGAGGAATCTTAATCCACTCGCCTTTCTCATTCGCATAGCCAAAGCCGTCAGAACCAATCACAGTACTTGATTGAACCAAACAAGCTTCACCAATCACAACTTCATGATAGATGCTTACGTTAGCCCAAAGCTTAGTGCCAGCGCCAATCTTTGCGTTTTTACCGATAAAGCAACCAGCACCGATGATCACATCGTCACCAAGAACAACACCAGACTCAATCACAGCGTTCGCACCAATAGATACATTTTGTCCAAGTGTTGCATCGCTCGCAATCGAAGCTGAATCAGCAATATCCACAGCAGGTGCAGGAGTAGTATCAAGCGCTTGAGCAACCTTAGCAAAAGCAACGTAAGGGTCACTGACCACAATCACGCTAGTCTTACACAGTTCACGCTCACTCTCTTTAACCATAATCGCTGACGCTTTACAGTCACCTAGGTGCTTGCTGTACTTAACGTTAGAAAGGAACGTAATGTTGCCTTCTTGCGCTTTATCCATAGGAGCAACAGCAGAAACGGTTACAGTTCCGTCACCATGTAGCTCCCCCCCGGTAATGGTTGCCAATTCGGCTAAAGTCAGTGTCTTCATAAAACTTATTTTAGTTCTTTAATTACTTTCTCAGAGATGTTGTATTCAGGCTTACCGTATTGTAGTGCTTGAATATCAACGATCATGTCGTAGCCTTCTTTCTCTGCAACTTTCGTTACAGCATCTTGAATCACTTTGAATAGCTTCTGCTTCTCTTGTGCTTCGCGACGTTGGCTTGCTTTTTCTAGAGCTTGAGCTTTGATTTTGTACTTGCTGTCTAGTTGACCAACTTCGATACGAAGCTTCTCAACTTCGTCTGGACCTAGTAGCTCACCATCACGCTTAAGCTTTTCAATCTTAGTCTTAGCTTCCGCTTGGATGCTTTGCAGCTCAGCCGCTTTATCTTTGAACTCTTCCTGCATTTTTTGAAGAACAACTTCACGCTGAGGTAGAGCCTGGAATACTTGTGCAGTGTTTACATAACCCACTTTTTGCGCAGCTTCAGCAGCTGTTGCAAAGAAAGAAGAGCTAAGAACTACAAGGCCTAAACCTGCTGCTTTAATCATATTTTTCAAAATATTGTCCTTTAAATATTAGAAAGTTCTACCAATGGTGAATGTGAAGAATTCCTCATCATCACCTTCGTAAATTTTAATTGGTTTCGCTAGAGAGAAAACCAGTGGGCCCATCGGTGACATCCATTGAAGGGCTGCACCATAAGATGAACGGTAATTCGTTGGATCAGAGTAATCGTAGTAGTACTGGCTGCCGCTATTAGGTGCGCCACGGTCTACGAACTCGGTATCCCAAACACTTGCCATATCGAAGAAAACACTCGTACGAATCTGGCTACGAGCTTCATCAGAAGCAAACGGCGTAGGTACGATTAGCTCTAAACTTGCCAAAGCAACCGCGTTACCACCTACTGAATCATCCGTAGCGGTGTCGTAGGTTGGGTTGTTACCTGTGCTGCTTCCGTAAACGGCTTTTGGACCTGCCGAGTTAGAGCCAAAACCACGTAGGGTTGTAAAACCACCCGCATAGTAGTTCTCGTAGAATGGGAACAAGTTATCGTTACCATCCGTTTGACCATAACCATTACCATAGCCTAATCGGCCACGCATCAATAGTGTGAACTCATGCTTTTTGGTCAGCGGGATGTAATGTTTTACATCGTACTGCATTTTGAAGTACTGAGCATCAGAGCCAGGTACCGTCATTTTAGCGAAAGCACGTTGGTGGTTACCTTCAGTTGGGAAGAAACCACGGTTCAAGTTGTTACGTGTCCAAGAAATATTGATATCGAAGTCATCAGTTAAGATGTGCTCGTCACCGTATTGGTCGATACTTCTCGCAAACTGTTCAACCTGGATATAAGTCGGAACGTTACCGATCTTGTTGTGTGTGTAGCCAACACCAAACTCAATACGGTTCAGCTCATCCATAGGGAAACCCCATGTTAAGCTTGTACCATAACTTTGGTTGGTATAGTCGACGATACCCGCTTCAGATGCTTCAAACTCGTTGTAGAAGATCTTACCGCCCAAGCTCACACCATCTAGGTTCCAGTATGGGTCACGGTAGTCTAAGCTCACGTTCTTTTGGTAATCGTTCATCATGGCACTTACGCCAACACGGTTACCAGAGCCCGCAAAGTTATCTTGCTGAAGACCAACCTGGAAGCTCACACCAGACTCAGTACCGTAGCCGACACCAAAGTTGATGCTACCTGAGTTCGCTTCTTTAACGTTGTAAACCAAATCAACTTGATCTTCGCTGCCAGGAACACGAACGGTTTGTACATCAACCGTTTCGAAGAAACCTAGACGGTTAAGACGGCTCTTACCGGTATCAATCGATTTAGAGTTAAGCCAGCTGCCTTCCATTTGGCGCATTTCACGACGTAACACCTCGTCTTTTGTCGAGTTGTTACCTGTAAAACGAATGTCACGCACGTAGATACGGCTACCCGCTTCTACGTTAATAACCAATGAAACTTCTTTGGTTTCGTCATTGAACTCTGGAATCGTACGAACTTGTGGGTAGGCATAACCTGATTCACCAAGAATACGTTTAACGCCTTCTTCTAGTGAAGTCACAGAAGAGCCATTGTAGGTATCGCCATCTTCAAATGGGACAAGCGCTTCAAAATCAGCTTCGCGGCCAATAAGCTCACCACGGAATGATACGTCTTTAACTGTATAAGCTTCGCCTTCATCTAAGCCAAGCGTAATGTAAACGCCTTTCTTATCTGGAGAAATCGCCACCTGCGTAGAGTCAACCTTGAATTTCAAGTAACCACGGTCAAGGTAGTAAGATTTAAGCGCTTCAATATCACCAGCAAGCACTTGCTTCTGGTATTTTTCATCCGCTAGGAAGTTCCACCAAGCGACATCTACATTGAGATTAAAGCGGCTAAGCAGTTCTTCATCAGTAAACACTTCGTTACCGATAAAGTTAATTTGCTGAATCTTAGCGGAAACGCCTTCAGTAAAGACAAATTTAAGGTCAGAACGGTTACGTGGCAGAGGTGTTACAACCGCTTTTACTGTCGCGTTGTATTTACCAACACTGTAGTAAAAATCTTCAAGGCCTTTCTCGATATTACTTAGCGTAGTACGGTCAAGAGCTTCACCTTCACGAACACCAGATGCATCTAGATTCTGTTGAAGTTGTTCTTCTTTGATCGCTTTATTGCCCGAAAAAGAGATACTTGCGATGGTTGGTCGTTCTTTCACTTGAACAATCAATACACCTTCATCGCGAAGGACTTTAACGTCTTCAAAGTTACCCGAAGCGTACAATGCACGAATGATCTCAGAAACATCGCTTTCATCTACTTCATCGCCAATACGTACTGGCATTTTCAGTAGAGCTGCACCAAGTGCAACACGCTGTAAACCTTCGATCTTGATATCTTGAACTACAAAGTTTTGTGCTCCGTTCGCAGCCACACTGGTGGCTAATAGACTTGCGAACAGAATTTGCTTAATCGCCATACTTATTCTAATTATTCCTTGCTACTACCAATGCCTGTGAGAAACCATTCACAGACGAGTAAAATCGTTAAATATTGCCAGAGCCATTAAAGAGAAGAGGATCGCCCCTCCCACTCTGTATCCCATCTCCTGAACTTTCTCAGGGACTGGTTTACGAGTAACAGCCTCAATAGCGAAAAAGAGCAAATGTCCGCCATCAAGCATAGGCAGCGGAACCAAATTAATAATACCCAAGTTAACACTGATCAGAGCTAAAAAGCCTAGGAAGTAAACCAAACCGTAATCAGCGGTTGTACCTGCGCCTTTAGCAATTGAAATCGGGCCACTTAAGTTATTTAAGCCAACATCACCAACGATGAGCTTTTTCAGCATAGTAAGCGTCAGACCAATGATTTGACCTGTTTTATCAAATGCTTTTCCTACAGACTCAATTACACCAAATTGTAACTCAAAGCGATAATCTTCTGGCCATTCTGCGACTTCCGGAGCAATACCCGCATAGCCGATTGTTGAACCATCAGAAAGCTTGCGGCTTTTCGGTGTCATTACGAGTGATTGCTCACTGCCGTTTCTTGATACAACAACGTCTAAAGGTGTCATTGGGTTCGAGCGAATTAACTCAACCACTGATTGCCACTGCTCAATGGGTTGACCATTAATTTCAACAATTTGGTCGCCCGCTTCTAGACCAGCAGAGTAAGCAGCACCATCATCAATCACTTGAGCCAGCACTGTCGAGATCTCTGGAGAGTATGGTCTAAAGCCAAGCGTTGTCATCGCAGATTCAGTTTCTGGGTTGAACGACCAGTCTGAAATATCCAACGTCAATTGTTGCTCAAAGCCGATGTCGTCTTGCGAAGACACCGTTACTGTCATCGATTGATCACCAATATGCGATATCAAACCCATATTGACTGATTCCCAATCTGCGGTTTTGATTCCCGAAATAGATTTAAGTTCCATCCCAGTTTCAATTCCGGCTTGTGCAGCAATAGATTGTGGAGTTACCTCACCAATAACAGGCTTAACCGCCGGCACACCAATCAAAAATACTAACCAATATGCAAACACAGCAAAGATGAAGTTAAACGCTGGTCCAGCACCAACAATCGCGGTTCGCTTCCACAGTGGCTTTTTATCAAACGCGTACTGCTGCTCGTCTTCTGACAGGTCATCGACACGACCATCGAGCATTTTTACGTAGCCGCCCAGTGGAATAACGGACAAGCTGTATTCCGTACCATCACGGCCAACTTTGCTCCAGATTGATTTACCAAAACCAATCGAGAATTTTTCAACTTTTACACCACAACGACGAGCAACCCAGAAATGTCCAAACTCGTGAACCGCGACCAGAATGCCAAGCGCTATGATAAAAGATGCGAAGTTCCACAGAATTCCACTCATGCTAGCTGCTCTTTAATAAATTGAATGGCTATTTGACGAGACATATTATCTAGCTCAAGCAGGCTTTCCAAGCTATCTAAGCCTTCAGAGTTATGTTGTTCACATACTTTGCTCATAACATGTTCGTTAATGACTGCAATATCGGTAAATTTAACCTGATTGTTCAAGAAAGCGTCGACCGCAATTTCGTTTGCTGCGTTAATCGCTGTCGTTGCATGTTGACCTAAGTAACACGCTTCAATAGCTAATTTCAAACAAGGATAGCGGTTGAAGTCAGGCTCTAAGAAAGTCAGTTCACCGACTTTGGTAAAGTCTAGCGGCTTAACACCCGCTTCTGTACGTTCAGGGTACGACATCGTCAGTGCAATAGGTGTCGCCATATCTGGTTCACCCATTTGAGCAAGTACTGAACCATCCTTGTACTGAACCATAGAATGGATCACAGATTGAGGGTGGATAATCACCTTTAACTGCTCTTGAGACGCATTAAATAGCCACTTCGCCTCAATGTACTCAAGACCTTTATTCATCATAGTCGCAGAATCGACAGAGATCTTAGGCCCCATAGACCAGTTAGGGTGTGCGATAGCGCGTTCAGGAGTCACGGATTCCAGCTCAGCCACGTCGGTATAACGGAAAGGACCACCAGAACCGGTTAATAGGATATGGTTAATACCATTAGCTTCTAAATCACAGCGACCTAAATTAGTTTGAACGTTTTGTGGCAAGCATTGGAAGATAGCATTGTGTTCACTATCTACAGGAAGAAGCTCAGCACCGTACTTTTCCACAGCATCGATAAACAGCTGTCCAGACATCACCAAGGCTTCTTTATTTGCCAGCAGGATACGTTTGCCCGCTTTAACTGCTGACATAGTAGGAAGCAAGCCTGCCGCGCCAACAATCGCAGCCATCACCGTATCCACTTCATCCAAAGAGGCAACCTTACACATGCCTTCAGAGCCTGAGAGTACTTGGATACTAGGGTGATTGATAGACAAGGTGTCAGCGAGCTGAGATGCAGCATCAGGACAAGCCATAGCAACATAGCTTGGTTGCCACTTTTCTACTAACGCCAGCATCTTTTCAACATTCGAGCCAGCAGCCAGCGCAACGACTGAATAAAGGTCTGGGTTTTGCTCAACGACTTTTAGTGTACTTGCACCAATTGAGCCAGTTGCGCCTAGGATAGTTAGATTTCGCATCACATATGACCGTAGAAATGTAATAAAGGGCAGATTCACTGCCCTTTTAATTAGAATGCTAAGTAAAGCAGAGCAAAGACAGGGAATGCAGCCGTTAAGCTATCGATTCTATCTAGTATACCACCATGACCAGGAATCAGATTACTGCTGTCTTTGACCCCAGAAACACGCTTGAACATGCTTTCAACAAGGTCACCAAGAACAGAGATAACAACGGTCACAAGTGTAATCACAATCATGTGTAAAGGGCTTGAGAATTGGATATTGAACAAGTCAGCAAAAATCCAAGCCACAATCACTGCGGTGATGATACCGCCAATAAGGCCTTCAATTGTCTTGTTCGGGCTAACGGCTGGTGCCATTTTACGCTTACCGAAGCTCTTACCAGAGAAGTAAGCGCCACTGTCTGCAGCCCACACAAGTAGACACACAAACATCACGAGTTTTGCGCCATGGTAAGGATCAACGTCAATACCGTTAGCGCGCAAAATCACTACACTCCAAAAGAATGGCAGCAGAGTTAGTACACCAAAACCATGACGAAGAAACGAGGAGTCTTTCCATGCAGGCATAGACTTAGGATAAGTCACTGCCATACCACTTGCGATTACCCACCAAATAGAACCAATCGTTAAAATGGCATAGTGAGCACTCGATAAGTTATTTAGGCTAAATGCATCAAAAGGAATAAAAGCAAAACTTGCAGCACTTACCACAACCGTTGGAATCAACGCTAAATAACGCGATTTGCTTTCAACAAATTGAGTCCATTCCCAGTAACCCAATAACGAGATAACCGCTAATGAAAGGATAAACGTAGGAAGTGATAACTCGAAAATTCCTAGAATAACTAGGGGAGCTAAAATCAACGCCGTAATAATTCGTTGTTTCAAACCAAAAAATCCTTATTAACTGTCCATCAGAGCTTTAATCTGCTCACCGGTGCAGCCAAAACGGCGCTCACGATTTACAAACCAAGTCACAGCTTCTACTAAGCTGTCTTCATTAAAGTCTGGCCAGAATTGTTCAGTAAAATACATTTCGGCGTAAGCCAGCTGCCAAAGCATGAAGTTACTAATGCGGCATTCACCGCTGGTGCGGATCAAAAGATCAACTTCAGGAATATCCGCCATTGTCAGGTGCTGTGTAATCATAGCTTCATCAATGTCTTCTACATTAATATCGCCAGACTTTACCTGTTGAGCGATGGAGGTCATCGCTTGCTGAATATCCCACTTACCACCGTAGTTCGCGGCGATATTGATAACCATACCGGTATTGGTGCTAGTCAAAGCTTCCGCTTCTTCGATTTTCTTTTGTAGTCGATCATTGAAACGACTTTTATCACCAATAACACGAAGTTGTAGATTATTTTTATGGAGCTTTTTCACTTCACTTGAAAGCACGGATATAAAGAGTTCCATCAAAATACCCACTTCTTCCTCTGGTCGACGCCAGTTCTCACTACTGAATGCGAAAAGTGTTACGGCTTTGATGCCCAATCTGGCAGCAGAAGAGATGGTTTTACGAACGGCTTGAACACCGTTTTTATGACCAAAGACGCGAGGCTTGCCCTGAGCTTTTGCCCAGCGACCATTACCATCCATGATGACAGCAATGTGTTTAGGAAGAGAGTCTGTGAACGCTTGAGAATTATGCATAAAAGAGTGAATCAAATTCTAATAGTCGAACAGAGTAGCATAAAAAAACGCTGAACAGTGAGTACAGCGTTTTTCCGGAAAGAAAAGAATATGGAAAATTAAACTTCCATCAACTCTTTTTCTTTAGTTGCTAGAACTTCGTCTACGTTCTTAACCGCAGCGTCAGTTAGCTTTTGAATTTCGTCTTGTGCTTTACGATCTTCATCTTCAGAGATTTCTTTATCTTTAAGAAGTGCTTTTAGATCGCCATTCGCGTCACGACGGATGTTACGGATAGCAACACGGCCACCTTCAGCTTCGCCACGAACGATTTTAACTAGGTCTTTACGACGCTCTTCCGTTAGCGGTGGAAGTGGAACACGGATAACCGTACCCGCAGACATAGGGTTTAGACCTAGGTCAGATGTCATGATCGCTTTTTCAACTAGAGGCGTTAGTGTTTTATCAAACACTGTGATTGCTAGAGTACGAGCGTCTTCAGCAATAACGTTAGCAACTTGAGTCAAAGGCGTTGGTGCACCGTAGTACTCTACTGTAAGGCCAGAAAGTAGGCTTGGGTGTGCACGACCTGTACGAATCTTTTGCAGGCTGTTTCTTAGTGCATCAACACTTTTTTCCATGCGCTCTTGAGCGTCTTTTTTGATTTCGTTAATCACAATTTCACCTTGATTATGTTCTTTCTTCAAGAAAGCTTTTTATTTGGAGTGATAAGGATAAAGCTTACCAGAGTATAGCCCCCAGTAAGCCCGAAAAATTAGTCAGCGTCGCTGATTAATGTACCTTCAGTTTCACCCATAACCACGCGGCGTAGTGCGCCTGGCTTATTCATGTTAAATACACGGATTGGCATTTTGTGATCACGTGCTAGCGTAAATGCAGCCAAGTCCATTACTTTAAGCTCTTTCTCAAGAACTGTGTTGTAAGACAAAGTATCATACAGCTCTGCGTCTGGGTTTGCTACTGGGTCAGCAGTAAATACACCATCTACTTTTGTCGCTTTTAGAACTACGTCAGCTTCGATTTCGATACCACGTAGACATGCAGCAGAGTCAGTAGTGAAGAATGGGTTACCAGTACCAGCAGAGAAGATCACAACGCGACCTTGACGTAGTTGGCTGATTGCATCTGCCCAGTTGTAGTCGTCACACACGCCTTTTAGAGGAATTGCAGACATTACACGTGCGTTTACGTAAGCACGGTGCAGTGCGTCACGCATAGCAAGGCCGTTCATTACTGTTGCAAGCATACCCATGTGGTCACCAACAACGCGGTTCATGCCAGCTTCAGCAAGACCAGCACCACGGAACAAGTTACCGCCACCGATAACAACACCAACTTGAACGCCTAGTTCAACCAATTCTTTTACTTCTTGAGCCATACGATCAAGGATCGTTGGGTCAATACCAAAACCTTCTTCGCCTTGTAGCGCTTCACCGCTAAGTTTTAACAGAATACGTTGATACGCTGGTTTAGGGTTCGTAGTCATGGAGTTTACCTTCCAAAGAGTTGATGATTAACAGTCATGGATAAAAACTGAGTAAGTCAGTTTGCATTCATAACCACTAACGTTGCCTTCAAAAATAGTTCACTATTCATAAAAAGACCGCAGCATTTGCCACGGTCTTTTTTCAAACAATACGCTAAGGATTAACCTTTTTGTACCGCTGCAACTTCGTCAGCGAAGCTCATTTCAGCAGCTTTCTCGATACCTTCACCAACTTCTAGACGTACGAAGTTAGATACTGCAGCGCCTTTTTCTTTAAGGATTTCGCCAACAGTTTTCTTAGGTTCCATGATGAAAGCTTGACCTGTTAGAGAGATTTCGCCCGTGAATTTCTTCATACGGCCGATAACCATTTTCTCAGCGATCTCTTGAGGCTTACCTTCGTTCATAGCGATTTCAACTTGAACTTCTTTCTCTTTAGCAACTACGTCTGCTGGTACGTCTTCTGGGTTAACAAACTCAGGACGAGAAGCAGCTACGTGCATAGCAACGTGCTTAAGAGTTTCAGCTTCGCCTTCACCAGCTACAACAACACCGATTTTCTCACCGTGACGGTAAGAAGCTAGAGCAGCACCTTGTACGTATGCTACGCGACGGATGTTGATGTTTTCGCCGATTTTTGCAACTAGAGCAACGCGAGTTTCTTCGAACTTAGCTTGTAGCTCTTCTACAGAAGCTTGAGTAGCTACTGCGTCAGCTGCTACTTCTTCTGCGAATGCAGTGAAGCTAGCATCTTTTGCTACGAAGTCAGTTTGGCAGTTAACTTCAAGAAGAACAGCTACACCGTTCTCTTCTTTGATGATGATTGCGCCTTCAGCAGCAACGTTACCAGCTTTCTTAGCTGCTTTCGCTGCGCCAGATTTACGCATGTTTTCAATTGCTAGTTCGATGTCAGCGTTTGCTTCTACAAGCGCTTTCTTACATTCCATCATGCCAGCGCCAGTGCGCTCGCGAAGTTCTTTAACTAGAGCAGCAGTTACAGTTGCCATTCTCTATTCCTCGGTTGATTCGAAAATAAGGTAAAAATCAGGGGCCAAAATGAGGCCCCCGATCTAACTATAACTTAGCTTACATTTAATAAAGATTTCAAAATCTATATTAGCTAAGCCAAGCGTGATTCAGAGCCGCTATTATTCAGCTTCTACAAAACCATCTTTTTCAGCAGCTACAGCAGCAACGTCTTTGTTACGACCTTCTTTAACCGCGTCTGCAGCAGCGTTTAGGTAAAGCTGTACTGCACGGATTGCATCGTCGTTACCTGGGATAACGAAGTCAACGCCGTCTGGGTTAGAGTTAGTATCAACTACAGCGTAAACTGGGATACCTAGGTTGTTTGCTTCTTTAACCGCGATGTGTTCGTGATCAGCATCGATTACGAATAGAGCGTCTGGTAGGCCGCCCATGTTCTTGATACCACCAAGAGACTTCTCTAGCTTCTCCATTTCACGAGTGCGCATTAGAGCTTCTTTCTTAGTTAGCTTGTCGAAAGTACCGTCTTGAGCTTGCGCTTCAAGTTCTTTCAGACGCTTGATAGACTGACGAACAGTTTTGTAGTTCGTTAGCATACCGCCTAACCAGCGGTTGTTAACGTAGAACTGGTTGCTGTTTACAGCAGCTTCTTTAACAGCTTCAGATGCAGCGCGCTTAGTACCAACGAAAAGAACTTTACCTTTCTTCTCACCAACTTTAGCGATTTCTGCTAGAGCTTCGTTGAACATTGGTACAGTTTTTTCTAGGTTGATGATATGTACTTTGTTACGAGCACCAAAGATGAATGGCTTCATTTTTGGGTTCCAGTAACGAGTTTGGTGACCGAAGTGAACACCAGCTTTAAGCATATCGCGCATTGATACAGTTGCCATTTTAAAATCCTCTATGGGGTTAGGCCTCCACATCCCCCATGAATCCGACCCCTAACAACTAACCACTTTTCAGCCGTTATCTGTGTTGTTGAAGCACCCCGGAACATGTGACGGAATGTGTGTGATTTAAAGATATAAGTTAGTGGATACCAAAGCCTGTTTCGCCAGTTGGAGAAAACAGTCCTGATGTCCGGCGCGCTTTATACCATATTTTGTCTATCTATGGCTAGAAAAAAATCAAAAAATGGCGACTGCTATACTGTTCTCTAAAGGTAAATTTCCTCTATAAAATAGTGTCTATATCAAACGGCTTCTGCATCCGTTAGCCGAGCATTATTTAATCACGTTAACAGTATCCACCAGTATTGTACGGATATGGTAATGTTGCGCTAAATTGCTGCACTGATAGAATAGCCCCAATATGCACACTTAGGTGCTACCAAATTAAGAGATATGCAATGGCTGTAAAAATTAAAACTGCTGAAGAAATTGAAAAAATGCGCGTCGCCGGCAAGCTGGCTGCTGAAATTCTAGAGATGATCGAACCTCACATCCAAGTAGGTACGACGACAGAAGAGCTAAACCAAATCTGTCATGACTACGCTCTAGAAAGAGGCGCATACTCAGCACCACTTGATTACCACGGTTTCCCTAAGTCTATCTGTACGTCTATCAACCACATCGTGTGTCACGGTATTCCGGCATCACAAGACGAAACTGGTAGCACAGGTCAATTTAAGCCTGCTGTACTTAAAGATGGCGACATCCTTAACGTAGATATCACGGTAATCATCCCTGACGACGAAAATGCAGATCTTAGCACTCGTCCTCAAGGCTACCACGGTGATACGTCTAAGATGTTCCTTGTGGGTGAAGTTTCACCTGCAAACAAGCGTCTGTGCATGGTTGCTCAAGAAGCACTTTACGAAGGCATGCGCCAAGTGAAGCCAGGTGTTCAACTTGGTCAAATCGGTACGGCTATTGAGAAGTACATCAAGACCAACAACAAGAATAACCCTCGCGCTAAGTTCTCTATTGTTAAAGATTACTGTGGCCACGGTATCGGTTCTGAGTTCCACGAAGATCCACAAGTTGTACATTACAAAAACAACGACCGCACAGTACTGAAAGCGGGCATGTGTTTCACTATCGAGCCAATGATCAACGCCGGTAAGTTTGGCTGTCGTCTTGATGACGAAGATAGCTGGACAGTGTACACAGCAGACAGCAAGAACTCGGCTCAATGGGAGCACACACTAGTCGTAACAGACACAGGTTGTGAAGTTCTAACACTGCGTAGCGATGATACAATTCCACGTATCATGAAAAACGCTTAGTTCACTGAGCTAAACGCATCAAACCTTTAAAAATATCCTCGCATTGTCGAGGATATTTTTTTATCCGCTCAATTTCGATTTTCCACCAGCTTCTGGTAAATTGTTTAATATTCTCATTTGCTTGCACGGATAGCAGACTATGCCTTATCAATGCCCTCTTACGTTCAATGACGAACAAATTGAAATCTGCGAATTAAAAAATCAGCTCGAGATCTTCACGCAGTACCAAAAAAATGAATTCCTAAATCACCACCCTGTTACTGACTTGGTATTGCTCCGCTCTGAATACATGGACTTGTTACTCAGACGCTTATGGGAGCACTTCGGTTTTAGCAACCTACCTCATATTTCGCTAGTTGCTGTGGGTGGCTATGGTCGTGGTGAACTTCACCCGCTGTCGGACATTGATATCTTAATCGTATCCCAAAAAACATTGCCACCAGCCCTCGGTGAAAAAGTCAGTCAGTTCATTACCTTACTGTGGGATTTAAGGCTCGAAGTTGGCCACGCAGTGCGTACCATTGCTGAGTGTATTGATATTGGTTTCGATGATCTAACCGTTGCCACCAACCTACAAGAGTCACGCTTATTGTGTGGCAGTGAAGATACCTTTCAAGAACTTAAACTGAAGATTCATTCCGATTCATTTTGGCCAAGTGAGACCTTCTACAAGGCAAAGATTCAAGAACAGAGAGAGCGTCATGCACGCTACCACGATACCACTTACAACCTTGAACCTGATATCAAGTCTACGCCAGGCGGCCTACGAGACATCCACACCCTCAGCTGGGTGGCACGTCGCCACTTCGGTGCGACCTCTCTACTTGAAATGAGCAAGTATGGCTTCCTTACCGATGCAGAGTATCGTGAGCTCGTAGAATGCCAAGACTTCTTATGGCGCGTTCGCTTCGCACTGCATATTGAGCTACGTCGCTACGACAATCGCCTGACGTTTGCCCATCAAGCACAAGTCGCCGAACACCTTGGCTACACAGGTGAAGGCAACCGCGGTGTCGAAATGATGATGAAGGAGTTTTATCGAACCCTTCGCCGCGTGGCAGAACTCAACAAAATGCTGCTCAAACTATTCGACCAAGCGATCATTAATGGTGGTGAGACAGAAGAAGCTGAGATTCTCGATAATGACTTCCAACGCCGAGGTTCACTGATAGAAGCGCGCAAGCCCGCCCTATTCCAAGCAAGGCCGGAAACCATTCTCGATATGTTTATCCATATCGCCAATGACTCTTCCATCGAAGGGGTTAGCCCTCCAACATTACGACAACTGCGTACAGCGCGTCGCAGGCTCAACCGTTTCCTGCATACCATTCCAGAAGCGCGTGAGAAGTTCATGACCTTGGTTCGCCACCCCAATGCACTGCACAAAGCGTTTAGCTTGATGCACAAATTGGGCGTGCTCTCAGCGTATTTACCGCAGTGGAGCCAGATCGTGGGCCAGATGCAGTTCGACCTGTTCCATGTTTACACCGTCGATGAACACAGTATTCGACTGCTCAAGCACATCAATCGCTTCGGTCAAATTGAAAACCACGACAAACACCCTATCTGTTGTGAAGTCTACCCACGAGTGCAGAAGAAAGAACTGCTGATCCTAGCCGCTATCTTCCACGACATCGGTAAAGGCCGTGGCGGTGATCACTCAGAGATTGGTGCGGTCGAAGCGTACTCTTTCTGTATTGAGCATGGCTTATCAAAACCAGAAGCCAAGCAAGTGGCGTGGCTAGTACAAAACCACTTGTTGATGTCTGTTACCGCTCAACGTCGCGATATCTACGACCCAGAAGTGATAACCGAATTCGCCAAGAAAGTACGTGACGAAGAATCACTAGAGCTGCTGGTTTGTTTAACCGTTGCCGACATCTGTGCAACCAACCCAGAGCTATGGAACAGTTGGAAACGAACTCTACTCGCAGAGCTATTCCATTCAACTCAGCGAGCGCTGCGACGTGGCTTGGAAAACCCGGTCGACGTTCGAGACCGTATTCGTCACAACCAACAAATGGCATCTGCACTGCTACGTAAAGAAGGCTTCACTGCTCGTGAAATTGAAGTGTTGTGGCAACGCTTTAAAGCCGATTACTTCTTGCGTCATACCCACAAGCAGATCGCATGGCACTGTGAACATCTACTACGCCTAGAAGATCCAAGCCAGCCTTTAGTTTTGATCAGCAAAAAAGCGACACGTGGCGGAACAGAAGTCTTTGTTTACTGCAAAGACCAAGCAGCACTGTTTGCAACCGTGGTTGCCGAGCTCGACAGACGTAACTTCAACGTTCATGACGCTCAGGTTATGGCGAGCAAAGATGGTCATGTTCTTGATACCTTTATCGTTCTAGACCAGCATGGCAATGCGATTGACGAAGCAAGACACAAGGCTGTCGCAAAACATCTAACCCATGTTCTAGCCGATGGTCGCCCAACAAAGATTAAGACACGTCGCACGCCGCGTAACTTACAGCACTTCAAGGTCAAAACTCTAGTTGAGTTCTTACCAACTAAGAGTAAAAAACGTACCTTGATGGAACTAAGAGCACTCGATACGCCTGGGTTACTGGCACAAGTTGGTGCAACCTTCGCAGAGTTAGGTATCAACCTACATGGCGCTAAAATTACGACCATTGGCGAACGTGCAGAGGATTTGTTTATTCTGACCAGCGACACTGGTGGGCGACTTTCTGAAGAGCAAGAACAGGCGCTCAGGGAAAGGCTAACCGAGCATGTTTCCGAGCTTGCGCCTTAGAACGAGAATGGAGCACAACTCGCCGGTTTAATGAGCAAATAAGTGTGGGCGAAGATAGAGAGCGATCTTGCCCACAACTTACAATCAATTCACAGATATCAACTATCTAGCTCGTCGTTAGGCTGCTACATTGATTAAGTCAATTACATAAAAGTATTACATTCATAAACTAGAGGTCGCTTATGTATCCAAACCTCACTGGCTTAGGTATCCACGAGCCTAAACAGATTGAACGTTACTCCCTTCGCCAAGAAGCACACAAAGATATCCTTAAGATTTATTTCCGTAAGCAGAAAGGCGAGCTGTTCGCGAAAAGCGTTAAGTTTAAGTACCCACGACAAGTAAAAAGTGTGCTTGTTAGCGGTGGCAATAATCAATACAAAGAAGTGACTGAGATTAACCGCAACCTCACGCTTGTGATTGATGAACTTAATAAGATCACCAAACCTACGCCAACCACTGAGATGGATGTAAAACAGAAGATCCTGACCGACCTACGTCATTTAGAAAAGGTTGTGTCTAGCAAGATCGCTGAGATCGAAGCGGATCTAGAAAAGCTAAAATGATCTCGACACTAGACGACTAGTGACCATCATTGGTTGATCTACTCAAGATTATACAGACAAGAAAAAGGGCTGATATCACTATCAGCCCTTTGTTTTATCTAACTTTTATTTAGACGACCGTGCTTGCGCATCGACTAAATTTGTATCCCACTCAAAGGTTTCAAATAACTGTAGCCAAGTTTCATCAAGGCTTGCCTTCATCACTAATTCTTCTTTAGTGAAAGGGTGAATAAAGCGCAACTCTGAAGCGTGCAGTAACAAACGGTGTGAATCCAAGTTTTCACGGAACAGTCGGTTATGCTTGCCATCACCGTGAGAAGTATCGCCAACAATTGGGTGTCTTAGGTGGGCCATATGACGGCGCAGTTGATGTTTACGGCCCGTCTTTGGCAACATCTCCACTAAGCAGTAACGGCTCGTTGGAAAACGCCCTGTCGAATATGGTACTTCCACTTTTGCTAACGGTTCATAAGCCGTCACGGCCTCTTGTGCTTCCTTGTCCTCTTTTGCAAACTTATCCGCGATCTTGTCTAACTCGACTTTAAGTGGGTAATCAAGCGTATCGCCCTCTTCTATCCAGCCACGAACAATTGCATGATAAGTCTTTTGCATCTCATGGTTAGCGAACATCGGCATCACCTCAGAAGCCACTTCACTTGAGAGTGCGAACACCAATACGCCGGAAGTCGGCCTATCTAAACGGTGCAATGGGAACACGTGTTGACCAATTTGGTCACGCAGAGTCTGCATCACAAACTGAGTCTCATGTTTATCTAGCCATGAGCGGTGCACCAGCATTCCTGCAGGCTTATTTACCGCGACAAAGTACTCATCTTGATAAATGATCTCTAACATTAGGCGCATACCTCATCAATGCTTTGAATCGTCACTAGTAGCTCAGCTTTGTCCGCCTCGTTTTTCCATACTTCACAAAAATATGGATGAATAGCAAACCCTTTAGGTAAAGGCATTTGCGCGTCAATCAGCGCATTGATCTTTACGATGAAGATCCACTGTAGCCACTCTTCGGGTTGCAGTGAATCGATAGCAAAAGGTTCAACGCTCGCCAGAGCTTCATCCGACGGTGCAACGCTACTCCACAGAGAGCGTTGGCGCATTTGTTGTTCTAATTGTTGAAGTAATGGAGGTAACTTTGTGGCAGCTGTCATTTTTCACCAAGTTATTTATCTAGTGACCTTGAAATTGGGGCATAGAGTACCATCTATTGAGGAAAGAAAGTTAGGAGCTTATTACTATGGAAACCATTCACACGCTCACTCAGTTATTAAAGAATAGCGGTTGCCAATACGATATCTACGATCTCGGTCGTCGTATCCAGAAAATCGACAACACCTTATTCTCAGATGTTGAGCAAGGGAAACAGCCATACCCATTTCCACTTCAGAAACAAGCTCACTTAGCGATCAGCTACTGGAATGAACAAAAGCAGCCATGGATCTGGTTCTTAAAATTCAAACTAGATGAAAGAGGCCTACTCAACCAAGCCGATGTAGGTAACTTTTTGAAGTTCGTATTAGAAGCGATGGGCACGCGCTTAAGCGGTGAGATCAGCGAAGAGCAACAGGAAAAGCTGTCAAACAACCCATACACCTTCAAACCTTCTGAAGACAAAATGGCGGTATTCCATAGCCAAGTAAGAGCAGAATTAGACCTTGCTACTAGCCAATACTATGAGCATGCTCAGCACTACTTCACCGGCGAGTTAGGTTGGGACAATTGGCAGACTGTTGGCCTTCAAGGCATCACTGATATGAGTGCCCGTCTCGGTAGCCAACAAAACGGTGTCGCAATTCGTAAAGCCTTCAACAAGCTTCCTTCTGAGCCACTTTACGCGACATTAGGCGCACTTGAGCACACACAAATTAATGACAAGCTAGCTCAACGCTTACAAGAGATGGCAGAGAATGAGATCAACAGCAGCGAACCAGACCTATTCTTGTTATCTGCACTGGTGCGTGCCCTATCCGGTGCAGAGCCAAACATCACCAATACAGTGATTAACCAAGTTCTGGCGAGCCCGCGTTTAAGTCATCAAGAAGTACTGATTGGCTTAGCAGGCCGAAGCTGGCACGCTCTACAAAACCCAGCCATTGCTGAGCAATTCTTGTTGCGCCTCGCACAAACGGGCAATCAAAACCTATTCAACCAGCTATTTGCAGATCTGGTGATGATTCCAGCTCTGAGAATGGTATTTTTACCATTGCTGAACTCAAACCCATCTCCAGAATTGGCGAATGCACTTATCGAGTTACAACAAGCTACTAAATCTCAGTAATACTTTAGCAACTAGCTGATAAGCCTGAATAAAGCTGCTTAAAGCTAGGGTTAAACAGGAAGAAAAAGTAAAAGGAAGTATGGATTAAATGATAGATAACTTATTGGCTATTTTGTTTCTGTGCTTCTTTTGCTTTCTGTTTTGGCAGCAGCGCAGGCAATCTGAGCTTGCAAAAGCTGCCATTGCGAGAAAGTGTAAAGAGCTCGACTTGCAACTATTAAGTGTTGCCTTTAGTGGTCATAAACTGAAGATGCGCCATGAACTCACGACTATTTGGCGCTGGCACACCATTTACCAATTTGAGTTTTCAGCGTTAGGGGATGACTGTTACAAAGGGAAACTGACCATGGTAGGTTTCCGTTCTATGCGGTTTGAGCTACAGCCTCATAGAATGTAACGTCGCAGTAAGCGGTGTATCGATATTCATGATAAGGGCCAAACTGATCTTGTTTGGTCTCTTTAAATACAAAGCCGAGTTTTTCTAAAAGCTTGATCGATGGATTATGACCGACATTAACGGTCGCGAAAACATTCGTTAAACGCTCTTCAAAGCACACCAAATTAAAGAAAGGTTTCAGCACCTCACTGGCAAAACCTTGATTCCAATACTCTTTATCCAAGATAAAACCTAACTCGTGCTTACCTTCTTCTGATGAGATAAATACATGCCCAAGATATTCACGGGTTTGGTTATGGATAATGGCACGGCAAAAGCCGACGTTGTCTTGCAGTATTTCTTGAAATAGTTGCTTCGCAGAAGCGATAGAATGCGGCCCATTCATTTCTGCTCGATTAATCGGGCAGCAGTTGAGCTTAATGAAGTCGTGCTGTAGCTGTTCGGTATAAGGTACTAACAGCGTTCTTGAAGTTGCTATCGTCATAAAACACTCCTTGTGTTGACCGTTAGCAGAAAAGCAGATGTATTGCTCCTAAATAAAGAGCCTCTAGATGGGTGAAATGTCCAGATAAAGAAAAGCCCCGACACCGAAGTGTCAGGGCTAGGGTCTTACTCGCAGCAGTCCG
Source organism: Vibrio chagasii (assembly GCA_041879415.1). Lineage (NCBI taxonomy): Bacteria > Pseudomonadati > Pseudomonadota > Gammaproteobacteria > Vibrionales > Vibrionaceae > Vibrio > Vibrio chagasii. The sequence goes on along the minus strand of CP090851.1, from coordinate 318,625 downwards.
GCTACTAATTAATGCTCCATGCATCATCCATAATAGTGGCTGTAATCCTTCAGCTCTTTCCTTTACTTCGCCGTCCTAGCGGTGTCCAATCATCCTGAAAGCTAACAATCCTAGTTAGCGCACATCACTTGTTCCGTGAGCGGTGTCCTTTACATCATCCTGATGCTAATCCAACCCTTTATCCTAAAGGTGTCCATTGTCATTCCATTGCAGCTAACTTCCTGTTAACTGACTGTGTCCCTACAATGTCCTTGCGCTCCATGCTTGATCACTCAATCCTAAGTAACCAAATCTTCATCCTGAAGATAACCAATTCCTTGGTGCTTTCCTGTTCCGTGTCAGAATCCTTCCGACAAGGTTTAATTTACGCGATTTAGGATTTCGGACAATAGATTTGCATCACATTTTGAATTCAACCAAGTTGTTAATTATATAAAACAATTAAAATTCAACACCTTAGCCATATGCATATCAATTTCTCTAGAGAAGTATTCGCGTTATCTCACAGCGTTTGTAAGAGATCTCTCACACGCCATAGGCAGTTTTATGATTCGCTATCGGTCACCGGAGCGAGTAAAATGACCAAAGACTAAAAATGGAGGTCAACATGCTGACAAAAGATGTTTCTGAAGAGTTGAAATCAGTGCTTGAAGGACTGCAAGCACAAGGCAAAGAGCCAACCGTTGCATTAGTAAAAGCTCGCATGAGTACATCGGTTCCAATGCCTGCGTTAATTACGACCATTAAAAGCTGGAAAAGCGCGAACCGCGTTCCCAAGGTAGAAGTCGCTGCACAACAAGAGCCAGAGGTCGATCGTATTGGCCAACTAGAAAAACAAATTATTGAACTTACCGCTCGCGTCGCCACGCTTGAAGCCAAATTAGCTGAGCAGTAAGTTAGCCGAGACGTAAGTTAACAAAAATAAATCAACAGATTAGCTAACAGAGAAATAGAACACTATGAAGATATGGGTTGATGCGGACGCTTGTCCTAAGGTTATCCGAGAAACCATCGTACGCGCAGCTGAGCGAACCGGTGTTGAATGCACCTTCATCGCGAATCACGTTGTCCCTGTACCGAAGCGTAACAACATTCACTCTATTCAAGTACCAAGCGGATTCGATATCGCCGACAATGAAATAGTAAAACGTACAGAGAAAGGCGATCTCGTGATTACTTCAGATATTCCTCTGGCTGACGAGGTGATCACTAAAGGCGCACTCGCGCTGAGTTCTCGTGGGGAGCTTTACACCAAAGAGACCATTAAAGCGCGCCTAAATATTCGCGACTTTATGGAAACCATGCGCTCAAGTGGCATCCAAACAGGTGGCCCAAGTTCACTATCTCAAACCGACCGTCGTGAGTTCGCTAACCACCTTGATCGCCTACTAGCAAAGCGCTAACCCTCCCTTCTTCTCCAGAGAGATCTGGGAACGTCTCATTGAGGCAACAAAGAGCTCTGTGAAATTTTAATCGACCTACTCCGTTCTTGATATTTATTACAATAACGGAGTATTGATTATGGTTCGTCGCATTGCTTTAGCACTGTCCATCACTTTAGGAAGCACTCAACTGTCCTTCGCCAATCAAGAATATGGCATCGTTGGCGGCAGCCTCACTTACGGCGAAAGTGTTTTTTCTACCAAGAGTACCCCGCAACTTGGTGCGACACCCAACCTCTTTTATTCTGGCTCTAAAGGCTTTATTGATGGCAGCTTGGCAAACTGGCAACTGCTGCCTTTTGTCGGACTATCTGGAAACTGGCGGTTCGCTGAAGTATCAGATACCTTCGTTGACCTACCCAGTGGCATTCAAGACAGAGATGGCAATGGCGAACTCGGGATAACTCTGGGGACAGTAGGCGCTAGACTCACCTACTTACACGACGTAACTTCAGAGCATAATGGCTACGAAGTTCAGCTGCATCTAGGCAGGACGTTAGAAACATGGGCAAAGCCATTAACCATTACCCCCTACCTCGAAGTCGATTATCGTGACAAAAAACTCTCTAATCACCTCTACGGCATTTCAAGCAGCGAATCCTCTGCATCAGGGCTAGATCAGTTTGATGCAGGGTCTACCTTTGTTTATCAAGCAGGGCTCATTAGCCTCTATGAATTTACACCACGCTGGATTGGTATCAGCAAAATGGAATTAACTCATCACGACTCGAACAGCCCTCTCATCCAAAGGGATGTAGGGTGGTCGCTAGAGTTTGGGATAACCTACCGATTTGCAGGCTTGTAATCCCTATCTTCCAACAAAGAAAAAGCCCGCACAATGTGCAGGCTTTCGGTGTAATCATAAAACAATGATTAGATTCTATGGCGTGTAGTACGTTGCTGCACCTGGGCCAACTGGCAGACCAAATACGAATACCCACACGTAGAACATTAAGCTCCAACCAACGATGAATACGATCGAGTATGGAAGCATAGTTGCAATCAGAGTACCAATACCTAGGTTCTTCATGTAACGCGTTGCTACAGCAAGGATAAGACCGAAGTAGCTCATCATTGGAGTAATGATGTTCGTTGTTGAATCACCGATACGGTAAGCCGCTTGAATCGTTTCTGGTGCGTAACCAACAAGCATTAGCATTGGAACAAAGATAGGTGCTGTTACTGCCCACTGAGCAGAAGCTGAACCAATCATCAGGTTAATGAAGCCACACATTAGGATGAATGCGAAGAACAACATTGGACCTGTTAGGCCGATGTCTTGTAGGAAGCTTGCGCCCGCTACTGCGAATACTTGACCGAAGTTAGTCCACTTGAAGAAAGCAACAAACTGAGCAGCGAAGAATACAAGTACGATGTACATGCCCATAGAAGACATAGACTTAGACATTGCATCGATAACGTCGCGGTCAGTTTTCATTGTGCCGGTAACTTTACCGTAAACGAAACCAGGAACTGCGAAGAATACGAAGATGAACGCTACGATACTCTTAAGGAACGGAGAACCTGCTACCGTGCCAGCTGCAGAACGTAGAACACCGTCTTCAGGAACAATTGTCCAAGCAAGAAGAGCTGATACTGCTAGAACTGCGATACCTGCTAGCTTAAGACCTTTCTTCTCAACGTCTGTTAGCTTGCCCATTGTATCGTTTGATAAATCTTCAGACGCTTCTTCGTCGTTGTATTTACCCAGTTTTGGTTCAACAATCTTCTCAGTTACGAATGCACCCGTAATTGCGATGAAGAAAGTAGAAACAAACATGAAGTACCAGTTTGATTCTGGACCAACTGTGTAAGTCGGGTCGATCATTTGTGCTGCTGTTTCTGTAATACCAGAAAGCAGTGGGTCAACCGTACCGATTAGAAGGTTTGCAGAGTAACCACCAGATACACCCGCGAATGCTGCCGCTAGACCAGCAAGAGGGTGACGACCTAAAGAGTGGAAAAGCATTGCTGCTAGTGGAATCAGTACCACGTAACCTAGCTCTGAAGCTGTGTTAGAAATGATACCTGCGAATACCACAGTTACTGTAACCATGCGCTTAGATGCGCCCATTACCATGCCACGCATTGCAGCAGATAGTAGACCAGAGTGCTCAGCAATCGCTACACCTAGCATTGCAACTAACACAGTACCTAATGGCGCAAAGCCAACAAAGTTTTTAACTAAATTAGTTACGATAAGCTGTAAGCCTTCAGCATTAAGTAAGCTTACAACGTGGATCATGCCGTCAGCAGCACGACCTGGAGCACCTTCTGGACGAGGGTCCATAACAGACACTTCAAAGTACCCTGCGATACCAGAAGTAACTAAGATTGCGACACAGAAGATTGCGAAAAGAGTGATCGGGTGGGGTAATAGATTCCCCAAATACTCAACACCATCGAGAAAACGGGTAAAAATAGGTTTCTTTGGCGAGTTGTTTTTTATTGAAGCTGATGAACTCATCAGTTCCCTCCTTGTAGTGATTCCTATGCAATTGTGACAAAAATGTTCAAATTGCAGGCGAAGGGTACGCGACAAAATTATCAATTAGAAATTCAAAATGTTACAAAATGTGTAACAAACGACGATATTTAACTCTATTTGAACAATTAATTAGCAAATAAAACCATAATAAACACAAAAATCAGCTTTATAATTCACAACCATACATTCACTATTAATATAACTTACGATATAACCTCTTGATTAGTTTAAAAATAAAGTTCACCGTACGATAAATAACCACTCGGTATTTAATCAACTTGCATATGAAGGAAAAGAAAAACCGTTAAATGAATAAAGTTTGACTTTCCCCTCGTTTTTACAGGTGTGTCACATCCAATTGACTGCTTATTTTTGAACCGCTTTGAACCTTGGGTTGGTTTTGCAGATTACATAGAGACGCCCTCTACGCTTAACGATTTGACAATCAGGGTGACGGCTCTTTGCACTTTTAAGTGATTTTACAACCTTCATCTATTTAGCTCCCTTACCCAATTGACCAAAGCGGCGAGTAAAGTTCGCCACGCGACCTTCTTTATGAATCACTCGTTGCTTACCTGTATAGAAAGGATGAGACTTTGAAGACACTTCAATAGTGAAGTAAGGGTAAGTATTGCCATCTTCCCATTCGATAGTACGGTCTGTTTTCAAGGTTGAACCTATCAAGAAGTATTCATCAACACTGGTGTCATGAAAAACCACAGTGCGGTAATCAGGATGGATATTTGGTTTCATTTGTTTCCCCTAAATTATCACTTGATACGTTATAACATTGCAAATGATAATTATTATCAAAAGAAAAACAAGTAATTTTGTGATATTTTCCGGCCATAGATCGTAATTAGAGAACGTCCCCCATGTACTCCATTGAACCTATTGGCTTTATAGAGTCTCCCTATAAAGAGAAGTTCGCGGTACCAAGGCAGCCTAGGTTGGTGCCGACATCAACCTCTAGATTAAGGCTTGTTGACACGGCAAACTGCCTAGAGTCGGTTCGCAACATCGAACAATTCAGCCATGTATGGCTCCTATTTCTGTTCGACAAAAACCTTGAAGCGGGCTGGAAGCCGACGGTGAGGCCGCCTCGACTGGGTGGTAATGAA